>PLIU01000082.1 GCA_003140095.1 Verrucomicrobiales bacterium | reverse complement strand
TTCATCCTGTCTCCATTTCTGCGAGCCCGGATTCCCGACTGCAAAATTTCAAAGAACACGCGCGTGAGCGCTCACACTTGGCATTCTACCATGCCATGCCCGGAAATGCAAAATACGTGCTCGGACACAAATTGGATCACCCCGCCACCGCGCGACCAGATTACGCGTCCTCACCGTAAATAGAGTAGGGCGAGACAGCCCGCGAAGCGGGCCGCTCTCAATTTGTTCCGTCTCCCTCGAGCCGTGATTCTGGATTTTACAACGGTGACGATGTGCAGTCTCCGTACTTGTACGACGTCAACCCGGACGGCTCGTTGAACTGGATATTCGATGTGGCCAGTTACGGAGGCGGCAATATCATCCAGAGCGCTCCCACCATCGACCAGAACGGAGTGATTTATGTAGGTTCAGCCGCGTTGTTTCAAGACAACACCGGATGTGTCTTTGCAGTCAATTCCAACGGCACTCCGAAGTAGATCTTTACCAACCTGGACAATTACATTATCGGCTCCCCGGCCGTCGCGGCGAACGGAACGGTCTATGTCGGCGATGAAGGTGGTTATGTGTACGCGATCAGCAATGGAGTCGCCGTATGGACATATACAAACTCGACTTCCTCAGCCATTATCGGGAGTCCGGCCATTTTACCCGACGGCTCGGTCGTCTTTGGCGCCGAGGACGGGTATCTCTATTGCCTGTGGGGCGCCTCGCCACCGCAGGCCGAGGCACCCTGGCCCATGTTTCAGCAATCCCTGGACCACAACGGCCAGCAGCCTCCGGTCGCGTTCACCAACGGTGCGACCTACAGCGGCGCGCCCTTTTTCTTCAATGGCGCTTACAACGGTTCCTCTTTCAACTTCAGCATGACCGGCACGCCCGGCAGCAGCAACTGGAACGTTTATGCCTCAACCAATCTGGCCAACACCAATTGGACTCAAGTGGCCACCAATCTGGTGATGAATTCGGTGACGGGCAACAACAGTTTCATCGATAGCAACGTGGGCAGCGCCTCCAACAAATTCTACGTCGTTAGCCGAAGCAACAGCACTTCGCAGACCATCGGCTTCTACAAGCAGACCATCGCCCCAGGAACTAATCTGGTGGCGGATCAACTCTACCAGGTCGATGACAATATCCTGAATGTAGAGTTCAACCCTGGCGCGACCATGCACCCCATGAACACGCTTTATCCGCTCTTCGCCATTTCCAACGCTTGGGGCAGCGCCCAGTACCAGACAAGAATCTACAAGTGGAATGGAAGCGGTTTCACAGGCGCAACCAACACCGGTCCATCGTTTCCTGATTTTCTCGTGAACGCAGATATAACGCTTTTGCCAGGCTATAGCTTCTTAATGTACAACACGAACTCTACCCACTCCTTCACTAATACATTCGTTGGTTTGATTCGCGGGGAGCAAATCTTCCACGTCGGCCCGGAGACCAACGACAGCCCGTCCACCAACTATTTGAGCGCCAGTGCGCCAGTGGCGGGGTATATCACCAATGTCACCGAGTACGCGCCCCACAACGGTGACACGATCAAGCTCTGGAACACGACTAGCAACGCCTATGTGGCCTACCCGTACAGTGGAAATTCCTGGACGGGAGGCACGCCACAGCTTGCCGTTGGCCAGGGTTTTGTGCTCATCACAACAAATTCCGAAACCTGGACCAATTCCTGGCAATAGTTTTGGCAAGCATGGTGCCTAACGGTAGCCGATGATTGTTGCAAATGGTTGGCTCATAAGCGATAGTAGTGCATCTGATATGAGCGGCCACACGAAGCGCACCGGGTTTGCGGACGGGGTCGGCGAGCAGCGCCGGTTGCCTGTTGGGATGTCGGCCACGACCCACAATGAAGGGTTTACTCTGATTGAATTATTGGTCGTTATCGCCGTGATCGCGATATTGGCGGCCCTATTGCTTCCGGCTCTAGGCCGTTCCAAAATCCAGGCGCAACAAATTAAATGCTTGAGCAACGTCAGGCAGATAACCATAACCGGAGTAATGTACATGGGCGAGACAGGCGGCGGCTTGCTCTACAATGGGGCCGGGCTGCCGGGCTACAATCCGGGACTTCCGGGATCGTGGTTCGACGCTCTCACGAATTATGGGGCGACACAGACTTTATACTTGTGCCCATCCACAGAACCGCAGATCGTAGATCAATATTATGGGCCCGGAGCCGCTAACCTTGCCTGGTTAGTGGGGATGAACACGCCGAACACCTACATGAACGGCAGTTACGGACAAAACGGGTGGTTCACGACATTCGTTTCGCAAGCTGGACCTGCAATCGGATACGGGGAGTTTCCAGGCTTCTTTTTCAACAACTTATCATCCGTCCAAAGGCCGGCTCAAACGCCGCTCTTTTTTGATCAAAATTATGTCGAAGCCATTCCAATTGAAACAGACCACGCTACGAGCGATCTTTATGTTGGCCAAACGCCGGATACTTTTGCTCGTGTCGGCATGGGTTGCTGCACGATCCTCCGCCACGGCGGTCCGACGGCGGGCAGCAGCGTTCCCTGGCAATCCGGGCAACCATTGCCGGGCGCGATCAACATGTGTTTCACCGACGGCCATGGCGAATTAGTCAAACTGCCCAATCTCTGGAACTACTATTGGCACCTCAATTGGAACCCCGCCCTGGTCACCGGCCCATAATCGATGGCACCAATGAGCCGAGAAACGACAACCAGCGAGGCACAAGGAGGGCAAGGCGTGTTTCAGCGGGCCTTTATGCTCATTGAACTGCTTGTCGTCATCGCCGTAATCGCCATCCTGGCGGCCATGTTGCTGCCTGCTCTGTCGAGGGCGAAAACGCAGGCACAGCAGACCAAATGCTTGAGCAA
>PLIU01000344.1 GCA_003140095.1 Verrucomicrobiales bacterium | reverse complement strand
TCAAACCAAATCAAACCTGTGATAGGGAAGTCCCTAAGGCACAATGAGTTGCAAGAGAGTGGAAATTGGGTTCGGCGGGGTTTAGGATTAGGATACACGATTATGAGTGAGTTAGTCAAACCCCGGTCAAGAAAACGGACGAGTCCGATCGACGGCGGGACTGTCCTAAAATCATACAGCGAATGCTGGAAGGCCTCCTTAATTCTGGGCTGAAATCGGGCCGGTTCAACGGAAATCGGCTATAATTCAGGTGAAAAGACGAAAACGCATCGGAAAACGCGAAGAAGCGGGAAGCGGAAAGGCGCATCCAATGATGAATTGGCTACAAGAGAGCGCCTGCGCCGCTTCCTGCCCGCTCAAGTGGTCAAGGACTTTGGCCGATAAGAAGAAGCCATTCCGAATGCGGTCGGGGCTGTGTGCGCGGCCGATAGCGGAATGCATTGTGCTCCACATACACAAGTCTGCACGAGAAACGCAACAAAGCCGATGACGGCATTAACCTCACCTGAGGCATTGGTCCAGGAGTGGGCCGAGGGGATAAGCGGGATGCGGCGCAGCTACGCGCGCGCTCCGCAGCCTGCCGGGCTAGCGGCCGCCTGTTTTCGACGGGCCGCGGCGCGGAGGGCGCAATGGCTGTTCGGCTTTGGCCTCGAATGTGGCGTTCTCGGTGCGTCTTTCCGCAAAATTCTTTTCAATGGGCGGCCCTTGGTTATAATGGGAGGAGTGAAATCTCTGTTGCTCCCGCTGGCCGGTGTTTTTATTCTCGCCAGCACCATGTTGCTTGCCCAAAGTTCGTCCGAACCGCAGTCACCCCTGGCCCTGTGGCCGAACGGCGCGCCTGGCGCTCTGGGCAAGGAACCCAAAGACATCCCCACGCTGACCCCCTTCTGGCCGGCGGCGGAGAAGGCCAGCGGCGCGGGCATGGTGGTTTGTCCCGGCGGCGGTTATGGGGGCTTGGCGCCGCACGAAGGCGGGGCTTACGCCCATTGGCTCAACTTGCAGGGCATTGCCGCCTTCGTCCTCCAATACCGCCTCGGCTCCTCCGGCTACCGGCATCCGCGGATGCTGGAAGACGCGGCGAGGGCGCTGCGGCTAGTGCGTTTCCACGCGGCGGAATGGAAATTAGACCCGCAACGGCTGGGCATCATTGGCTCCTCGGCCGGGGGGCATCTGGCCTCCACCTTGTTGACGCATTTCGACGCCGGCCAAACGGATGCCGCCGATCCCATCGACCGCGTCAGTTGCCGGCCAGACCTGGGTGTGCTTTGCTATCCTGTGATTACCATGGGCGACGAAACACATCAGGGATCGAGGGAGAATTTGCTTGGCAAGGACCCGTCGCCGTCCTTGATCCATGAGTTGTCCAATCAACTGCACGTGACGCCGGAGACGCCGCCGTGCTTTATTTTCCACACCTCGGAGGACGCCGCTGTGCCGGTGGAAAACAGCCTGGAATTCGCGGCGGCGCTACGCCAAGCCAAGGTGCCGTTTGAACTGCACATTTACGAGCATGGCGCGCACGGGCTGGGCTTGGGGACGAAATCGGCGGAGCCCGCGCAGATGCACCCGTGGACGCGGGAGTGCCAGCGCTGGCTCAAAGAACGGGGTTTTGGCAAATAATCACGCACTGATCGATCAGAAAACACATATATGAAACTTAAAATAGTATTGACTGTATTGGCGGCGGGCTTGCTCACAGCCTGCGCCTACAATGCTCCTTACCGCCCGGCCAACCGGCCCGAAAAAATGGAATACGGCAACGATCATAAGGATGTTTATCCTGAGGACGTGCGCAAAGACGCCGCCCTCTACGCCAAAGTGCGCGTGGTCTGGGCCGGCATTATTGTCACCAATGACGCGGTGGACGACGAGTCCGGCGACAAAATCAACATGAACACGGTTTTCGAGCATCATTATTACGACTGGCTGGTGAATGAGAATGCGGGGAGCAAACACCTGCTGATTTCGCCCAGGGGCGAGGGCCGTTTTCGCATGCACTGGCAAATGAACCGGAGAAACGCGGAGTCATCCAGCGCAGACGCCCTGCAATATGCCAAGCCGGGCAGCGTGGCCGTCGTGTATGGCTCGCCTGAATCGCTCGATGACAACGGGACGATTGTGATGCACTACCGCTACGTGCGGATTTTTGGTCCGGAGCATTTCACGGCCAAGGACTTGGATTATGGCCGCATCGGCGAGCCCTATCACCCCATCGAGGCCAGCACGTCCGGCACCGCCGCGTTGACGCCGTCTCCTTGACATGAGGCGCGGGCGCCCGTAGGCTGTGAGCGCATGTCGAGGTTGCCGTTTGAGGCCTTTTTAGCTCTCCGTTATTTGCGACCGCGCCGGACTTTTGTTTCGGTCATCACGGTCATATCCATCATCGGCGTGCTGCTGGGCACGGCGGTATTGATTATCGTCATCGCGGTGATGAGTGGATTTGACCAGCAGTGGCGCGACACCATTCTGGGCTTCAACGCGCACTTGAAGGTGTATCCGGCGGAGCAGGACGGCACGCTCAGCAACTACGAGAGCATCCAGCGCATCGTGGCGGCCAATCCCGACGTGATTGGGGTCTCGCCTTTCATCCGCACCATCGCCCCGCTGGAAACCGAACCGGATGACGGCCGATCCAAGGGTTATGTATCGAGCCTGGTGGGCGTGGACCCGGGAAGCGTTGGCCGGGTGAGCAATTTGCCAAGCTCTATCGTGGAGGGGTCCTTCGATTTGGCGGATAAGGGCTTGCTAATCGGGCGCGACTTTGCCGTCCGCATGGGTCTTGAGCTCGGCAGCCGGCTGGCGGTTTATTCTCTGACCAGCATTGAAAAAATGCGGGCCAGCAGAGGCAAAACCAACAGCGAAGTCTTGCTGCCGGAGGACTTCACTGTGCGGGGGATTTTCGATGTTGGTTTTCCGGACTACAATCGGGAAGTCATCGTCAGTTCGCTCGAGGACGCGCGCGACCTGCTCAAAATGCCGGACAATAGCGCGCAGGCGCTGCAAGTCAAATTGCGCGATCCATTTTTGGCGGAGAAGGTCAAAGCGGAATTGCAAAAAGTCCTGCCGGAGAGCCTGCAAGTTTATACGTGGATAGAGGAGAACCGGGATATTTTCGGCGCGCTGGCGGTGGAAAAGAACACCATGTTCTATGTGTTGTTTTTCATCATGATTGTGGCCGCCTTCGGCATCGTCAACTGCCAGATCACTTTTGTCGTGCAGAAAACGCGCGAGATAGGCATCCTCAAGGCGCTGGGCGCCAGCGGCCGACAGATTCTGTGGCTCTTCCTGAGCCAGAGCCTGGTGGTGGGAGTGCTGGGCGTTGGGCTGGGCTTCGGCGCCGGCAGGCTCGCCCTGGCCTACCGCAACGAGCTGCTCGCCTTTTTGCGCAACGTCACGCATTCGGAAGTGCTGCCGGCTTCCGTTTATCACGTCTATGAGCTGCCGGCTGCGATCCAGGCGGGGGACGTTGCGTTTATCTGCGGCACGGCCTTTCTGATCTGCGTGCTGGCGGGGTTGTTCCCGGCCTGGAAAGCCAGCCGCCTGCAACCGGTGGAGGCTTTGCGGCATGAGTGAGGCCTCCTCTCCTGTCGCGCTGGTCGCAGCGCACGGATTGCGCAAAAGTTACTTGATGGGCAAGCGCACGCTGGAGGTCCTGCGCGGCATTGACCTGGTCGTCGCCCGCGGCGAATTTCTGGCCTTGCGCGGAGCCTCGGGCGCGGGCAAAAGCACGCTGCTGCATTTGCTGGGCGGGCTGGATCTGCCCAACGCGGGCGAAATTAGTTTTGACGGAATGGATTTGCGCGGCCTCTCCGCGCGCGGCCTGGCCCGGTGGCGCAATCGCCGTGTCGGCTTTATCTTCCAGGCCTACCATCTGCTGCCCGAATTGAGCGCGCTGGAAAACGTCGCCCTGCCGGCCCGCGTGGCCCGGACCGCCCCGGCCGAGGCGGCCCGGCGCGCCGCGGCCTTGCTGGAACGGGTCGGGTTGTCGCAGCGCCTGGAACACCGGCCTTATGAATTGTCCGGCGGCGAGCAGCAGCGCGTGGCCATTGC
>PLIU01000440.1 GCA_003140095.1 Verrucomicrobiales bacterium | reverse complement strand
CTCCCAGATGAAATGGCCCTGATGCCGCCCAGCCACGAAGCCGTTCGCTTGCTTTTGGCCGAGAATAATCCAGATTCATTGCAAGATGCGAAAAGGCCTTCCGTATTGAAGATGCGGCAGGAACTTGCTTCGAAGCAAAGGACGCCAAGGGGGTAGGAACCTGCTTGAATGGTGAATGAGGCAGACTTGTCCAAACGAATGAAAGATTTGAGAAACTTTTAGAAAGGCTTTGATATGAAAACGTTTATGAAAATATCCTCTTTCGCCGGCCTAGCCCTGGCGATGACGACTTTCGGCGCGCCGCAGGCGCGGGCAGGCGGTTGGGCTGTAGCGGGAGGTGTTTTGGGCGGGCTGGCGGTGGGAACGGCCGTTGGCGTCAGTGTCGCCAGCGCGGCGGCGCCGGTTTATTACACCGCGCCCGCACCGGTCCTATGCCGCGCCAGCTTATTACGCCCCTGCGGCGGTCTATGCGCCGGCACCGGCGGCAGTGGTTGCGGCTCCCGCTTACTATGGGCCGCGCGTGGTATATCCCGCGCCGTATCCGTACTACCATCCTTATGCCCGGCTGGGTTACGGTTGGGGAACTCGCTATTATTACCGGGGGCGCTACTTTCGCCGTTGAGCGCAGGGTCGAACGCAGGGAGAACTGAAGCCGCGGACCGTTCCGCGGCTCTTTTATGCGGCCGGCTGCGCCTGGAGAATCTTGGCCTCGGTGCTGGGCGGCGGTTTGAGCAAATAAGTCAGCGCCTTGACCGCCAATTCCATCATCAGGAACGGTTTGGCAATGAGGTCGTTGCCGCCGGAGAGTGAGGATTGGGCGCGGATTTCAAATTTGGTCAGGCTTGTGACGAAGATCACGGGTGTGGTCTTGTTGGTGGGCAGCTTGCGCAATTCGGCGCAAAGTTCGAAGCCGTTCAAGCCGGGCATTTCGGCGTCCAGGAAGATTAGATCGAATGAATTTTCCTGGAGGAGCGTCAGGGCCAATTTTGAATCCTCCATGCCAATGCACCGAAGATTGGCTTTGCCGAGGGCGACGGAAATAGTGCGTCGCGAGATTGGCTCATCATCAACGGCGAGGATCAAAATCGACTGTGGAATTTCCTGTGGCAACTGGGATAGATCGCGGAAGAGCACGTTCAGGCAATCCATGGCATGAGCGACTGTTCGCAGGACTGAAGCGGTCATTTGGCTGGGCCTTTTGTGCAAGTCTTTAATCAGGGCGTCCAAGGCGCCGGAGAGATGGGACACGCGGCCAAAACCGGTAATGCCCGCCAGGCTGGCCACCGAAGAAATGGATCCCTCCAATTCCTTCAGCAGCTTCAATTGCCCGGTCGGGCTTTTGCTCTTGATGAGCGCGCCGACGCGCTCGTGCAGTTCCGCCTGAATTTGCGGCACGCGCTTGAGAAAATCCTGGCGGATTTCGATGCGAAAATCCGCCCCGGTGGTGGGGGGCGATTCGGCCGGCTCGCTTTTCGCTGGCGAGGTCGGAACCGGCGCAGATGGAGCCGGAGCGGGCGGTTCCGCGCGGTCGGCTGGTGACGTTGACTGCGTTGAACTGGAGAAGGATGGGCGGGATGGGGCGGTGCCTTTGGAGGGCGGCAAATTCAAATCGACGGTGAGCCTGGGCAAAGAGGAGGTGCTTTCTTCTTCCCTCTCTAGCGGCGGTAGCTCCTCTGCCTCGGGCGAGGGACGCGGCGGGCCGGCGAACTTGGAAGGCGGCTCATCCTGTCTGAGCCTCAGCTTGGTCCCCTCATCGCCGGATGGTATTTGCCCCTGGGATGGGCGGGACTGTTCCATGGTCCCTTCTGGCGGCAGAGTGGTCCCGACCTTGGGCGTAAATCCGCTATATGCCCCACCGAGCAACTGCTCGACCAAATCCAGGGCCAGGTTGGGCGTGCAGTCCATCTTCGACACGCACTTGGTCGCACCTGCTTTCCAGGCTTCCTTGGCCAAGTCCGGTCGATAAAAGCTGGACAAAACCAAAATCGGCACATCGCGGAATTCGGGCCAGGCCCGGATTTGGCGGATGACTTCCACGCCGTCCATGCCGGGCATCATGATATCTACTTGGATGATGTCCGGCCTGAAAATGGGCAGCAGCTTCAAGGCGGCGGAGCCTTCTTCCGCCGTTTCCACCTGGTAGCCGGACATTTCAAATTTGCGGCGGTAGATGGAGCGAACGACCAACTCGTCCTCGACAATTAAAATCTTTTTCATGGTGTCGTCCCGTCCTGGGGAGGATTTCGGAGGAGATGATCGTGCATGAATCGGCGCACTGCTTCCAATTGCACGCCGACTTGGGCGAAGAGGTCCGGCGCGCCCTGTAAATGGCCGGCCTTGGCGTTTAGTTCCAGTTGCCGCAAGGGGGGCAGAAGGGCCGCCATGCCGCAGGCCAGACTGGAGCCGGCCAGCTTATGAGAAAGGTGATCGACCTCCCTGACATCGCCAGCGGCAATGCCCTTGCCCAGCCCCGCCATGATTTGGTCGGCCTGCCCGAAATAGAGATCCATCAACTCGCGCATTAACCCGAGGTCGCCGTCGCAAGCGGATTGGAGTTGCTCCAAGTCCACCAACGGTTTGGCGGCGCCACGGTCTGAATCAGGAGTATTCAATGGCCTTGTTGTTGGCGAATGTACGTCCCCACCTTGTTGCGTGTCAATTCCAAGTGGCGGCTGGCGCGGTCAAACAACACTTCCGCATCCCCTAGTTTGCCCTCTTTGCCGCGTTTCTCCAACTCGCGCAACGGCGGCACCATGGCCGACATCCCGCACGCCAGGCTGGCGCCGACCAGCTTGTGGGCGAAGTGATCGACGTCCTTGGCCGAACCGGAATTGATGGCGGCACGCAAGCCGTTCATCAGGTCCTTGGCTTGCGCGAAATAAAGTTGCACCAATTCCTGCACCACTTTGGGATCATCGTTGGCCGCCGCTTCCAGACGCTCGACGTCCAGCAGGGCTTCCCCGCCAACGGTCTCGGCCAGCAACAGGGCGGTGTCCTCTTGTTCGGTCGAGGCGATGGCGGAGTTGGCTTGCGAACGCTCCAGGGCCGCCCGCAAGTCGGTGACTTTGACTGGTTTGGAGAGGTAGTCGTTCATCAGGGCTTCCAGGCACTTTTCGCGGTCGCCCTGCATGGCGTTGGCCGTCATGGCGATAATGTAAACCGGTTTGCCGCCCTCGGTTTGCTCGCGCAGGCGGATTTGCCGCGAGGATTCGTAGCCGTCCATTTGCGGCATCTGGCAGTCCATCAGGATGACATCATATCGGTTCTGCTGGACGGCTTCCAGGGCCTCCATCCCGTTGCCCACGACATCGGGGCTGTAACCGAGTTTGCGCAACTGGGCCACCGCCACCTTCTGATTGATGACATTGTCTTCGGCCAGGAGAATGCGCAGGGGCTCAGGCGGCGCTCCCCGGACGATCAGGGCCAGCGGCTTGTTCTCGACCGGTTTCTTGGGCAGGGTGCGTATTCCTGTCAAACATTCGTACAAGCGCGCCTGCTTGACCGGCTTGACCAGGCAGGCGGAGATGCCGATGCGCTCCAATTGCGCGTCGTCCATCAAGTGGCCCAGCGAGGTCAAAATAATCAGCCGCGCACGCGCCAGGCGGGGATCGGCCTTGATGACTTCCGCCAGTGAAATCCCGTTCATGCCAGGCATATGCATGTCCAGCAGCACGACATCGAAGCGGTGTTCGGTGGCATCCTGCAGCTTTTCCAGGGCCTCCTGCGCGCCCGACGCGGAGGTGGCCCGAATGCCCCAGGCCTGCAACTGATCCTCCAGGATGCGCCGGTTGGTTTGGCTATCGTCCACGATCAAGACGTGGAGATCGCTTAAGTTGGTCTGCTCCAACGCGGTTTTGGCTGGCGCCGTCTGTTTTTCGAACCGGGCCGTAAACCAAAAAGTCGAACCCTGTCCCGGCACGCTCGTGAAGCCAATCTGCCCGCCCATCAACTCAATCAACTGCTTGGAAATGGCCAAGCCCAAGCCGGTGCCGCCGTACTTGCGCGTGGTGGAACTGTCGGCTTGACTGAAAACCTGGAACATGCGCGGCTGGACTTCCGCCGGAATGCCAATGCCGGTATCGCGCACCTCAAAGCGCAAGTCCACGTGCGTCTCCGTCTCGGCCAAATTGGCGACGGAGACCACGACCTCCCCGTATTCGGTGAACTTGACGGCGTTGCTGACCAGATTGACAAACACCTGGCGCAGGCGGCCCGGGTCGCCACGCAACTGCGTGGGCACGTCGGCCAGCACGAACCCCGCCAATTCGATGTTCTTGGCCTGCGCGGTTTCGGCCAGCAATTCCAGCGAGCCTTCGATGGTCTCCTGCAAATTGAAGTCGATGGTTTCGAAAATCAGTCGGCGCGCCTCCACTTTGGAGAAGTCCAGGACGTCGTTGATCAATAAGAGCAACGATTCCGCGCTGCGCCTGATAGTGTCGGTATATTCCCGTTGCTGCGAGGTCATTTCCGTGTCCGACAGCAGGCTGGTCATGCCGATGACCCCGTTCATGGGCGTGCGGATTTCATGGCTCATCTTGGCCAGAAATTCGCTCTTGACCTTCACCGCAGCTTCCGCGTCGGTTTTGGCGCGGCGCAAGGCTTCCTCGACCTCCTTGTAGGAGGTGATATCCTTGATCGAGCCGGCGTAGCCGCCGGTCTCGCCGGTTTCTTCCGGTTCATAGTGAGCGGGCGCGGTGCGGCAGGAAACCCAGCGGACTTGCCCGGTGGCGGTGAGAAGGCGAAATTCCTGCGAAAGATCCTTGCGTTCGCGCAGGGCCTGGACCCATTGTTGCAGAATCTTGTCCTTGTCCTCTGGATGCAGGGCGCGAATCCAGCCACGACCCATGCTTTCGGCGCTACTGAGGCCCGTCATTTTCGTCCAGGGGGAATTGCAATAGATCCATTGGCCGGTGCGGTCGGCCAGGAAAATGCCGTCGGGGGCCGATTCGCCCAGCGCGCGGAATTTGGCTTCGCTTTTTTGCAGGAGGGCCTGGCTTTGCTTGTACTTGGCGTTTTCCTGGTGCAGCGCCTCCAGGTGTTCGGCTACTTCCGCTTCAATGGATTCGTGCAGGACCTGCTGTTCGGCCTGATGCACCGCCACGTGGCTCATCAGCCGCAGGCTCTCCCAGATCCACAAGGACAAGAGCGTGTCTTCAAACAAGACCCAGCCCGTGAATTCGGTCCAACCCCATGGCATGGAATGAATCCCGTCCACCAGTGTCTGGATCCACTGGCCCAATATATGATCCCCCGCCACCACCACCGTGGCCGAGGCCAAAATCCAAACGTCGCGGTACGAGGCCAGCGAAGCCAGCGCCCCAAAAATGAAAAAGTGCGTTTCAAATCCCCCTCCCGTCAAGTAGATGAACAACGAGGGCGTCAGCATCTGGCCGGCTGCGATGACGTGCCGCGTCACCGCGCGCCCGGGGTGGCGCAAGGCTAGGAAGAGTGGAAAGAGATAAATCATTCCCGCCAAAGCCGAGGCCGTCACCACCAACTGCAACGGCTGGTTGCTCGGCAAAACGCGGGGGGAAAGGAGCGAGGCCGCCGCCATTGCGGCCAGCCATTCGAAGGCAATGAGCCACGCAAACATCCGGTCTGTTTGTTTGTAGGAAATCTCCTTTAGGGCGCGAAAAATCGAATCGGCCCGTACTTTGGCCGATGGCCTCGCCCCCGTTTTTTCTGCGGCAGCACTCAAAATCTCGTTAGCCTTTAATAGCACGATTCACGCCTCATTGCAAACCGTTTAACCTGTTGCATTGGAATAAATTGCAAACTATCGAAATTGAGAACACCCCCAGAACCAACGGTGCGCCTCAGGGCGAGAGCACCACGCGGTAAAACCGCTGCGGGTCCGGCGGCAGAGCGTCGGCAAACGATATGACGGCATTGGTCGCGGTGATCGGCAGGCCCAGATTCTGCCAGGCCGGCGCGCCCAGATCGGTGGTGTATTGGATTTGGTAAACCATCCCCTGCCAGGCGTTCCACGCCAGGACAAAATTATTGCTGACAGTGGCAATCGATTGAAAGGACGGCGCCGGCACGGCCATGACCCCGATGTCGTCCAAGCCGAAGGCAGCCACTTCCTGCCGAAAACCGAACTCCAGCACGGTCTGGGTCGAGGCCGCCCAGGCCACCAATTGGATGTTGGTCCAGCCAAAAGCGGGCAGATTGGTCTGATCGAACAACTCGGTTCCGTTCCACCACACTTGGAATTCATTCGGGGTGCCGCCGTTGGGATTGTTCAGCCAGAAAGAAATCAGGGAAGGCTGGCCGGGCAGAGTGGTGGCGGACTGCGACAAGTAGCCCAGTTGGCCCGGTTGGCTCAGATAAGCGCCGTAAGTTCCCGAATGCACGTAGGGTCTGTAAAAGGCGCTGTTGGAGCCGACCACCGCCGCAAAACCCGTCGCGTTGACCGTCCAATTGGTGAAATCACCTTCCTCAAAACCCCCGTTGAACACGCTCACGCCGGGGTTCGGGCTTTGCGCCAGGGCGTTGAGGAGGTTGCTTCCATTGGGCGTGCCCCAGCCGGTGCAAAGATCGTANNGAAAGATTGGTGTTGTTGCCGGTGGTCACGTCGTGGAACAACGCCGAGTACTCCGGGCCACGGGCCAGTTCGTAGAGCATCGGATTGGCAAACCCGACGGGCGGCTGCCCGGCGGCCATCCTTTGCTGGTTAGCCAGCGCCATGAAGCCTGCCCACAACGGCGCCGACGCGCTGGTGCCGCTGATAGGATACTGATTGCCGTTGGAGGCTATAATCCAAATCCTATCAGCCACCATGGCCACGTCGGGAATATTTCGCCACGTCGTCGAAACTTGGTTCTGCGACATATCCAGGCCCTGCTGCCAGACGGGAATCGCCCAGGTTGTGCTCGCTCCGCCGGAACTGGCGTGGTTGCCCGCGTTCTCGCTGTTTCCATTCCAAACTGTTTCCCCCGACCACGACGCGCCCGCGCCGGTGGACAGGGTGGTTCCTCCGACGGATGTCACCCACGGATCGTCCGTCGGGGCGGGGGGTGA
>PLIU01000494.1 GCA_003140095.1 Verrucomicrobiales bacterium | reverse complement strand
AAATCCGGCAACTGGCTCCATTCCTAACTGCAAGTGCAGCAATGGTTTAGGAGTCGCTTGGCCAGAATGGACACCGAAACGGACACCAACTTTGGTACTCCGGTAGAAATTTGGGTAACAGACGGTAACTCGCCTGCTACTCGCTAACGGTTCGGGTCTTGCCCCCGCGCATATTGCAACGCCTGCCGCCAAAGCTCGTGTTCCTTGACCACCGAGGTTCCTTTCAAACAATGCTCCTCAGCCCATGAGACTGCCTGTTCGGCCAGTCCCTCACCCCTGGCCGGAAGCGCGGCTTGACGATTGGCCAACGTTTTAAGACATGACTTTTGCTCCGGTGTCATCTGGCTGTCCCATAGGGCTTGCAGCCGGGGCAATCCATGTTGGCCTGGAGGCTGCCCTTGCCCCCGCCGATGCCCCGCTCGTTGGTGAACTGGCCTGGCTGGAGTCGCCGATGAACCTGGATTTGCTTTAAATCGCCCTCCTTATCCTAAATGAAAATCCGGACCTCCCGGCTGTCGAATCGAACCTTCCTCCGCGTCCCGCCCGGCACGCACATCCCTGACAGTGGCCTGCGCGCGACAAACGGGCGCTGAAGACCATTAGAACCTATAGTCTAGCCCTGCAAAGACTCCCCTTCGCTCCCCATAATAAGGGGCCGTCGTCCCAATGCCGCCCCCGTGATGGTACAAGTATATGTCGTCGAACAGGTTAATCACGTCGCAGCGAAGGGTCAGCGTTTGGAGTTTCGCAACCTTAAAATCATGTTTGATGCCACAACTCACCGGGCAATGCGCGGGAACTTGATCCAAATCGGCAAACCCATCGTAAAAGCCGCTGCCGTAAATCGCGTCCATATGGACGGTCGTATGCCGGAAGGTATAGGCAGCGCCGGTAGAAAGAGTAATGAACTGGTCGTGATTCACATGAACATAATGCTGGGCGGTATAATTCAGCTCATTTTGTCCAAAGAGAAATTCGCTTGCATTGATATCGGTCGCCATGGCCCGACTTACCCCTAAATTGGCAAAAGTGCTAAATCCATCCCTGGCATAACTCGACGCCAATTCGGCGCCGACGTAGTAGCCGCGCGCATAGCTAAAAGGCACGTAGATTTCAGAATTCCCAACTTGGGCTTCGTCGGCAAAGTTTCTGACCGATTTGTAGTAGCCTTCTATCCCAATCTTGCAATCCTTATTCACCTGATGAGTAACCCCAGCATCATAATAATTCGACCGCTCGGCTTTAGGCTTATCATCGGTTGTCACCGCTGTCGCGGCCGTAGTATTCTGGTACTTTTGAACACTTGAAGGAGGAAGATATTCAAATTGAGCAGGAACAAAAAATCGAGAATACCCCACGAAAAGAGCCGTCGCCGGAGTCGCTTGATAAACCAAATTTATTCTCGGACTAACCTGATTTTCGCTAACAAATTCCTCCACTTGATCAAAGCGAAAGCCATAGTTGACCGTCAATCGGTCGAGCGCCTGCCATTGATCCTCCAAATAAAACCCGTAGAGATAGCCGTCCTTATTCTGCCCATCTTCGATGGTTATGGGAATATGCGAGAGCACAGTCCCTGCAGAATCGGTCCGAAAAGCGCTGGTGGTACTCGCTGCCGATTCGATCTGGCTTGTGAGGTAGGTACCCCCTTTGAGAATGTGATCCTCGTGGATCTGATAACTCATATCGCTCGTCCATGTGTTTTCAATAAGATTTCTGTTTTGTTCACTGGCCAAACCATTGATCATCAGATCGCCAATCCAATCGGGGCGATACCACGTCTGGGCGTAACTGCTAATCAGCGACGATTGAATGTTAAAATCACCGATCTCCTTTTTGTAGGAAAGGATCCCGTAGTGATACTGCTCGATCTGAGTCTCATTGAGATCAGACGAATTAAAAGTGGACGTGTTCGGCACTGTGTAGGCCATGGGGATTCCTGGGGTATTTGGAATCTGAAAAGAGCCATAGGACCCATTCAACATAAAGGTTAACTGACTGCTTTTATCCAAATGATCGCAGAGATACACAAAACCCTTGTATTGGTCGGTATGATCATGAATCGGATACGAACTGCTTGTGGGGTTTTCAATTCCAATATTGCTACTGTCATAGCTTCCCTGAAAGAAGTAATCGATGTTATTGGAAACTCCGCCATGCGAGAAACTCGCTCGCACGGTTTTATAGCTTCCGCCATAGATCGAGGCATCTCCGCCCTCCAACTCCGGACCCTGCTTGGTTGTAATAGCGAAAATTCCCCCCGTCCAGAGACCGTATTGGGCGGGTAAGGCTCCATCCAATAACGACACACTGCTGATAAAACGGGTGTCAAATTTTTGCCCGAATATCGAATTTACGATACCGAGAGGAATTCGTATTCCGTTAAGCAGGTACGAGGTATTGACGTCTTCTCCGCGGACATGCCAACTGCCGTAGGCATCCTGGCTGACGCCTGGAGATCGTTCGACCACTTCGGCAAAGGTTGTATCCGCACCCTGAGGCATGTTTTGAATCTGGGCGGTGTCGATGGTGTAAACTCGTATGCCCAGACTTGGATCAATCGTCGATTGTCCGACATCGGAGGACCGCCCCGTGACGACAACGATGGGTATTAAAGTCGGGGTCGAATTGGTTGGTGTGCTTGCCGTCGGTGTCGCGACAGTGCCGCTGGTTGCATTGATTGGGGCCAACGTGGAGTTGGTCGCGCTGTCGCTCACCGTCTGCGTCTGGCCCCGCGCCAGCGAGACGGAGAACAGCAACAATCCAGTCAAAACCAAAACGGAAACCCGCCTTCCGCAAAAACATTTAGACATGATTCCTTTCCTTTCAATCGTTGACCTTGGTCAAACTGACATTTCCCATAATTTTGGAAGTGAACAGGACGTTGAATTCGATGGGTAAAACCTCCACTTTGTTGTAAATTCAAATTCAGTGTTCGCCGCATCGCCGGACCCATATGCAATGCCTGTGCCACCCTCCGAATTGATAGCCAAGTCGTGTTATCACAACATGTTACAGCTTATCGACACCGTTGGACTGTGTGCCAGCGCGGGATAATACTTGTTCCTTGTGGGCCGGATATGTATCAAATATATCCATGCTTAACCGTCATTGGATTCGCATCGCCGGGTCATTCCTTCTCTTCGTCGTGGCAGGAACGATTGGGCTGATTTTATTGCTGAACGTAGCGCTCCAGCGCCTTTCGGAGGCCGAGTTTGTGGCGCTGGCCAAGGCAAACGCCGATTTTATTCGCAACACTGGTCTCCCACAAACCGAGACACTCTCCCGATACCTTAGCCAATTGCTCGGTGTCGAGGTGCGGTTCCAGCGCTTGGAACCGCCGGATGCTCGCCACGAAGCCGTCACCGTCGGCATCGATTCCGGGACGGAACTGACGTTGATTCGCGAACGCCCTCAATTGCGTGAGGTGCTGATGCGACCGATCGCGGTGGGTGCTCTGGCGGCTTTTTGGGGGTTATGGTTCGCCTTGGCTTGGGCGGTGGCACTTCCCTATCTTAAAGCCCAGCGCTTCGCGTTACTGGGCGCCATGGCGACCTCCCTGGCACACGAGGGGGGGGCCGGGAAGATCTCCGCGTGGACTTGCGCCTGATCACCGCCACCAATCGTTCCCTGCGCGAGGAAGTCCAGGCGGGCCGCTTCCGCGAGGAACTTTACTACCGATTGCACGTGCTGGAAGTCGAACTGCCGCCGCTGGCCAGGCGCCGCGAAGACATACCGGCTTTGAGCGCGTTTTTCCTAAGCCAGCTTTCAGCAGGCCGCGAGTTGGCGCTTGGCTCGGACACCAGCCGGCTGCTCGTGAATCATGCCTGGCCCGGCAATGTGCGCGAATTGCGCAACGCGCTAGAGCACGCCGTGGCCGTCTGCTCCGGCAAAATCATCAAGCCACATCACTTGCCCAAGGCGGTCCGCATTCCCTCCGAAACACCAGCGAACGCGAATTTCGATGGCGTCATGCGGGGCTGGGTCGCGGCCAAGGTTCGAGGCGGAGCGTCCTACAAGCAGCTTTATGAAGAAGTAGAATCCTCCCTCCTAAAGCATTTGATGGAACACTTCGGCCAGAAACCAACCATCCTTGCAAGGGTCCTGAAAATGAACCGCGCAACCTTGCTGAAAAAGCGGCGACACTTGGGATTGGACTCCTGAAAAAGCAACTTGCGGCGGTTGAAAAGCGCATTTGGATGATTAGTCCATCCTCGTGTTGCGATAATAGCAATCCGCCGACAAAAAATCGCAATCTACCGGAAGCGGGGGATTACGGGTTCCTCTAGTCTTCGCCATAATGATACGTCTATCGTTTGTCAGACTACTGCTCGCACGGGCGCGTACTATTGCAGGCTGTGGATTGGTCATCAATTTGGCCGGTTCCGCCTCAGCTACGCCCCCGCCAGTGCCAGTGTTCGAGGAAGCACAACCCTCTCAACCGGGCCAGGCAACCAACAACGCGGGAGTAAGTCTGGCAGGATTATGGGGTCAGTTGCGGCGCAGCAACTACTTGCTGGGCGACATGTGGGGTTTGCGCCCGTGGCTCGGCAAGTATGGCATGACCTTGTCGATTTTGGAAACGAGCGAGGTGCTCGGCAATCCTGCCGGAGGCGTGCAGCGAGGCTCCGCTTACGACGGCCTGACCCAGGCCATTTTGCAAATGGATACGCAACGGGCTTTTCAACTGTATGGCGGGACTTTTAATGTGAGCGGTCTCCAGATTCATGGCAACAATTTGAGCGCGCAAAACCTCTACACTTTTCAAACCGCCAGCGGCATTGAGGCGGACCGGGCGACTCGGTTGTGGGAGATTTGGTACCAGCAGAAATTCCTGGAAGAAGACCGGCTGGATGTAAAAGTCGGCCAGCAGAGCCTTGATCAAGAGTTCATGGTCAGCCAGAATGCCGGATTGTTTGTCAATACCATGTTTGGCTGGCCGATGCTGCCTTCGGCGGACCTGCCCGGCGGCGGCCCGGCCTATCCTCTTTCCGCGCCAGGGGTGCGCGTGCGGCTGCGTCCGATCAATCCGCTGAATATTCTGCTGGGCGTTTTTAACGGCAGTCCGGTCGTCAACAATACAGGGGACCCGCAGCAACAAAACCCATCGGGCGTGAATTTTCCCTTAAATGGCGGCACGCTCGCCATCGCCGAGCTTCAATACTCCTATCCTGCGGTGGGCGGCATGGTTTATGGGAACGGTTCGGAGCCTCTGGCGCGCTTGTACAAAATTGGCTTCTGGTACGACACGGAAAACTTCGCCGATCAAGAATTGGACAATACCGGGGTGTCGCTGGCGAACCCCAAAAGCACCGGGATTCCGGCGACACACTCGGGCGATTACTCCATCTACGCGGTCGCGGACCAGATGATCTGGCGCGATCCCAAGGATGAGGACGGCGACCGGGCCATCAGTTTCTTTGTCCGCGCCTTGGGAGCTCCAGAAGAGGATCGCAATGTCATCGATTTGAGCATGAACGCCGGCTTTACTTTCCATGAGCCGATCATGCACCGGGACGACGATACCTGCGGCGTGGGGATGGGTTACGCGAAGGTCGGCAATCATGCGGCCGATGTGGACAGGGACATAACTTATTACACCGGGGCCTTCCACCCTGTTCAGCGTGGCGAGACATTCGTCGAAGCCACCTACCAGTATCAACTCACAGCGTGGTGTCAATTGCAGCCCGACTTCCAATACGTGTTCAATCCCGGCGCGGGCATCGCCAACCCAAATGCGCCGGGCCAACGGGTCAAGAACGAAGTCGTTCTCGGTTTGCGTATGAATGTTTTGTTCTGAAAAATACCTCTCACCATGAGCTGCACAAGCATCACACAAATGATTCGACGCGGTATTGGCCGGGGCCACGCCGCCTCGGCCGTGGCTCTAGCTATGAGTCTGGCTGCGGTTGACGCGATACACGGGGCAGAGTCAAAAGCATTTCTGGAGGGCATTCACCATCACATGACTCTTGCATCCACGGTGGCAGAGAATGGCGATTTGAACCCGTATGCCGTCATTGTGGCCCCCGTTTCCGCCGGGAAAATTCGCAAGGGGGATGTTTTGGTGGATAACTTCAACAAGGTGTCGAATTTGCAGGGAACCGGCACCACCATTGTGGATTACAACCCCACCACCAAGAAAACTTCGCTCTTTGCGGAGTTGCCTCAGCACTTGCCGCAATGTCCGGGCGGCGTGGGGCTGACCACCGCCATGACCATGCTCCAGAGCGGATGGGTCATCGTCGGCAGCACGCCCAGTACCGATGGCACCACCCGCACCAAGGGCGACGGCGGCCTGCTGGTGCTCGACGCCGAAGGCCAGCTCGCCACCGTCTGGACCGGCACGAATATCAATGGACCCTGGGGCAACATCGCCCAAGTTGACAACGGGAGCAATGCGACGCTCTTTGTCAGCATGTCCGGTTTTGATGTCCCCGGCCCGCGCGTTCGTGATCCAGTGACTGGCTATCCGGTGACAGTGAAAAAAGCGACTGTGCTCCGCCTTGAGCTTGCCATCCCCGAAGGAAAGCCACCGGTGATATTAAGCCAGACGGTGATCGCCAGTGGTTTTGCTCAACGAGCAAACTTGGATGCCTTCCTCGTCGGGCCTACAGGGTTGGCCCTTGGCTCTGACCAAATGCTCTACGTCTCCGACGGGGTTGGAAATCAAATCGTCGCAATACCCGACGCAGTGACCCGCACCGACAGCGCCGGGACTGGCCGTCTTGTGACTAAGGATGGGTTGCTGCGGCGACCACTGGCGCTGGTGCTCGCGCCCAATGGCCACCTTTTGGTTTGTAATGCTCTGAATGGACAAGTCGTGGAAATTGATCCGATTAGCGGCAAGCAGCTTTGCGCCCAATGGATCGACGCCGATCAGGCACAGTCTCCGCCCGGCAACGGAGATTTGTTTGGCATTGCCATGACACCGGACGGCAAAGGATTTTACTACGTTGAAGACGATATGAACACCCTGGTGGAGGCTCGATGAGCAATTCAGAGGAGGAGAGACAGCGTTTAACCCGCCGTCGCTTTCTGGCGGCGTCTTGCGGAATGGTTGCAGTTGCTAGCTTGAATGCGAAAGCCTCGCCTGCTGCTGACGCGGCGACGAAGAGACAGAATGAGCCGGCTCAAGGAAATGTCCTCGACGCTACCGAACCCTTTTGGGGCGACCATCAAGGGGGGATTCTGACGCCCGCCCAACGTCACACCTACTTTACCGCCCTGGATCTTGTCGCCACCAAGCGGGAGGACCTCATTGAGATGCTGCGTGCATGGACTTCGGCTACTGGCAGGATGGCGGAAGGTCAAACAGCGGAGCCGATGGGCCAGGACTTCACGGCCCCCGCCCCTGATAGCGGAGAGGCTTCGGACTTGCCGCAGGCGCGGTTGACAGTGACTTTCGGTTTCGGCGCAGGTTTATTCATCAAAGATGGGCAAGATCGCTACGGGTTGGCCGCGCGCCGCCCAACTGCATTCGTAGATCTCCCCAAATTTAACGGTGATCAGTTGGTAGAGGCGCGGACGGGAGGCGATTTGTTGATCCAGGCGTGCGCGGACGATCCGCAATCAGCTTTCCACGCTGTGCGCCAATTGGTGAGGCTGGCTTACGACGTGGCCCAAGTCCGCTGGGTCCAGGCCGGTTTCCTTCCCAACGTTGGGGCCAAACAGACGCCGCGCAACCTAATGGGTTTTAAGGATGGAACCAATAATCCGTCTTTTGAGGATTCCAAATTGATGGACAAAGTGGTGTGGGTCGGCGACGAAGGGCCGGACTGGATGCGTCGCGGCACTTATGTGGTGGTTCGCCGGATTCGAATGGCGCTGGAGCATTGGGACCGAATGAACATCGGCTTTCAGGAGCAAACGATCGGCCGCCACAAATACTCGGGGGCCCCACTCGGGGGAAAAGAGGAGTTCGACAAACCGGACTATGACGCGACGGACAAGGACGGCAACCCCATCATCCCGGAAAACGCGCACGTTCGTCTGGCGGCGCCCGTGAACAATGAGGACGCGCAAATCTTGCGCCGCCCCTATTCTTACAATGACGGAGCGGATTTCGTCACCGAACGCTGGCCGCCATGGCGGCAGGGGATGGAGTATGACGCGGGGCTTTTGTTCGTTAGTTACCAGCGCGATCCTCGAACCGGATTCATCAAAATATTCGACAAGATGTCAAAGTTCGATGCCATGAACCAATTCGTCACGCACACCGGCGGCGGGCTCTTCGCCTGTCCGGGAGGGATTGCCAAAGGCGAGTTCATCGGCCAGCGCGTGTTCGCAACCGCGTGACTTTTGCGCTAGACGCTTTCTGGAACAACTTTCAGTTTTCTTCGCCCCTGCCGGTGCCCTCCTCGTCAAGTGGTGGGTATTCATTCATTGACCACATAAACCGCTCAACCCTCAGATCGTCAGGTGTTGATGATCACGGAATCCCCATATTTATTCCTTCGTTCTTCAAAGAGGCTCGCCAGTGACACCTGAAATCCACCAATAACGAGCTTGAAGACACACGGAATTGGTTAGGAATCCACAGCAATTTATTTCAGTGAAATATGTTGTAAACTCTGAATATGCGAGTTATACTACATATAGAATGGTAAATAGACATACAAAATGAGTGATGAAAGGGCGATGAAAAAGAGAAAAGAGCAACGGCGCATCATGACTCAGGAAGACCGCCGCGTGAGGGCACGCGCGGCCTGCAGGATGCCGCCACGAGACAGAAGCAGCCGGAGGCATCCGCTTGGGGCCGAAGATAACACGCGGCAAACTACAACTTGCTCCAGGAAATTCGAGATGAAACATACGACCCCCACCATAAGCGAATCTTCTTTCACCCTTCGGGCCGATGGCTGGTTCCACATCGAGAATGAAGGAGTTCACCCCAACGAGAAGGCCGGCGTCGTGCCAGTCCTTGACGACGGAGCCTGCCGGTGCTCACGCGGCGTTGGGTGCGAGTTTTCCGACACGCTCTCACATCCATCAAGGCACAAGGGTGCAGCGATAAAACTGGGCCGACGGCGGTGCGGCGGGCAGGCTTTGATAAAAGATCAATGTGCCGTTGCCGTAGATCAAATCCAGCAAAGGGCCGGTCACCCAGTCCATCAGATTCGTGGTGGAGTCCAGCGTGAATTGCTGGCCCACCACACCGGCAACAGAAAAGACATTGTAGCCTCCCGATTGCCCGAAACTGACAAAGTTCACTGGAGTCAAGATGGGTATAACCTGGCTGCGCAGAATGCTCCCTTCAAAGCCGGCGACCACCAATTGCCCGTTTTGCGTGGCGGCGCCGTCCAGGGACTTGGAGGTGATGGTCCCGATGTCGGTCCAGTTTATAAAATTGGTGCTGGCCAAGACGACCCCTTGGTCGCCCACAACGTAACAAGTGTTGCTGACCATGACTGCGTCATTGAGCCAGTTGGTCACGCCGCTGTTAGCCGGAGACCAATTCGTGCCGTTGGTGCTGATGAGCATGGCGCCATTTTCGCCGACCGCCAGCAGCCTGCCGTTGACGCAACGCAGGCGGTAAAGCCAGTTGGTCGTGCCGGAAGCGCGGCTGGCCCAGTTGGTGCCGTCGGAACTGGTCAGAATGGTGCCCTTATTGCCCGTGAGCACCAGCAAACCATTGGTAAAAGCAGCGATGCCGGACAGATAATTCGCCGTGCCGGAGGAGAGATTGCTCCAGTTGGTGCCATCGGGGCTGCTCAGCAGTGTGCCATAGCTGCCAACAAGAAAATAATTGCTGTTGAAAGCGCAGATCCCGGCCAGATCATTCGTGGTGCCCGACGGCGCGGGCAGGGAATACCAAATGACTCCGAGTGAGCTGGCGTTGTTGGTAAACAAGCTGCCGTTGGCGTTGGTTTCGACGACGGGAACGAGCAAGTTCGGGCTGACGGCCAGACTGCCTTCGCTGCCGGCGGCCACCAGGAGGTTGGTCGTGCCGCCGACACATAAGAAGACGGTGTTGGTGGTGGATACAGAATTGGTCAGCGGAACTTCCTCGACCGTCCAGTCCGCGCCATTGCCGCTGGTCATGATGCGCACGTTGTCGCCCACGGCCACATAGAGGCCGTTGGCGGAGGTGACCTCAAAAAGCCAATCGCGCACGGAATAATAGGGCGTATTCCAACTGTAACTGCCGTTGGTCACGGAACTTTGCACGATCATGCCGTCATATCCGGCCAGTTCATAGGCGCCGTTGGTCTCCAGCACCGAGGCAAAATAGGTCCACGACGGCACGTTGGTCAGCCACGCGCCAATCTGGTTGGCCCAGAGGAGTTGCTTTGCGGACATGGCGCCCAGCCTCACCTCCGAATTTCCCGCCAGCAGTCCTGTCAAATCGTCAGCCGCGACCGTATAAAGCACGTTGGACGAAGGGTCTTGCGCGCCAAAATTGAATTGCGTCCAGTTCGCGCCATTAGTCGAGCTGTAAAACGCATCGCCCGCATCGCTGACCGTCCAGAATCCTGTGTAGGGGAAATTGGTGTGAGAGCCGGATGTGTCCAACCAAGCCACGTCCTCCAACTGGCCGAAGGACTCGTCGATGGAGTGCTCGGTCCAGTTGGTGCCGTTTTTGCTGGTGGCAATGTAACCTTGTTCACCCGTGGTCACGAAAACGCCATTGCCATAGGCCACGCTCAGAAGCCAGTAGGGGTACAAATCGGGCGGTGGAGATTGCAGATGCCAGGTGGCGCCGTCGGTGCTGGTGTAAAGGGCGCCATTGTCGCCGACGGCTACCACAAGGTTCGATGAGGCCGCCACAGAAACAATCCAATTGGTGGTATGCAGCGAATTGGTTATGAAATTCACGCCGTCGTCCGAATAAGCCACCGCTCCGTTGGCTCCGGCGATGATGATGCGATTGCCGAAAAACGCGACTGCCTCAAGGTCGTTGGTCAGGTTGCTGTTTTGCGGATTCCAGTTAATCAAGTCCGGGCTGGTGTAGACCTGCCCCAGTTCGCAGACTTGCACTCCCAATGTTCCGTTCCAAGCCATGCCCACTATATCGTTTCCGTGCGGCTGCGGA
>PLIU01000354.1 GCA_003140095.1 Verrucomicrobiales bacterium | reverse complement strand
AGGGTCGAATCCGTCAAGTCGGGTTAACCTAAAGCAATGGCGTACAAGTCCGCCTTCGCTAAGGCTTCCGCCGTCACGTAGCGCGCTTTAGCGGACAAAGTCGGCGGACAAGGACGACCGTGCTCCCGAAGAAGTCGCTCGCGAATCGGGAAGCCCATCCAAACATGCGTTTTGAATTCCGACCAGAACGTGGTAGATTGGTAAGTGTGGGGCGCTCAGGCGCCTGTTCTTTGAAAATATGCAGTCGGGAATCGGGGCTCGCCAAGGCTGCCCGTAGAAGCGGCTTTGGGCGATTGGGATGAAGATGAGTTGATAGGAAGTTCCTAATCCTCGCGTATCGATCGCGTTGCGCCGGAATGTTACAATGGGAACCATATTTGAGAGAAAGAATCGGTCGGCGAGGGCGCCGACCGCCACACGCGCGGCGCGTGTGCTCCCCAAGCCATGAAATTCGGAGCTTTAGGATTTGGGGGAGGGAAGACGGGTTGCCGAAGTGGGTTCATGGCTTAACAAGAGTCGCGGGGGCGTTGCGATCTGCGTGATTTTCACGCATCACAGGTCCGAACGACCCGGTCAATCAAGGCGAATCAAACCAAATCAAACCAAATCAAACCTGTTCAAACCAGAAAAAGTGGTTGGACGCAGGGTTGACCCTCACAAAGCCAACCCTAAGCGATTTGCTTATGTTAAGCTCAAATTTGGCTTGGCGCTGGCGAAAGAAGCCGGCGGAAGTCAGCGTGGACAAGCCCAATCAAACCAGATCAAACTAAATCAAACCAAATCAAACCTGCCGCAGGGTGGAAAGTGACGAAAAAGGCCGGTGGAAGACTGGCCTGGTCAAACCCGGTCAAACCCAGTCAAACCACAAAAGGAAGCTTTGGCCCCAAATAAGGTCAATCCTAAGTGATCTGCTTATGTTTAGGCTCAATTTTGATTTGGCGGCGGCGAAAGACGCCGGCGGAAGCCGAGACAAGGATGAAGGATGAAGCAATAAGGCTACATTTAGCCAGACAGGCAAATCCGGTCAAGCCGGGGTCAAACTCAGGGACTCGCGAGAGTCAGAACAAATTATGGGCGGCCCGATTTGCGGGCAGCTCATCCCTCCCCGAAAAGTCAAACCTGGTCAAACTTGGTCAAACCCGGTTCCACGAAATCGAGTTACGGCTCGACGGAGACGGAACAAATTAAGAGCGGGCTGTCTGGCCACAGGGTCTGGCGCATTTGTCGCCGCTAGAATGAAACAAAATATCACTCGCCAGCCTTGTCTTTCGGCTCAAACGCGGTTAATTTCTCCCCATGCTGAAAAAATGCATTGGCTATTTTTTGACGCTTTATTGCGCCATGGCGCCGGCCGCAACTGTCGAACTCAAGGGCAAGGCGTCGGTCACGGGCACGATCCTGGCGGAAAAGCGGGACCAGATCGTCATCGATATCGGCTACACGGTGCTGGTCATCCCGCGGAGCCAGGTGCTGAAACTTCTACATGACAACGAGGCGGCGGCCCGGTCCATGGCCGCGCCGGCGCCCCCGCCCGTCGCGGCTGGCGCACCGGCCGTGGCGGTCCAGGCCGCGGCCGATCCAGTGGCGGGCCAGGGCTTTTACAGGACGGCGGCGGCTTCGGCGCCGGAACAAAGCGTCCGAGAGCTTGTCAATACTATTGGATCGGCCGTCGTCCAGGTGCGAACACCGGCGGGACTTGGCTCGGGTTTCTTCATCGATCCCGAGGGCTTCCTGATCACCAATTTCCACGTGGTGGAGGGCGAAACACAAATCTCGGTCGAAGTCTATGCAATTAAAGACGGCCAGATGGAACGGAAGTCGTACAAGCAGGTCCGGATTATCGCTTTGAACAAATTTGGCGATCTGGCCTTGCTCCATATCGAGGACAAGGACGCGCCGCGATTCACCAGCGTCCCGCTGGGCGACTCGGACAAATTGTCGGTGGGCGACCATGTGTTCGCCATTGGCAGTCCGCTGGGCCTGGAACGGACGGTGACCGAAGGCATCCTGAGCACCAAGACGCGGGAACTGGAAGGATCGCTTTATCTGCAAACCACGGCGCAGATCAACCCCGGCAACAGCGGCGGCCCGCTCTTCAACCTGCGCGGCGAAGTCGTGGGCGTGACGAACATGAAGATCACCATGGGCGAGGGCCTTGGGTTCGCCATCCCGGTTGAATCGGTCGAACACTTCTTGAATCATCGCGACGCTTTTGCTTACGACAACGACAATCCCAGCAGCGCGTATCGCTACCTGGAACCGCCCAGCCGAACCAAGAAACCGGCGACTGAATAAGGCTGGGCGGGTGTTCTAAACTCATGACTCTATCCCCTCGATTCCTTTGGCCGTTGGCCCTGGCCGCTTTTGGCCTGCGGGCCGGCGGCGCCGTTCCACCTCCGGAAAAACTGCTGCCCAAAGACACGGTGCTGGTCGCGACCGCGCCGGATTGGGAGAAGGCGGTGCGTTTCTGGAGCAGCGCGCCTTATGCCAGGTTATGGGAAGACCCGGCGCTGAAGCCATTCAAAGACAAGTTCATCGACAAATTCACCACTGGAGTGATCAAGCCGTTGGAGCAGAATTTGGGCATCAAGTTTTCCGACTATGGCGGCCTGGCGCAGGGGCAGATGACTTACGCATTGGTGCCGATCAACTCCAAAAGCAATCCGGACAAGCGGATGTCGATCATCCTGTTGATGGACACCAAAGACCATGGCGGTCAATTGAAGTCTAATTTGGCCCAAGTTATCAAGAAGTGGGTGGACGCCGGCAAAGCCATGAAAGGGGAGAAGATACGCGAGACGGATTTTACGACGCTCATGGTTTCGCCCGAGGATCTTACGTTGAAAAAGGTTTTTCCAAGCCTGTCGCCCGGCGCGCCAGCCGCCGACGCCACCGACAAGGCTGCAGTCAAGAACATCGAGATCACGCTGGGCCAGTCGGATTCGCTGCTCTTGGTTGCAGACTCAACCGAGGCCATCGACAAGGTCCTCAGCCGCCAGGCTGACGGCATGGCGCCGCCGCTGGAGGATGCTCCGGCCTTTCAAGCCGACTACAGGGCGCGTCTGCGCGAGTCACCCTTCTATTTGTGGGTGAATACCAAAGCCCTGATCGACACTCTGACCAAACCGCCCGGCGGAGCCGACGGGACCAAAACACCCGGCGCCGCCGATGAGGACGCACCGTCGGGTCCGTTCAACATGAAAAAAATTCTTGCCGCCACCGGTCTGGCGAGCCTGAATTCGGCATCGCTCTCATATCAGAGTTCCCCTGAAGGCGCCAGCACGCAATTGTTTCTGGCCGTGGAGCAGGAGAAACGCCCCGCGCTGCTTAAAATCTTCGCCGCGGAGGCCAAGGATTCCAGTCCGCCGGCGTTTGTTCCGGCCGATGCGGTCAAATTTTTCCGCTGGCGGCTCAACATGGCGCGCAGTTGGAAAGAGTTGGAAACGATGATGACGGATGTTCTTGGAGTCCAAGCCATGGCCGGGGTGAACACGATGTTGCAGATGGCGGGCAAGGACAAAGACGAGCATTACGATCTGAAATCCGAACTGCTCAACAACCTCGGCGACGACATGGTCAGTTACGGAAAGGCGCCCAAGGCCAACACGCTGGCGGATTTGAAGTCCCCACCGTCGATCTTTCTCCTGGCCTCTCCCAACGCGGAAAAACTGGCCGCGGCGGTCAAGGTGCTCCTGTCGATTCCGTTCCAAGGCGCAATCAAGGACCGTGAGTTTCTTGGACGAAAAATCTACACCGCGACTCCTCCCGGCATGGGAAACGGGGCGGCTTCCTCGGGCGTCCATTTTTCCGCCAGTGGGGGCTACCTCGCCATTTCCGGGGACGCGAGCCTGTTGGAGGAATATCTGCGCAGCAGCGACGGCACGACCAAGGCGCTGGCGGCCATGCCAGCGTTGGCCGATGCGGCGCAGAAGGTGGGCGGGATTGGGACGGGTCTGTTCGGTTATGAAAATGAAAACCAATCCATGCGGCCGGTGTTCGACGTCATTCGCAAACAATCCCTCTCCTTGCAGGATCTGCTGGGTGTGCCTCTGCCCCCTTCACTCGGAGGCGAACAGGTGGAATCGCTTCGTCAGTGGGCCGACTTCTCGCTGCTGCCGTCCTTTGACATCATATCGAAGTACTTTTACTTCTCGGTATATTCGGGAAGTTTTTCCCCCGAAGGATTCGCCCTCAAAGTGTTCATGCCCACACCGCCGCAACTGCGGCAGTGAGGGGCTTGGTGCGTATTCATTTGACAGAACTATTTGCGACGCGGCAGTTTTTGCGCCACCGAATGCCTTTGCAGAACGGCAAATTTTGGAAGGCCGCCCTCGGTCGGCACCCTTACTTCCCCTTCGATCAAGGGTCTTGCGTACTGGATAAATTTCTCGTTGGGCATGAAGCCGTCCTCGCTGATCCAATCTCGCGGCACCAGGTGCTCCACGTTGGCGATGTCCCCCAGCGGCTGCAAGCCGGTCGTCCAGCAATAGTCCTCGCCGGGGGTGCGGATGATCTTGACCATGAAGCCGCTCTTGCCGTCGGCGGCGGCGCGCACAGCGGCCTCGCCGCAAGCGATGGCTTCGGCGGCGTCGGTGGCGCTGGCATAATGGGCCGCGCAACGCTGGGCGTAGCCCAGTTTGACGGTGCGGGTCTTGGTGCGCAGCTTGCCAAAAACAAGTTCCCCCAGGCGCTCGGAGGCGCCGGACAACGCCGGATGCCCAAAGGCGTCCAAGCGCGTCTTGTCCGCGCTGTATTCGGTGCCGTCGAGCTTCTTCAAACCCTCGCCCACCACGACGATGCAATAGCCAACTTCGGCCACGACGGCTTTCACCTTGTCCAGGAACGGCTCTTCCTGGAAGGGAATTTCCGGCAGCAAAATGATGTGGGGCGCGTCCTGGGGCCCGTGTTTGGCCAGCACGGTGCTGGCGGCGATCCAGCCCGCGCTGCGGCCCATGACTTCGATGACGCAGCAGGAACCGTCATCGGTGGCCATGCTGCCGGCGTCGGCAGCGATTTCCATGACCGTGCAGGCGTTGTATTTGGCCACGGAGCCGAAGCCGGGGCAATGATCGGTGTGGGGCAAATCGTTGTCGATGGTTTTGGGGACGCCGATGACGCGCATCTCGAAACCGCGGCGGAGGGCTTCGAGATGAATCTTGTCGGCGGTATCCTGGGAGTCATTGCCGCCGGCGTAAAAGAAAAAGCGGATGTTGTGGGCCTGGAAGACCTGGAAGAGGCGGTCCATTTCCCGGGCGGCCCGATCCGGCTTCCGTTTGAAATCGATTTTGTAGCGGCAAGTGCCCAGGGCGGCGCCGGGAGTGAATTTGAGCGCCTGGATGGTATCGGGCAGTTCCTGGTTCAGATCGATCAATTGTTCACTGAGGATGCCCAGAATGCCGTTGAGACCGCCGTAGATTTTTTGGATAGAGGGATACTTGCGAGCGAGCTGGACGACCCCAGCAACACTGGCGTTAATCACCGCCGTCGGCCCCCCCGACTGCGCGACCAAAAGATTGCCAATCAACTCTGCCATAACGGGATTAGCAAACAACGAGCGTTGCCTTGTGTAAAGGTCAAATCCGCGCCTGCATTCGGCTTTAAGGGACAATCAAAATGAGGCCAACGCCATTTCATTTGACAGTCACTGACGAAATTGAATTGAGGCTGGTTGAGGAACAACACGCGCAAGAGATTTTCGATTTGACTGACGCCAACCGGCAGCATTTGCAAGAATGGCTGCCGTGGCTGGATAGAATGCGTTCTGTCGCGGACACAGCGGCATTCCTCGCTTCGTGTTCCAGGCAATTTTCCGAAAACAGAGGATTGCAGGCTGGCATTTGGTTTAGGTATTATCTCTGCGGCATGATTGGCCATCACGCAGTTGATCGGGCGAACCGCTCCACTGCAATGGGCTATTGGCTGGACGCCTCGCATCAGGGCAAAGGCATTGTGACTGCGTCATGCCGCGTTGTGATAGATTATGCTTTCAGGGAGATTGATTTGCATCGCGTGGTCATTTGCTGCGCCACGGAAAATCGCCGCAGCCGCGCGATACCAGAGCGTTTAGGATTCGCGCTCGAAGGGGTGGCTCGACGGTCCGAATGGCTTTACGACCATTTTGTTGACCTTGCGATCTATGAATTGTTACGAACCGACGCAAGATCATCTGTGCGGACTTGACCCAAAAATAAGCGCGCCCATTGGAGAAAAACGCTGAGGACGAACTCTTGAACGGACTTTAGTCAAGTCAGTTGGTCGGGAAGTCATCGAAATCGCCGTTCGCCATGGCCGAACTGCGCGCAGCCACCCACCAAACATCAGGGTTATTGTCGATATCGGTACGCGGCAAGCTAGTCGGATCCCCTCCCGGTCCTGAATAGGTTGTGTTGGGAAGACCCCGAGGATTAATCCAAGCGTGCATTTCCGCATGGCCATCGACAAAACCAAAACCGCAAGCACCCCCGTGGAGTTTGGACGGACAGTCGATCCAGCCGGTATTCGCACCGTGGGCACCGGTCGGCATCTGAAACGCTAAAGCCGCATCGTTAATGGAATCCGGGTTCTCGTCGAGTAAGAGCCACAGTTTGGAAGGAGAGGGGCGTCCCAAGTCCGATTCTTTGAAATAGCACAACCAAGGGCCGCCGTTATAGATGGAGGGAAGCCATGCGCCTTGGCCATCAGGCGCTCCACTGGAGGAGTAGCCTATGGATTGGGTCATGGAATAGCTGCGAATCCGTGACTGTCCAGTATGCCCGTACGCGCAACTCATATCCGCCGGACACTTGAAAACATTCGGCTGCCTGAGCACGTAAGGGCCGATCTGCGAGTACATGCCTATTAGGTCCCGGATATCGGTGTCGTCGAGGCCGCCAAAGGGGTTCACGGCGCCGCCACTATAGTTCATTTCGCCAGCAGCAATCCACCCAAAATCTCCGCCTTCCTCGTTGGAGGGGAAAACACCCCTGAAGTCGTCGACATACATCTTCCAAGCGAGGACGAGTTGCTTGTTATTGCTCATGCACTGGGTGACTATGGCCTGCTGTTTGGCCATGACCAATGCAGGAAGCAACATCGCGCCCAGAATAGCAATAATGGCTATCACGACCAACAATTCAATGAGCTTGAAGCCGCTCCTTGGCGGGTTCGAGTTGCTATTGACCTTCGGCAATAGTGCCGCGCGGGGCTCCGATATCTGGTACTGGTGCGTAGTTTTCATGTTTTTAGTGGAGATAAGATTAACAGAAATGCAGTGGAACGTCAATAGGGCGCAGTCTATTTTTTATGTAGGCTGAGATAGTACAGTCGCGTAGGTTTGGACGCACACTTGTACATACGAGTTACAGTTTTTGTTGGCTATCGTGCCAGCGTGTAGCTTCACATACGAGCGCGGTGGCGCTCGCGAGCTTGAGCTTTTCCTTGATCCGGGCGCGGAAAGCCTGAACGGTCTTGAAACCGACGTGCATTTCCTCCGCGATTTGCCTGGTGCCGAAGCCACGCCCTAACAACTGGAACACCTCCAACTCACGGTTGCTGAGTAGTTCAATCGGCGAACTCGTGGCCGGGGGTTTGCCTTCCGCGAACCTTTCGGCCATCATCATGGCCATTCTCTCGCTGAGGTACATGTCTCCTTTGAGCACACAGCGGATGGCTTGCAGCACGTTCTTGGTCGCTTCTCTTTTCATGATATAACCACGCGCGCCGGCGCGAAGCGCGCGTTCGCAGTATAAGGTCTCATCATGCATGGAGAGCACAATGACCACCACTTCGGGGTAAGTGGCTTTGATATTCGCTATCAGTTCGATGCCAGAACCTCCGTCCATGGAAATATCCACAATGGCAACGTGGGGTTTGGTGGTGGCGATGAGTTTGAGCCCGTCCAAGGCGCCGCCCGCCTCGCCGCAGGCCTTAAGGTCGGATTGTTGGTTGATCAAAGTGGCCAGCCACTCGCGCACCAGCGGGTGGTCGTCCACAATGAAGATCCTTTTCTTGTGGTTTTCCTCGGCAGGTGTCATTTTTGTGGCATCAGGATGGGTCTTTTGGACTACCTTTTGCTGAGATCGGCGCGGTTCCACCATCCGCCGCCCAGGGCCAGAAAGAGAGCGGCCGAATCGGCATAGCGAATGGCTTGGGCCTGGATGAGGGTAATCACCGCTTGATCATAAGCTTGTTCGGCGCTCAACATTGACAGGTAGCTGGCGTAGCCCGTCTGCCATTGTTGGATGGACAGATCCAACGTAATCTTGGCGGCATCTTTGGCGAAGGCGGCGGCGTTCAACTCATCCGCATCCTGTGCGAGCGCAGCCAAAGTGTCGGCCACGTTTTGAAAGGCGGTCAGGACGGCGGCGCGATATTGTTCTTCAGCTTGAACATACGCGGCCTGGGCGGCTCGCTGCCTATGCAGCAAGGTGCCGCCCTGGAAAATGGGTTGCGTCACGGAACCGGCCAAAGTCCAAAAGCCCGTGCCGGAAGAGAACATCTGGCCGGCCGCCAGCGCCATGGAACCGACATCCGCGCTGAGCATAAAATTCGGCAGCCGGTTGGCCACGGCGATCCCAACCTGGGCGCTGGCGGAGTGCATGTTTTCTTCGGCTTGACGCACATCCGGGCGCTGTTGCACAAGCTTTGAGGGAATGCTCAACGGCAACTCCTGCGGCAGTTGCAGAGCGGAAAAAAGCTCAAACTTCTCGGCCGGACCCTCGCTGGGAAAGCCCCCGGAGAGCGCGGCCAGGAGGTCGCGTTGCTGCGCCAGTTCTTTGAGCAGCGGCGGCAGCGTGGTGAGGATCTGCGCGAGCTGGGACTCCTGCGCCGCCACATCGAGCCGGTCGGCATAACCGTTGGTAAACTGGGTTTTCAATACGCGCAGCATGTTGGAGTTGAGATCGATGAGTTCATGCGTCGCGGCAATCTGCTGGCGCAAGGAGGCTTCCTGGATGGCCGCCGTCACCACGTTGGCGCTCAAGGCAATGTCCGCCGCCACCCACGCGAAGCGCGCTTGTTCGGCCTGTGCATTGAGCGACTCGACCGTGCGCCGATTGAGGCCAAAGACATCCGGCACGTAGGAGACGGTGACCTGGGGCGTGTAAAGATCGAAATCAAATTCGTTGGCGTTGGGCACGGGCGAAAGTGTGCTCGCCGTGTGCTGGCGGGAGCCGGAGAAGCTGGCCGAGACTTGCGGATAATAAGCGCCAACCTGAGCCTTGACATTTTCCCGCGCCTCCACCAAGGCCGCTTGCGCCGCCTTGAGGTTCGGATTGGCCTTGAGCGCGCGATCAATCAAATCGTTAAGCGGCTTGGAATGGAAGAGCGTCCACCAATCTCCCGCGATGTCCTGGCTGGGGTCAAAGCGTTGCATTTCGCCACCGAGCACGTTGCTTGTGCTCGCCGTGGTCGAAATTGGATTCGCGGTATAGTCTTTGACCGGTGGCGCGGCGGACTTTTTGAAGTTCGGCCCCACCGCGCAACTGGTCAGCAGGGCCGAACCGGCAAGTGCGGTTAAACAGATTACGAGCGGCTTGCGAGAAAGTGGCATAACATTAAATGAGCTAAGGCTTGCGTTTGACGGCAGCGCCATCAAGCGGCCCCGCCGAATATTTGGCGTTGGAGGTTATGAGCACTCGGCCGACGAGCGCCGCGGTGGCGTTTCGGCTGCGAACCACGCCGGTCCAGGGCGTGGTGCTCCCGGTGCCAACGGGCAACTTGGCCGCGCGCTGATGATGGTTTGCTGTGTTGTTGAGCATTAACCCATCATTTCCGGCGGTGGGCGCCTTCTTCATCCCTGGTTGATGAAGTGGATTGCCCGATGCGCTTTTGGTCTGGTTGTTCTTGGGGCTAACCTGGCTGCTCCTCTCAGTGGAGGGGCCTGGGTTAATCAATGAAGAATGCGGCCGATGCGCCTGATCTATTCTGTCATGCGCACGGTCAGCAGGACGAATAGTGGTGGGATGAATCTGGCGGAGTTTTGGTTCCGCTGGCAGCTTGGATGGCTCACCAGCATAATTCAGCCCAGGCGTCAATGCTCCAAGGACAACGATAGTGAAAAGGAAACGCGCGGTTTTCATACTGATGCTAGGTGGTGGATGGAGTCGCTGGTTCGTGTTTCTCTTCATGGCCCAGCCAGACCATTCTGAGGGCCGGCACAATGATGAGCAGCATGATGGGGCCAAGGAACATGCCACCCACGACCACAGTGGCCAGCGGACGCTGCACCTGACTGCCAATGCCGTGGGAAAGCGAGGCGGGCAGCAGGCCGATGCAGGCGGAGAGGCCCGTCATCAACAGTGGCCGCATACGGCTGGTGGAGGCATGATACATGGCGTCCAGCGGCTTCAAACCGCGCAGCTTGGCCTGGTTATAAAAGGTGATCATGAGAATGCCGTCCATGACGGATACGCCAAAAAGCGAGACGAAACCGATGGCGGCGGAAACGCTGAAAGGCTGCGCGGAGACATAAAGCGCCAGCACGCCGCCAGCGATGGCGAAGGGGATGCCCGCCAGAGTCAATAGGGTGTCTCGTGTCGAATTGAACAGGCAATAAAGCAACCCGAGGATGAGCACCAGGCTGATTGGCACGACAATCTCCAGGCGCTCTTTGGCCAGTTGAAGGTCTTCAAACTCGCCCGCCCAGACCATGCGATAGCCGGAAGGAAGCCGGACATTTTTCTTGATGCGCGCCTGCGCCTCGGACACGGCGCCGGCGAGGTCGCGATCCCGCACGCTGAACTTGACGGGGATGAAGCGCGACATCGTTTCGTGGTAGATCCAGGAACCCCCGGTGGACAAATTGACGTCCGCCAGTTCCCGCAAAGGGATGTAGGCATTGGCGCCGCTGGCGGTGGTGTAGCCCACCTTGATGTTACGAATCTTTTCGATGCTGTCACGATATTCTGGCGGATAACGTATGACCAAGTTCCACTCCCGGGCGCCCTCCAAGACAGTGCTGGCAATCGTCCCGCCCATAGCCGCCTGGACGACCGTGTTCACGTCGCCCGTGTTGAGGCCGTAGCGCGCGGCCTTGGCTCGATCAATTTTGATATTCAGGTTGGGCTGGCCGAAGACCGGAAAGATGCCCAAATCGGCAATGCCCCTGACTTGACTCATCTGATCCTGGACGTCATGGGCCAGTTTTTCCAGCATTTCAAGATTGGGGCCGAGAATCTTGACCGAATTGGCCGATTTGACCCCGGAGATGGCCTCCTCAATGTTGTCCTGGATGTATTGCGAAAAGTTAAAGATGACGCCAGGCAGTTGTCGTGTGAACTCTTTCTGAATCTGCTCCGTCATTTTATCCTTGGTCATGCCTTTGGTCCATTGATCCAACGGCTTGAGCGGCGCGAAGAGTTCGACATTGGAGAAGGGCGAAGCGTCGGTCCCGTTATCGGGGCGGCCATGCTGGGAAGTGACGGTCATGACTTCCGGATGTTGCAGGAGAATCAGGCGCATTTTTCTCGTCGCCGCTTCGCCGTCCTGCAGAGAAAGCGTGGTCGGCATCGAGGCGCGAATCCAATAGTTGTTCTCTTCCAGGGCCGGGAGAAACTCGCTGCCCAAGTGTTGCGAGATGAGCGCAGCCACCGACAGAAAGGCAACGGCGATGACGACCATCAGGCCGCGATGTTTGAGTGAGAAACGCAACGTCGGATCATAGACGCGGTGCAGGAGGCGGACGACAATGGTCTCGTGTTCTGCCAAATGCTGGGGCAGCAAGAAATGGGTGAGGGCGGGCGTGACGGTGAAGGTGGCGATCAAGGCCCCCGCCAGCGCGTAGCCGTAGGTGCGCGCCATGGGACCGAAAATCTGACCCTCGACTCCTTGCATGGTGAACAGCGGCACGAAAGCGGCGACGGTGATGAGCACCGAAAAGAAGACCGCCCGGTCCACTTGCAGCGCGCTGACCAGAATCAGCCGCAGGCGGTCGGTCCATCCATGGCTGGGCGCAGCATGCAGCGTCCGGGTCGGGTCCGGCCCCCAAAACCCATCCGTCAGACGCGCCAGCAGGCCCTGCCTTTCTTCTACGGGTCTTTGGAAATTGCGGAAGATGTTTTCCATCAGGATCACCGCCGAATCGACAATGATGCCGAAATCCACGGCGCCGATGGAGAGCAGGTTGGCGCTTTCATGGTTGAGCACCAGCAGGATGATGGCAAAAAACAAGGCGAACGGGATGTTGATCCCCACGACGATCGCACTGCGGAGGTCCCCCAGGAAAAGCCATTGGATCAGGAACACCAGCACAATGCCCATGATGAGATTATGCACGACAGTATGGGTCGTCAGCTCAATGAGGTAGCCGCGATCATAAAAGGGAACCACCTTGACTCCCGGCGGCAGGGTTCCATCGCTGTTCATGGCGGCCACTTCGGTCTTGACCTTGGGCAGCATCTCCGAGGTCTGCTTGGTGCGGGTCATCACCACAATGGACCCCACTACGTCATCATTGGTGTCCAGCCCAAAAATGCCGAGTCTGGGCGTATAGGTCATCACTACTTTGGCCACATCTTTGACCAGCACGGGAATGTTGTTCGATGTGCCGAGGACAATGTTCTCGATGTCATCCACATGGTAGCCCTGGGTCAGATCATCGTTGCCGCCATCATCAATCAAGCCGACGCCCCGGATGTTGATGGACTGCTGGCCCATGACAATTTCGCGGCCGCCGACGTTGACGTTGGCGTTGCCCACGGTGGTCAAGATTTGCGGTATGGTGAGGCTGTAGGTTTCCAGCTTCAGAGGGTCCACCTGAATCTCAAATTCCTTAGTGGTGCCGCCCCAACTGTTGACATTGATGATGCCGTTAATGGTCGAGAGCCGGCGCAATACGATCCAATCCTGAACGGTGCGCAGATCGGTCAGCGAATAACGCTTGGGACCCTGCACCGTGTAACGATAGATCTCGCCGCTGCCGCTGTTCTGATTAACGGACGGTATCTGAGCGCCAGGCAGGGTGACATTTTGTTCCAGCGCCAAGGTAGCCTGGGCGTAGGCGAAGTCATAGTCCACTCCCCACTTGAAGACGACACGGATAAAGGCCAGCCCGTAAAAGGAAGTGGAACGAATGACTTGGACGCCCGGCGTGGCGTAGAGTCCAATTTCCATGGGAATGGTGTAGTAACGCTCAATCTCCTCGGCCGAAAGGCCCGGCCCCTCGGCGGTGATCTCCAGAATGACCGGCGTTGGGTTGGGATAGGACTCGATGTTGATCACGTGAAAGGCGAAGAAACCTGCCGCGACAAAGCCCAGCAAGGCCAGTACAACAATCGCGCGTCGGCTGAGGCAGGCTGCAATAATTGACTTGAGCATGATCGACCTTTACGAATTTTGTATTGGGGCGTTGGGTTGTTTAGTCAGAGGGCGGAGCGTAGAGAATGTTGCTGAGGAAGACCGCCCCTGAGGTCACCACGAGTTCTCCGGTTTTTAAACCATCGAGGACCTGATACTGGCCGTCACTTTCCAGGCCGATCTTAACCTGGCGCTGGGTGAAGATGTGGCGATCGGTGGTGACCCAGACCTCATAGGTGCCATCACTATTTCGATCCACGCCGGTCGTCGGTATGGCGACGGAGACGATGGGGTCCTCCACGGCAATGGTGAAGTTGGCGATCATGCCGGGATGCAATTCACCTTTGGGGTCGGCGATATTACAGATGACCGTGAGGCGGTGGACGGTTGGATCGACCGTCGTGCCCAAGCGCAAAATCTTGCCGTCGAAAACCCGGCCCGGAAAGGCCATCACTTTGGCCGCGACCGGTTGCCCGACATGGAACATGGGGACGTCGCTTTCGGTGACATTGACCAGCAACCACACGGTGGAGAGATCGGACACGGTGTAAGGAGCCGGAAGGTTGCCGGGCTGCACCAGCAGGCCCGGCTGCGCGCAACGCGCGGTGATGCGGCCGCTGACCGGGCTGGGCACGACGAGCGCGGGGTCAATCTTGCGGCTGGTCTCGATCTGATTGATTTCATCCTCGGTTTTGCCGAAAACGCGAACCGCATCGTGTGCCGCTTTGTAGGCGCCTTCAGCGGTATTGGCATCGGAGGTCGCCTGTTCCAATTCGCGTTTGGCCACGCCGTTGGTTCCGTAAAGATCCGTGGCGCGCACAAGTTCATTGCTGAAGAGAATGTTGGCCGACACCGCTGCGATTAAGGCTGATTCGGCATTCATCAGGTCCGGGCTTTCAATCGTATAGAGCGGCTGTCCTTTTTTCACATCATCACCGAGGTTGGCGTAGGCGTTGATGATTTTGCCCTGGTAAACCGAGAAAACCTGAACGGACAGATCTTCGTCGTAATCAATGCTGCCGACGGCCGTTCTTTCGATGGGGAAAGTGTAAGTTCCCACGGCTCCGATTTTGATCGCATCCAGTTGGCTCGGCTCCAACGGCACGGTCGGTGGGGCGTTGGAAGCGGGAACTGGAGCTGGAACTGACGCCGGTGGCGGGCTTGGGTTGGCCGGCTGCCCAAAACCGGATTTGAGAAGAACGGTGGCGAAAACAATACCCGCAACCGCCGCAATCACGGCGGTTGCCTTCCTGCTAAGCGGCATGGATTTTCTCATAACGTTTATGGAATAATTTCAAATATTATAGCCCGCCAAGCGCAAGGAGTCTCTTAACGACTCGCGGATGGTTGGATAATGGGAAATTAACAAAATAGTTGACTTCATCGCCGCAGAATTGAACGCCTGTAACTCGTCGATGGACTGGACCAGCGTTCACAGCGGTGCAACTGTGACATATTCCGACGGGCAGCCATGGCCGAGCTAAAACGACATCGGCGATGGCTCGAATGAAAGTGAGCGTGAAAAAGTAATTTACCAAGGGTAGCTGGAAATCGGAATGAAATCGCAGCGGCGGACGGGTTCACCCAGCGGCAGGGGATGGCACTGAACCGGGCTTTTGAAGGCCATTCCTGCGTTGGCATAGCTGCCACAAATGGATTTGCGAAGCGAGCGGTCTCTTTCACGCACAACACGATAACTGGCGTGCGAAGGGGTGTCTATAGAGTGCGGCCTATATCTTCTGTAGAGCGAGATCGTACTTATTGTTCTTACCTGCTGTCGTGCCCGAGCATGAGTTCACAACATTTAAGCAGCACTAAAAAGCGCAGTCTTTTCCTTAATGAAACCAGAAAAGACATCTTGTGGTCAAAACTCCCAATGACGGCGTCCGCCACTGGCTTCCGCTTTCGCTCTGCGAGCTAGGGACAAGTCCGCCTTCGCAAAAAGTGTTTAACATGGTATCGTATTGAATAAGGCCTGCAAGGATTTCGTCCCACTGGCCGTGTTTCGAGCTAAATGAGCAGCGCCATGAGCAAGATGAGATATTTAAGAAGGACAACGGCCCTCTGTGCAGAACAACTCACACTTATCAGCTTTGCCTCCTTTCACGCGTGTGCCATAGGAACGCCAGCCGAACCAGCCGATTGGCCCCACTGGCGTGGCCCGCAGCGCAATGACGTTGTGCAGCAAAGCTCCGGCTGGAATCACGGAGGCTGGCAGAGTGAGAATTGCGTCTGGGAGGCGGAAGTGGGTGAAGGGAGCACTTCACCGCTGGTCGTTGGCGACCGGCTTTATGTGATGGGCTGGGAGGGCGGCGGCGACCATGTCCGCTGCCTTGAGGCCAACACTGGCAAGCCACTCTGGAACGTATCTTATAAGTGTCCGCGGTATGGCCGGTACGCCAGCGGAGACGAAGATGCTTACTCCGGGCCCACCTCTGCGCCGGAGTATGACCCGGAAAGGGGAAACCTCTACACTCTCAGTTGCGACGGGGACCTGAACTGCTGGGACGCCGGCGCCGGCGGGAAAAAGGTCTGGGGCGTCAACCTGTATGAACAGTTTCACGCCGGGCAAAGGCCGGCCAGCAACTTGGAGCACGATGACTTGCGCGACTACGGTTACACCAGCGCACCGCACGTCCACGACGACTGGGTAATAGTTGAGGCCGGCTCCAAGGACGGCAGCGTCATGGCGTTGGATAAGCGGACCGGCGAGCGGCGCTGGGCGTCGCAATACTGTGGCCCGGCGGGTCACACTGGAGGGCTGGTCCCAATCACTGTGGAAGGAGTTCCATCGCTGGCGGTTCTCACCCTGCATGACTTGCTTGTGCTGCGGCTGGACCGGGGCCAGGAGGGGAAAACCGTGGCCACGTATCCATGGAAAACGGCTTGGGGAAACAACGACTTGACTCCGGCCGTCCAAGGGGACTGCGTGCTGATCAGCTCCTGGCACACGCATAAATCCATCTGCAAGGTCAAGATCACTCTTGACGGCGCCAAGCGGCTTTGGGAGCAGCCGTACGCCTCGTTCGTCGGCAGCCCGGTGGTGGACGGAGACCAAATTTACATGGCCAATGAACGCCTGCTCTGTTTGGACTGGGACACCGGCCGGCTCGTGTGGGCAGGCGGCATCTTCGGCTATGGAGGGGCTTGTATTGCGACGGGCGACGGCAAGGTGATCGTTTGGAGCAATCTCGGCAAGGTGACTCTAGTGGCCGGCGCGCGCGAATCGCCGATGGAATACAAACAGTTGGCCCGCGTTCAGCGTGTGGTTGAAAGCGGTCAAGCATGGTCGCACCCAGTGTTGGCAGAGGGACGGCTTTTTTGCAAAGATCGAAAGGGCAAGGTCAAGTGTTTGAACCTCCTCGGTCCCAAATAAACCCATTTCTTCTCGATGACCACAACACTGGATCATGGAGGGATATACAGATGGCCGGGATTTGGTCTCGTCATAGAATCACGATGAAGACACGACTGCTCGGCATGCTCGGCGCGCTCACTCTGATCTCGGCGTGCGGACCGAACCGGTCGGCCGGCGCCACCCCACGGCTTCCAAATGGCGCAGGTCAAGCCGCCGGCGCAGACATGGACGCGGTCGGATTTTACAGATTTCCAGACGGACTTGATGCTGTTCATCGGCGACGTGCCGGCACTCAAACCGCATTTCAACGCCAACGGCTTGGACCCATTGCTACGGATGCGCAAACGTGGGAACAACGGCCACGCGCCGCATGGCATCGTCAGCGGCACATGGATGTGGGCGGTCAATCTGCCGAGCTACCCGGAGGAACTGTGGCCGTTGGCATTTGCCCAGGCGTAGAAGCTCGGGTGGACACACTGGTTTCTGCACGTGGCGCGCGCGGAAATCGGCGATGGATATCACGGCCTATATCCGGTTGAGGCCGAGTACGCCGCAGGCTACGGTGAACGGCTGAATCGAGCCCATGCGGCGCTGGTGGCGAACGGTTTTATTCCGGTGGCCGCCGGCGTGGCCCCGGAGGCCCCACCTGCGCCGGGGTTCGACACGATGCAGGTAACAGTGGCGATGACTGACTGGGACAACTCGAAGCAGGCGGCTTGCCGCATCGACGCGATCGCACGGGCGTTTCCCCTCGCGTTGCTCTACTACGAACTGCCGCACGGTGAGTACTTCCGAAGCCGACGCCTGTTCGCAGGTGAAGCCGAACGGGACGAATGGGGGAGCTTGGTTGAAGTCTGTATAAGAGCGACAACCTCGCTTCGCCTGTGTTGTCTATGAGACGGACGACCCCGCCAAGGGGGTGCAGCAGGCCATTGATGAGATCGCCAAGGCGCACGCATTCTGGCGTGACGTGCAAGAGGTCGCGACACTTACTGAAAATTCTGGGACAGCATCGGGTTCGCCGAGCAAATCCGCTATAACGACGCGCTCCTGCGTGGTTGCCCGTGGCTTCGAGGATACGTCAGCGGGGCAACGCCGCATCGGCCAGTAACCGAATGGCCGCGTTCAGATGGCACGCTTCAGCCATAAGACGTCTTGGATTTCCGGTTGCTAATCTTTGACGGGAGGTTGCGTCCATGGGCCGAGCTCGAAGCCGGTCCGGAGCCGGACGGGAAGCCTGTTGACATGCGGACCGTTGGAAGCACAATGACGACTGAAAGGAAAGTGATTATGCCGGAGCATGATGAATTGATCAGCGTCCTGAACGAAGCGGTTGCTTTGGAGTACACCGCCGCCATTCAATACAACCAGCACAGCATGCTGCTCACGGGGCGGGACCGGCGGCTCTTTGAAGACATGTTCAAGGAGCATTCGCGTGAGTCGTTGGATCACGCGAAAATATGGGGCGACAGAATCGTTTACCTCGGTGGCGTGCCCAAAGCGGAAATCGGCAGGATCCAACAGTCCACCAACCTCACTGAAATGCTGGAAATGGATTGGGAAGTGGAAAAGAAGGCCGTCGAAATCTACAGCCGCGCACGCAAAGTCTGCAAACACGAGGCGACCGGTTACATGCTGGAAAATCACATCCTGGATGAGGACAAGGACGTGGAAGAACTGCAGAAACTCCTGGGGAAGGTCCGCATCGCCGAAAACGCCGCGTCGGCGGAAAAGAAAGTCGCAGGCGCACGGCGTTAAAGGCAGGGTTCACGTTCGCGCGTTTGGCCGGCCAAATCGGTTTAACGGGCCGGATTGGCCATCACGCCCGGAAAGGGAATAATTTTCTCACCCGAGTCATGACCGGGAGATGCGCTGGCCCGCATGTCTGCGATAGCCTGCTCCAAGAGCGCGAGTTGATGCAACGGAAGACTGAGAGAACCCGAAGTGTACCAACCCAGGTGTACATCGTAACTCTCGATGCGAATCTTCGCCTGCTTTCCAGTCTCTTGCGCCTCCATTTCAACCCGAAGCCGCTGAACTTGCTCGGCCGAATTTAACTGCTGTGAAACCATATGTTGTCTCTAAAATACCTGATTTCAGGAACCCGCGCTTCTGCCAGATTGCGATTTTTTAGCGGTGGATTGCTCTTTCATGCGTTCCGCTCGCCATGCCCAGGGCGGCTTTTATGGCGCGCGTTTCTTTTATGCCAATGCTGGCCCATGGTTTGAGCCGTCACCAGCAGGGAGTTCCCCCCAGAATCATGCGGTTGGTCCCGTTGACGCCGTCCTTGTGCTGACAGAATTCAATCAGTTGCTCGAACTTGATGCCGTTGAAATCGCCGTAGAAATCGAACTGCTGAGAATCGCCGGTTTTTGCTCCTTCGCGCACCAACCTGATGATGGCTTGGGGCTTGATCTCTTCCTGAATGTAGATCGGCACCGCTGGGACTTCCAACGGGTGACGATCCTGTTCATCCTTGCCCTTCCAGACGAGTTGCGGGTGACGAGGCTGACACGGTCAGCCTGGGAAAGGTCGTAATCCGGCAAGGGAATAAATCGTTTGCGCTACTCGGCGAACATCCGCTGGATGCCGTAGCCCATAGTGTCAATCATGTTCAGATTGACCATGGCACGGGCCAGAAACGGATTGCGGTAATGTTGCGGAGTTTTCTGTCCCAGGACATAGTCTTCAACCGTGCCCTCGAAGAAAGTTCCGGCGTTTTCAAAAACGAGCCGGTCGGGAAACTCGGTGACCAGGACGCGGGATTGGAGCCTGTAATCCTGGTGGCTGTGCAGCACGGGCGCTTAACCCGCAGGAGGCGCCGGGCCACTTGACGGACATCGGCAATAGTAGGATCATTGGGCCATGAGACTTTTAGGCTCATCTGCGAAAAAGGGCGGGTATGAGGACTTGGCCGCGGCATCGGGAGAAGCGCGGCTACGTCGCGCTAAGCCCGCGCCCAGCGTGTCTGGAGACATTGCTGAAGCGGCAGACAAGGTGGGGTCGGACAGAAAGGGACGGAAGGGACGAAGGGGACAGAGGCAAGGGGGTCAAGCCCGATCAAACCGAATCAAGCCCAATCAAACCAAATCAAACCTGTCCGAAGCAAAAATGGACCAAAACAAGGATGAATTATGAATTATGAATTATGAAGGATGAAACTCGGTCAAAACCAGTCAAACCCAATCACGGTGAATCAAACCAAATCAAACCAAATCAAACCTGCCGCAGGGAAAAATGGACTTGCCGGAGACCAAAGAGGCCGGCGAAATACAGCCTGGTCAAACCAGTCAGACCAGATGCGCCCAGCTTGACGGCTGTGGCCGGATTTGACTTGGAGCCGGAGCCATTCGTAGTCTAACGTGGTGTCGATGTTGCGCTGGAGCTTGAACCGTTTCACCTTGATGGGGCTCGTCATGGCGTTTGGCGTTGCGGCGCGCGCCTTGGCCGCTGAAACCGAGCCGCTCTATGGCTTCTCGCCCGGCGGGTCGGAAGCGGAACACAAACTGGAAGCATCTTTCCGCGCGCTGCCCGAGCCGGACAATCTGCGGCAGTATATGCAGCGGCTCAGCGCCCGCCCGCACCATGTCGGCTCCGCGTACGACAAGGAGAATGCCGAGTGGATTCTCGCGCAGATGAAGGCCTGGGGATGGGATGCCTCCATTGAAACATTTGAGGTCCTTTTTCCCACCCCAAAGACGCGCGTGCTCGAAATGACGGAGCCGGTGCGCTTTACCGCGCACCTGCAGGAGGCGATTCTACCGGCGGATCCCACCTCCAGCCAGGTCACTGAGCAATTGCCGACATACAATGCCTACTCAACCGATGGCGATGTGACCGGACTCCTGGTTTATGTCAATTACGGCCAGCCCGATGATTATAAGGAGTTGGACCGCCTGGGCATCTCGGTCAAAGGCGCGATCGTTGTGGCCAAATACGGCAAATCCTGGCGCGGCATCAAACCCAAGGTCGCCGCCGAACACGGAGCCATCGGTTGCATCCTCTATTCCGACCCCAAGGACGACGGCTATTCGGCGAACGACGTCTTTCCCGACGGGCCCATGCGGAACACCAACGGCGTGCAGCGCGGCAGCGTGATGGACTTCCCGTCCACAAGTCCGGGAGACCCGCTGACCCCTGGCTACGGCGCCGTCGCCGGCGCCAAAAGGATCTCGCTCAAAGATGCCGCGGGCATTACCAAGATACCGGTCCTGCCCATCTCCAGCGGCGACGTGCTGCCCTTGCTGGCCCAGCTCAAGGGGCCCGTGGCGCCCGAGGCGTGGCGCGGCACTTTGCCGATCACCTATCATCTCGGTCCCGGTCCGGCCAAGGTCCATCTCAAGCTTGAGTTCAACTGGGATGTCAAACCTATTTACGATGTCATTGCCCGAATTCCGGGCGGCGCCGCCAGCAATGAATGGGTGATCCGTGGCAACCACCACGACGGCTGGGTCAACGGCGCGGCTGACCCCATCTCCGGCCAGGTCTGCCTGCTCGAAGAAGCCCGGGCCTTGGGGCATCTGGCCCAACAAGGTTGGAAGCCCCGACGCACCATCATTTACTGCGCCTGGGACGGAGAGGAGCCTTGCCTGCTCGGTTCCACCGAATGGGTCGAAACCCACGCCGAGGAACTGCGCCGCCACGCCGTCGCCTACGTGAACTCCGACGGCAACGGGCGCGGCTATTTGGGGATGAGCGGATCGCACATCCTGGAACATTTAGTCAACGCCGTCAGCCATGACATCGACGACCCGGAAGTCAAGATGAGCGTTTGGAAGCGTGGCCAAGCATCTAAAATTGCGGGGGCGACCAACGCCGCGGAACGGCGTGAAATACGGGAGCATGCCGACCTGCCTTTGTCCGCGCCGGGTTCGGGCAGCGATTACACCAGTTTTGTGGATTTTCTGGGCATCCCATCTTTGGACCTCGGATTTGGCGGCGAGAGTCACGACGAGGGCGTCTATCATTCCATCTACGACGATTTTTATTGGTACAGCCATTACGGCGACACCAATTTTGTCTATGGCCGTGCCCTGGCCCAAACGATCGGCACGACGGTCTTGCGTCTGGCTGAGGCGGAAGTCATTCCTTTCGAGTTCAACGATCTGGCCGACGTTGTTCACAAGTACACGGGAGACTTGCAGGACCTTCTGAAGCACAAACAGGAGGAGATCGAAGAGCGCAACCGCGAGTTCGAAGAAGGCATCTTTGAGGCGACTTCCGACCCACAGCATCCGAAGGGACCGCCGGAAGCTGAAGCGACTCCGCCTGAATTGAATTTTGCGCCTGTGCAAAACGCGGCCAAGGCATTGGCGGCCAGCGCCAAGCGATATCAGAAGGCCCTAGCCAAAGCGCAGCCTAGATTTGGCGATCCAACGCAGACCGCCGCGGTGGACCAACTCAACCAGATTCTCCTGCAAGCCGAGCGTGCTCTGACGGACCCGGCCGGTCTCCCGCGCCGCCCGTGGTTTAAGCACTTGATCTACGCGCCAGGTGTTTATTCCGGGTATGGAGCGAAGACCATGCCTGGAGTCCGCGAAGGAATAGAATTTGGCCGCTATGACGAAGCTGAGAAGGAAATTGTCCGCGTCGCGAAAGTCCTTGACGCCGAGACGACGTTGCTCAATTCCGCCTCGACAATTCTGGATCGGTTCAATCCTTGATTTGGATGGAAATAGACTTGACACGATTGGACCGTCGCGTCGCGGCCCGTCACTCCGGGTTCGCCACCGCGGCGCGGTAATAAGAATTGTCCCGCGGCAACTTCCATCCATCCGTCGGCGCGGGCAACTCGGTTCGATGCCGGGACCACATCTCGTTGACGAATGGCTCCCAGCATTGGCCTTGGCGAGACCAATCGTGATTGTGGTCCTGGCCGGTGGAGGTTTTGATGGTTTTGAGGAATTCGGTGTCGTTCTCGTACATCCAGCGGTCCACATAGTCAAAGAAAGGGTCGTGATCCCAGAACTTCTCGGCGCCCAGCAAGCGCAGCGCCAGCGCCTGGGGAACCCAACCGACGCTGGTGCAACAGCGGCGATACGACTCGCTTGTGTTCTGGCCATCCTTCCACTGCGACGGCGGCAGATGCTCGTACGGACCCCACTGTTCTCCGCGGGCCTTGTTTCGGCCGCGGCCGGTGGCCGCGTCGATGCCCGAGTGGCCGGCAAAGACCACCCTTGCGCCGGTCCAGCCGTCGCCATAGGCGGTCTGCTCGTCCTCGCCAAAGCTCGCCTTGGGGAAAGATTTGTTGACGTTGGCCAATTCCTCGTCGCCCAACAAAATCCCCGCGAAAACGATGGGAAGCTTGCGCCCGCTGCCGTGGCCACCCCAACCCGTCCAGCCCGGGTGGCCCGCGCGAATCATGCCTCCCAAATCGATTNNCGATCTGGACAAAATTTATCAGGAGCGGTTCCTTTTGCTCCGGCTTGAGATCGGCGCACAGCAAAAGCGCCGCAAGCCCGGAGACGCGTCCGTATTCAAGCCCGTACTGCGGCATGTTCTCCACCGGTTCTTCAAAGCCGAAAAAGCAGGTTCCCACCCACGGACGCCGCGTAAACCGAATGAATCGGTCCAGGTTCGGCAGACTTGGTGTCGCGGCGGCCATGGGCAGCAATTCCCGCTTGAGATCGCGCGCCAGGTAAATTCTCTGATTGCGGTCGCAGAAAGCGGGACGAAAGGCGTCCGGCGGCTGCGGAGCGCTCACACAAGTCAGCACCGCGGCCGTGCGGATCGGGCTGCAATCCTCCACGCCGCGCTCGATGTTGTTGCGCAACTGCGCGTGAAGAATCAAGCCTTTGGGCATGCTGATGGTCGAGACGAGGCAATCGCCGGGCTTGATCGCCGCCGGGAGTTTCTGGATCAACGCCGGATCAAACCAGTTGCGCACGCCGCTGTCGTAGGCCACTTTCATTTGCGCGGGCGGATTGACCATGAAACCATTGCGAACGCGCTGCTCCTCCGGGCGCTCCTTGTCGATTTGATCCAGCTCGCGCCGCGGTATCTCCGCGCCATAAAGCGGTTTGGGATCGATCATTCTCACCGTGACGGGCCCGACCGCATACCAGTCGCCGTTGACGAATTGCCCGAAGCGCGCCGGCTGGTCGAAATGCCAGGTCATGCCGTGCTCCGAGACGCTCTCTCGCAAAGGAAGCTCTTCGAGATTGGGCGCTCCAGGCTCCCGCTCTTTGGAGTAAATCACCGGCGGGCGCAACGAAGCGGCAAATTCTGCCACCGCTTTGTCGTCGTACGGGTCGGCCTCAGTCGCCGTGATCAAATGCGCCGGTCCACCCAAGACCACCGCGACGTCGTCCACCCAAATCGTTTGGCCGTTTTCGCGTCCGTTGTCGCCCCAAATCTCCAAGGCGTCAAAGCCCTTGAGGTTCGCCTTGTCGAGCGAGGGCCCGACTTCCTTGTCGTTATGGAAAAGGCGCAGGCCGACTTCCGGGTCAAAGTCGAAGGTCCATTTGTGCCATCCCGTCGGCGCTCGATTCACCCCCAGCCAGAACAACTGCTCCAGCCAATCCTTCCCATCACACGCGGTGGCCGTGAAGCCTTCATCGCCGGCCAGGTAGCTGGCGTGGAAAATGCCCGCCGCCATCAGCCGGCCATCGCTCTGGAGCAATCCCCACCGTGGCCCGATGCGTGTCGCCTTGCCGTCGGCCGGTTTCGAGCCGTCGTCGTAAATCCATAGCTCGACCTTGCCGGAGCCGTCTTGCGCGCGGAGTTTGAGCAGCGCCGAGCCGCCGGGCCCAATCTTGAGCGAACCGCCCGCGCCCTGGCGGTCCCTCGTCAAGTCAATACTCGCGTCCCCGGAGACCATCCAACCGGTCAAGGCGTCGGCGTGATTGAAGTCGTGTTTGGAAACCGCGCCGGGCGCCGCGAGTTCTTCCGCCCAACCGGCCGCGACCATCGCCATGGAGGCCAACCAAAGAACGACCAGCCGACGCGCGGCGCCCGGTTCCCGCGATGATGGGTAGATCATGAAAACATGGAACGCCAGCCCGACCTTCTATGCAAGCTCCCTGTCAGACCAAAGCGATGGCTCGGCAGGATGAAGCCAAAAACAGGAAAGGCCCGGGGTCTATCCGGGCCTTTCGCGCGTCACGACGTCGCGACAAACTTAATTGAGAGGCAACACGTGGGTCGAGGACACAATGTTGCACGTTGGGGGCGTGCCCACGTTGTTCACCGTGTAGCTCGTCGGGAACGAGTTCTGAGGATCCACCGGGCAAGTTGGCAACTCACCGTTGGCGCCGCGGCCCAGGTAAGGCTGCAGGTCAGTCCCCGTGGAGGACGGGGTGTCGGTGGTCTGTTTTTTCTGTTCCAAGGCCCATTGCTGCTCGGACGCGTCAATGAGCCGGAGGTTGTTGATGCAGGCGTTTTGTTGTGAGGTGGTGCGGGCTTTCACGAAGTTAGGAATCGCAATGGCGGCCAGCAAGCCAATAATGGCCACCACGATCATGATTTCAACCAGCGTGAATCCTTGTTTCTTTGCAGTATTAGTTTTCATACGTCACTTTGACAAGCGGCGTGAACGCAACCAAAGAGCGGGTTGTTATGAAAACTAAGCGTTCACGTGTTGCTCCTAGGAGACCGCATGGGCAATATTAGCATTCGCTGTGCCAGCAGCAGTGGGTACGCTTACTTCCGTGAATGGCTTGGCGGGCGCAAAGAAGCCGCCGAGAACTGGAGAGAGGCCTATTTTTTGACTGGCTGGCCGACAATTTCTTCGATGATCTTGTTGCTCTTCTGCGCGATGCTTTCCGATTTTGGCGAAAGTGCAGAAGTTTCCGAGGCAATAAGAACGGTCTTGAGATTGGATTCAACCCAGATTCCCGCACAGGACTTGAAAAGGACGTCCTGCTGGAATTCGCCGTACGTGGGAAAGCGGATGTCGGAGAACCAGGCGGCTTGAAATTTCTCCGACTCGGCCAATTCGGCGGCGGTTGCGACGCGAGAATTCATCAGGGCCATGCCGACTACGAGCATGCAGGCAAAACGCACAAATCCCGCCACCATGCCGAGGTAAAACTCCCCCCGTCCAAACAAGTCCTTTTTCGCCAATTGTTCGGCAAGAATCTTTCTGAGCCACAGGTAGGCTACGTGGACGCCCAGGATGATGAGCAGGTAAGCCGTGATATTGGACCAGAGCGGGCCGAACTGAGTGCATTGGTGGACGACAAGGCTGAAGGGCGCATAAAGCAAGCCTCCCGCCGCGACAATGCCGAGCCATTGCAAGAGGGGCAGCACTTCCTGGGACATACCCTTTTTGCGCCCCCAAAACAGGCCGATCATGAGCCAGATAACGGCGACAAGGTCGAAGTAATCGAATTTCGCGTTTACCACTGCGGGCGGCAATGTAGCCATAAACATCATGGTGATAATGGAAGCAGATTGCTTGCCAACGACGATCCGTCTTAGCTGCTCACGTCGCTTGCATCGGAAAGCTTGCTTCCGCTTGCCGCCGGGCCCACAGAACTTCACTCTTGCTGTCCATTTTCAGGGCATGACCAAACTTTAGTCTTGCTGTCCATTTTCAGGGCATGACCAGCGTCAGGAGCCGGAATTGCTCCAACTTCCAGCATGCTGGCTCCATTTATTTTTTGGCACCCACCGCCACCATGTGCCCTTGCGTGCGAAAGAAAATCGTGTCCGCCGATATCGCCGGCGTGGCCATGCAGATTTCGTCCAATTCATTAGTCGCCAGCACGGTAAAAGCGGCGCCAGGCTTGACCACATACACCGATCCCTGCTCGCTCGTAAAATAAAGCCTGCCTTCCGAAGCGACAGGCGAGGCCGTAAACCCGTCGCCGCCCGACCCCAGCCGTTCCCTGTACCATTGCTTGCCGGTCGAGGCTTCGTAGCAGGACAGAACTCCCGTGTTCTGACAACTATAAAGATTGTCCGCATAAATCAGAGGTGTCTGCATATAGGAGCCGCCACGTAGCGCGCTCCAGGAAACATATTCATTGCTGCCCGCGCCGCCGCGCAGCGAAACGTCGCCCACCGCATCGGTCCGCACCGCGTAAATGGGACTGCGCGGCCCGTGCGCGCTCATCAGAAAAATGAGGCCATGCCAAACCACCGGTGTCGGCACCGGGCAATCGCCGCCGCCGGACATCCGCCAAATCTCCTCTCCTGTCCGCAGATCGTAGCCGCCCATGTGCTTCCAGCCGTTGACGACCAGTTGCGGCCGCGGCCCCTCGGCGCACACATTGGGGGTGCTCCAGGTCGCCGTGTCGTCACGCCGGGTCCGCCAGACCTCTTGCCCATCGGCCATGTTGAAGGCGGCCACAAATCCGTTGGTCAGCACGTCGCATTGCACGAAGAGGCGGTTGTCATAAATAATGGGCGAACTGGCGAATCCCCATTCCAGACGCTCGCCATTGGTATCCGGAGCGTCGTTATAGACCATAGGGCTGGCCCGCAATATGCCCAGGTCCTTCTGCCAGCGTGGATGGCCGTCCAAATCGTAACAATAGAGGCCTTCCGAACCAAAGAATGCGACCACGTTCGTGCCATCGGTGGCCATGGTGCAATTGGCGTGCGTCGCCTTGGGATGACGCCGCACTTTGGGCCTGCCCTCATGCGCCGTGGTTTGCCAGAGAATCTCGCCGGTCGTTTTATTCAGGCAGAAAACCTTCCATTGCTGCACGTCGTTGTCTTCCGCCGACTCCGGCTCCCCATAAAGGCCCACCTTGAGCAGCGCGGTCTTGCTCTGGTTGATCGCGGTGGTGATAAACAGGCGGTCTCCCCAAATGATCGGGCTGGCATGGCCCAATCCGGGAATCGGCGTTGTCCACCGAATGTTCTCCGACTTCTTCGCGTTCCAAGTTGTGGCGGTAGCCGCCCCTGACGCAAGGCCGGCGGCATCAGGCCCGCGGAAGGAAGGCCAATTCGTTTGGGCGCCGGCCGGCCCAGCGAGTGTCAAGCAGAGCAATGCGAATGCGCAGATCAATTTCATGATGGTAGGGTGGTTATCCAAGACGTTCCGGTTACCTGCCGGGAATGATAAGGAGTCGGAGGCGGCTAGGCAAGTCAAATCCAGTCCGGCGCCGCCATCTGGAATTTGTCCCGCATGCGCGGTCTTGGACGCCTGATTTTTTGTTGGCCTCGCCCTCCGGTTGCCGCCAGAATTCAGCCATGCGACATCAATCCATGCACGTGGGGATGAAAGTCCATCACCCCGATTACGGTGTGGGAACGGTCAAAAGCGTTTCCGAACATCTGAGCGATATCCGTTTTGACTCCGGCTTGCGCACCCTTTCGCCCGAACAGTGCGATTTGAAGCCGGCGGAAGCCCAAGCCGAATTGAACGGATTAACCGTGCCATTAAGCGCGCTCATTTCAGAAACCGTGGCCGAGATGGTGCGGGAGCTTGGATTGGAACGCGACGATTCCGTGGTGGAGAAGCTGGCGCTCCGCTGGCAAAAGGGGACGCTGGTCTTGCGCCCATCTGACGCGGCACTGCAAAGCAAAGAGACGCCGCTGGAGATTTTTTTCCACAAAATCGTCATGCTCCGCAATAATTTGCGGGTGTTGGAACAGAAGATAAACGCCCATGAAAAACTATCCGACGCGGAGAAGGTGGAGATGCAGCAATACATCACCCGCTGTTACGGTTCGCTGACGACATTCAACGTGCTCTTCAAAGACAAAGAAGACCAGTTTTCTTCAAAAGGCGAGTGAGTTAATCACATCCTACACTTGACAGACCGCCGACAGGCTTCAATGCGCGCTGAAGCGGTAGAAGCGTCCAGAATTGTTCGTCTGAAAAGGTTCGCTGAAGTAAAACGAACCGTTGGTAAGCGTGTTGGTTTGGAGCGGAGTCCAAACGGAGCCGGCCAGATTGGCGCTTGCTTCCACCACGAGCGAAATGTTAGTCGCCCAGCCAAAGCGCTGTCGCCTGGCCGGCGGTTGAGCCGACCCCAGGCGAACAACTTGTGAGGAGCCGTTTATGGCAGCACAAAAGTCCGGTACATTCCGTACAGAAAGAGGGCCTCGGCCGCGACAAAAACTCCGAACGATGCCGGTGGAACCACATAGTACCTGATATAAAACATAACACGCATAACAGATTCTCCGATGTTCTCTCAGCAACCATCGTGCCAGGCTGAAACAAGGTTTATCCTATTTTGAAGCATATTGATGCTCAATAACTTACAAAATTAGCCTCCTTCATTTGAGCTTATTTGTGGACACTGTATTGCTGCACGGGGGCAAAAATTGCCCTATCATTTCATGCTTTTTCCGCCAATGCATTTTCGCCATCATGGAGGCATGTTCGTTGAGATCAAATCCGTTCATTTCGTCGGCGTCGGCGGCACGGCCATGGCGGCGGTCGCGGCGGCTATGCGCCTCAAAGGCTTCACTGTCACCGGCTCGGACCAAAATGTCTATCCGCCCATGTCCACCTACCTTGCCGCCAAACAAGTCGAGGTCATGCCGGGTTACGCGGAATCCAACCTGGCAGGAAAGCCCGACCTGGTGGTCATCGGCAACGCCATTTCGCGCGGGAATCCCGAAGCGGAGGCAGTGCTGGAACAAAAGCTGCGGTATTGCTCGCTGCCAGAGTTGCTGAAGGAATTCTTCATTCGCGGCAAACGCTCGCTGGTGGTCACAGGCACGCATGGGAAAACCACCACCACCTCGCTGCTGGCCTGGGTGTTCGAGCATAACGGGTTGCAGCCGGGTTTTCTCATCGGCGGCATCCCCAATAATTTTGGGGAAGGCGCCCGGTTCACGGACAGTCCGTGGTTTATCGTCGAGGGGGACGAGTACGACACGGCCTTTTTCGACAAGCGGAGCAAATTTGTCCATTACCTGCCGGAAGTGGTCATCATTAACAACATTGAATTCGATCACGCGGACATTTTCGAGAATCTGGGCGCGATCCAAACGTCGTTCAAACGGCTGATCAATTTGATACCCCGCAACGGCCAGTTGCTGGCCAATGGCGATGATGCCAACCTGGCGCCGTTGCTGCAGGTCACGCATTGCCCGGTCAAACGTTTTGGGCTGGGAGCGGACAACAGCGTGCATGGCTTCAATCCGCGTTACGGCCCGACGGCCAGCGAGTTTGAGATTCCGAGCTTCAAGTTCCATCTCAACCTGGTGGGGGAGATCAACGTGCGCAACGCCCTGGCGGTGGTGGCCTGCGCCAAGCATTGCGGCTTGTCTAATAAACAGATTCAATCCGCCTTCCACACTTTCAAAGGGGTCAAGCGGCGCATGGAAGTGCGCGGTATTGCCGGCGGGGTGACGGTGGTGGACGATTTTGGACATCATCCCACGGCCATCCGCGAGACGTTGCGGGCCTTGCGGCTCCGCCACGCCCATCAGCGCATCTGGGCGGTCTTCGAGCCGCGCAGCAACACCACCCGGCGCAATATCTTCCAAAAGGAACTGGCCGAGTCGTTCCGCGAGGCCGATGCGGTGCTGGTTGCGCAAATCGCGCGGCTGGAATTGCTCAAGCCGGAGGAACGACTGGACCCGCAACGGTTAATGCAGGACCTCCAAGCAGCCGGGAAATCCGCCGTGTATCTGCCGGATGTCGATGCCATTGTGGGACGTTTGCAGCGCGAAGCGGCGGGAGGGGACGTGATTTGCGTTTTCAGCAACGGGGGGTTTGGCGGCATTCACGAAAAACTGCTGGCCACGTTGGGGGCGCGCAGGTAAATTTCGAGCGATGTAGCAGACATCTGATCATGGCAGAAATATCCGCGCCCACCACCGTGCCCGACACGGAGAAAGAACAAAAGCCGAAGGAAAAGTCCCGGCCTGACTGCGGGTATTTGGTCATCTGTTGGAATGACCCGGTGAATTTGATGGATTACGTGACGCATGTTTTTCAAGCTGTCTTTAGCTGGCCTAAGGCGAAGGCGGAACGGCACATGCTCCAGGTTCATCAGAGCGGCAAAAGCCTGCTGGTGCGTGAGACATTTGAAAAGGCCGAACATTACGTCCATCAGTTGCAGGGCTACGGCCTGCACGCCACGATGGAACGCGAAGAATGAAATTTGTCCCCGCACCAAACAAGGATGCGCCGGAGTCGGTGGTGATTTTTCGGATCAACGCGCGCGAAGAGGCGCTGTTGCTGGCCATGTTGCGACTCTATCCGGTGCTGGAGAACAGCCATCATCGGATCAGCCAGGACCCGAAGGCCGCCGCTTCGGCCGAACAGCGCCTGCTGGAGGAATCGATGGGCCAGCAGCGGGCCGCGCACCGGCGGAAGGTGGACGCCTTGTTCCAAACGCCGCAGCGATTTTTCAAGGAGGTCTTGGGCGAGCGGCACCTGGTTCTGACGGGCGCGCAACTGGAATGGCTCCTGCAAGTGTTGAATGACATCCGGGTGGGCAGTTGGGTGCGGCTTGGCTCCCCGGACCTGGAGAAGCCCGCCAGCTTGCAATTGACCCGCGCGGGCGCGCGCTCCCTGCAGGCCATGCAGATCTGCGGCGAATTCCAGTTGGCTCTTCTGGAAGCTGTCAAGTAACGGATCAGTCTGGATATTCAAACACCCAGTCCCCATGATTCCGGTCCGGGTTGCCGTCCTTGTTCGTGGCGATTACCCCCCCGTCGTCCTTCTCATTCCAACCGACGGAATAAAGGACGAACTTCCCGTTGGCAGTGCGTCGATACTTGAGAGGCTGGCCGTTGATGATGTCATGCGGCAGCGTCGTGATGAAACGCGGCACCAAGGCTTCGAGTTTGTCGGGATAGGTCCCGTCCGCCAATCGATAGCGTTCCAGAGCACAGCCGACTGTCACGAGGTCAATGTCCGTTTGTACGGCAGCGGCATTCTCGGGCGCGTGAAATCCCGGTAGCACGAGGGCCGCGAAGATACGGTGATGAATGAAAGCGCCCCGTGGGGGGTAGTTGCTCATGGCAAGGTCACACGCATGGCCGGTGTCAGGATTGACCTCCCGTTCGGCAAGGTTAATGCGGGGCAAGACGGCTTCCTGGAAGGCCCGATTATAATTAAGTTCTTCGAAGTAGTCCCACCCGCGCAGCATAAAGAGATGGCCTTGCGAGATCTGACCGCTTAAGAACCGGTTCGCGAGTATATCCCGCTCGCCGTACAACGCCCGGACGGTGCTTGTCAGCAGGTCCGTCTGCACCAGCCTTTCCTGCAAGATGTGAAGTTGCGCGTCGGACCAGCGGCGTTCGGCCAGTCCCTCGGAGATGGGTTTTAAAAGAACGGCGGTGCTGCTGTAGTGTACCAGTTGCGATATGAGCAGCGGTTCGTCCTTGAGGCCGTCTTCAAGACGGAACATGACATTGACGTCCGCCAGTGCCTGGTCGGTCCGGCCGGCGGCCAATTCAGCCGAAGCATGCAGGGCAAGGACTCGGAAGAGCCCTTTGACCACGGCCAGATGCTGCAACGTCGAACCGGCGGCCTGTTCTTGCGTCGGACCGGTCCAAGCCTCGTAAGGAACGTTGAACCGGCAATAGCGCCGCTCGCTGGCGGCCCGCAGTTCCGACAGGACCGGCTCGCAGACCTTCAGATGGTCAAGCACAATTGCGGCGGCTTGAACCGGTTCTATTTTTTCAGGCGTGGCTCCGCCTTGAGAGTGTGTCTGAGAATTCTCCGCGCTGGCCGCCAACCGACGGTCGTGCAGGCGTCTTGCCTGCAGGTTCGGGGGGCCTCCCGGCGCCAGTTCTGGATTCGGAGGGCCGCTCTGAAACGCCGCGGCCCAAACGGTCAAGTCGGCGGATAATCCGTAGGGCCAGCCGGAGCGGCGAGGCAGGTTAATCACGTAGCGAAGAGAGCTGTCAATATTGGTCCATCCCGGACTCTCCGGAGACTGCTCAAAGCTGTGGGCAAGGTACTCGCAAGCGGCAAAATTCTCGTCGTCGGGAACCTTGGGTGGGATCAAGCGGGCGACGTCAAACCGTTCACCCTTGGCTTCCATGGCACTCTTGTAGTTGCGCCAGGCGCGGCTGCCCCGCCAGTTTTCCTCGGCCACAAACAAAGCGCCCAGCGTCGCCAGCGAAGCCAGCACAAAAAACACGCGGCGAAAAATCTTCTTGAGGCGAGACGGCTTGGGGGCGGGAGTTTTCATAGAACGATAGGTTTAGCCGACGGATTGTTTTACGCGCCGGGTGCTGCGCGGTTTCGTCGCAGCGGGTGGAGGAGGCGGAGTGCGGTGGCTTTCGTCGTCGCCGGAAAGTTGGGCGATGATTTCCGTTTCCTGCTGTAAAAAAGCGAAACTCTGCCACGACGCGGGCGCCTTCTGGCCGACCGCGGCCGGTTCATGCGGCGTAGCGACGATCAACAAAAATATGAACCCCCACGCCGCCGCCAATCCGGCCCACACGTGCGGACAGGGCCAGAGCCACTCACGCCACCAGGCGGGCTGAGGTTGCGCGGCGGCCACAATTTGAGCCTTCCAATGGCCGGGCAGTTCCCGCATCGCCAGCTCTTCCATTCGCTTTTCAAAATCTGAGTTCATTTGATTTCGTCGTAGATGGGACGCAGCCGGGCGCGCAATTTGTCTATCGCGTAGCGATAACGGCTGGCGGCGGTATTGGGGGAAATGTCCAGGGTGGCCGCGATTTGATCGAAGGTCAGCCTTTCCCAGAGCTTCAGATGGACCACCGCGCGTTGATCCGGCGGCAATTCGCCCAGGGCCTCGGCCAGCGTGACGGCGAAGAGCCTTTCATCCGGATTGTCCGTGGCGGCGAAGAGGACGCCATCTTGCGCGGCCACCTGTTCGCTGGTACGGTCCCGCGCGGCGCGGCGGCGCACCAGATCGATCGCCAAGTTATGGGCCAGGCGCAGCAGGAAACCGCGGGGGTCTTTGATGCCTTCGAGCAAATGAGGATGCCGCGCCACTTTGATGAATAATTCCTGGAGGACATCGCGGGTGTCGGCTTCATGGCGCAGGAGATTGAGCACGAAGGCAAAGAGCGCCTGCGCGTGCTCATCGTAAAGACGCTCAAGGTTCGTCTCGGATGACATTGCCTTTATGAGACGCTGGCCAGCGCCATTTTTGTCTATTCTGTGTTCTTGGAGTCCATGATAATGGTGACGGGACCGTCATTGACGAGACTGACCTTCATATCGGCGCCGAACTCGCCCGCCGCCACGGATTGTCCGAAGTCCGCCGCCAATCGGCGCAGGAATTGTTCGTAAAGCGGAATGGCGATTTCGGGCCGGGCCGAGCGGCTGAAAGAGGGGCGGTTGACTTTCCTGGTGCTGGCCAGGAGGGTGAATTGGCTGACCACCAGTATGCCGCCGCCCACGTCCCGCACAGAACGATTCATCAGGCCTTGTTCGTCGTTAAAGATGCGCAGGCGGACAATCTTGCCGCTAAGCCATTCGATATCCGCCACCGCATCGGTTTCATCCACCGCCAGCAGCACCAGCAAACCCGATCCAATGGCGGCTTTGACGGCGCCAGCGATGACGACGCTGGAGGCGGTGACTCGCTGAAGAACGGCGCGCATCAGGAGTGAGGTACCGTATTCCTATCCTAGTGGCAAAGAAATCCCGTCATCTTTCTTCTCAGCCGGTGTCCCGACAGGTAGAATGGCGGACCTGTGGCGGCGACGCTTTATGATCTGATTCCGCGAAACGAACGGCCCGGCAATGATGTTTTGCTGGGGCGCTTCCTCGAGTACGTCGAGGGTCGGGGCCTCCAGCTTTATGCGGCGCAAGAATCCGCCATCCTGGAATTGTTCGAGGAGAAAAACGTTATTCTCAACACCCCCACCGGATCGGGCAAATCGCTCGTCGCGGCGGCGGTGCAATTCAAGGCTTTGGCGCAAGGAAAGCGCTCGGTTTATACTTGTCCCATTAAGGCGCTGGTCAACGAGAAATGGATGGCGCTCTGCCGCGAGTTTGGTCCCGACAACGTCGGCCTGAGCACGGGCGATGCTTCGGTGAACCGGGATGCGCCCATTCTTTGCTGCACCGCTGAAATCCTGGCGAACATCGCTCTGCGTGAAGGAGCTGCCACTAGCTTCCAGGAGGTCATTATGGACGAATTCCATTACTACGCCGACCGGGAGAGAGGCGTGGCCTGGCAAGTGCCCCTGCTGACGCTGCCGCAGGCAAGGTTTCTGTTGATGTCGGCAACTCTCGGCGAGACGGCCTTTTTCGAGGAGGAACTCACCAAACGCAATGGGCGCCCCACCGCCACGGTTCAATCCAAGGACCGGCCTGTCCCTCTCGAATTCGCGTATGCGGAAATCTCATTGGCCCAAACGCTGGAACGGCTCGCCAGTGATGGCAAAAGCCCAGTGTATGTCGTGCATTTCACGCAACTGGAAGCGGCCCAAAGCGCGCAGGATTTTACGAGCATCAATGTTTGCACGCGGGAGGAAAAAAACGCCATTGGCAGCGCGCTGGAGGGGTTCAAATTCACCAGTCCGTATGGGCCTGACATCCGTCGTTGGCTCAAGCACGGAATCGGGTTGCATCATGCGGGCCTTCTGCCGAAATACCGTGTTTTGGTGGAGCAACTGACGCAGAAGGGCTTCCTCAAAGTGATTTGCGGCACGGACACATTGGGGGCGGGGATTAACATGCCTATCCGCACCGTGCTCTTTACACGGCTCTGCAAATTCGACGGGCTGAAAACCGCCATTCTCAGCGCGCGCGATTTTCACCAGATCTCCGGCCGCGCTGGCCGGAAGGGATTTGATGATCGCGGATGGGTGGTGGCGCAGGCGCCCGAGCACGTGGTCGAGAACATCAAGCTGGACGAAAAGGCCAAAGACGGCAAGAAGTCTGTCAAGCGCAAGCCGCCGGACAAGAACTTCGTCAGTTGGGACAAGCAAACATTCCTGCGCCTCATGCGCGCGGCCCCGGAGAGACTGGCCTCCCGGTTCCGGGTTTCCCACGGAATGCTGCTCAACGTGCTGGGCCGGAAAGGCGACGGCTGCAGGGCGATGCAAAGGTTGATTCGCGACTGCCACGAAACGCCCAAGGCCAAAAAAGAGCATGCCAAGCGAGCCTGGCAATTATTCCGCTCGCTGCTGGACCGGAAGATCATCGAGTTTATGCCGAAGACCGAGGATGGGGCTTACCTGCGCGTCAACGTGGATTTGCAGGATGATTTTTCGATGGACCAGGCGCTCTCGCTCTATTTGCTCGACACGATTCCGCTGGTGGACCCGCAGGCGCCCGATTACCCTCTGGTCCTGCTTACCCTGGTCGAATCCATTCTCGAAGACCCAGACCTCATCCTGCGCAAGCAGCTCGACAAGCTCAAGAACCAGAAGATGGCGGAGATGAAGATGGCCGGCATCGAATACGATAAGCGCATAGAAGAACTGGAAAAACTGGAGTACCCGAAGCCCAACCGCGAGTTCATCTACTCCACGTTCAACGCATTCGCCGACAAGCATCCCTGGGTCGGCCAGGAGAACATCCACCCCAAATCCATTGCGCGCGAGATGTTCGAGAACTTCCGCTCCTTCTCCGATTATATTCGCGACTATGAATTGCAACGGGCCGAAGGCGTTCTGCTGCGCCATCTGAACAGCGTTTTCAAGGTACTCGCGCAAACGGTCCCCGACGCGGCCAAGAACGAACAGGTGCGCGAGATGGAACTTTACCTCGGAACGATGATTCGCCAGGTGGATTCCAGCCTCCTGGACGAATGGGAGAAAATGCGCGATCCGAATTACCAGCGCGCCGAAACGAAAGAAGCCCGCCCGCCCGGCGCCGAAGAACCCGACATCACGCGAGACACCACGGCGTTCACGGCGGCCATCCGCAACCGCATTTTCAGTTTCCTGCGCGGGCTGGTGAACCAGGATTTCGAGCAGGCCTTGACGCATCTCAGTTCCCCGCACGATCCCGACGGGCGGCCTTGGACGGCAGACCGGCTGGGGCAGCAACTGGATTCCTATTACGCCGAGCATGAGCGCATTTGCCTTGATCCCAACGCCCGCAACGCGCGGCATACATACGTTCTGGCGGCCGAAGACAAGCGGACCTGGCGCATCCAACAGATGTTGGTGGACCCGGCCGAGCATAACGACTGGGTAGCGGAGTTCGAGGTGAACCTGGCGCAGTCCAAAGCCGCCAACGAACCTTTCCTTCTCTTGCGGAAAATTGGGAATCTTTAGGCGCGGTTGCTTTTCCGTTCACCGGAGACTTGTTTGCAGCCATGTCGATAGTGGCTGCATTTATCAACTTGCCCCCATGCAGCCACAGTTTACGCTTCCGCGGATGAACCGAGTCAGCAACCCATTCCCTGCCATCGCGCGCTGTCAGAAGAACATTCTCCTGGCCTTCGCGTTTCTTCTCTCCACCAACTCCGCCCTGCCCCAAGGGCTTGACAACAACTCCGCCCAACGCGAATACATCCGCTCCAATTACACCAAGCTCGAATACCAGATTTCCATGCGCGACGGCATCAAACTGGTCACCTCCGTCTATGCGCCCAAGGAAACCAGCCAGCGCTATCCCATCCTTTTGCAGCGAACGCCGTACGGCGTCGGCCCCTACGGCGCCACCAATTATCGCGCCGCGCTCGGCCCTTCGTCTTTGTTCCCCAAAGAAGGATTTATCTTCGTTTATCAGGACGTGCGCGGCCGCGGGCAATCCGAAGGCGTGTTCGACGATCCGCCCGCTCATAAACTCCATTTGAGCGGTCCCGCCGACACCGACGAAAGCACCGACAGTTACGACGCTATTGACTGGCTGGTGAAAAACATCCCGAACAACAATGGCCGCGTCGGCACCTGGGGCGTTTCCTATCCCGGCTTTTTTTCCGCCTTCACTCTCATCGACGCGCATCCGGCCCTCAAAGCCGCCTCTCCGCAGGCGGCCATGGCCGACGTCGGCAACGGCGACGACGCCTATCATAACGGCGCGTTCTTCCTGGCCGAGAATTTTGATTTTTACGTCAACTTCAAACCCAAAACCTCCGCCTCGTCCGCGCCGCAAGGCGAGCGCTTCAGCAAAGGAACGCCCGACGAATACGATTTCTTTCTGCGCATGGGAACCCTCGCCGAGGCCGAGGAAAAATACTTCAAGCATCAGAACGAATTTTGGACCACTCTTATCAAACACAACACATACGACCAGTTCTGGGCCTCGCGCGCCCTCTGGCCGCACATGCATCACCTCACCGCCGCGGTCCTTGTCGTGGGCGGCTGGTTCGACGCCCAGGATCTGGGCGGCGTGCCCAAGCTTTTCCAAGCCATCGCGCAAGACGGCAGGGCCCCCGCTGCGACGCTGGTGATGGGGCCGTGGTCCCACGGCAGTTGGGGGCGCGGCGATGGCGATGCGCTGGGCAACCTCAAATTCAGGGAGAAAACCGGGCCGTTCTACCGTGAGCAGATCGAATTTCCCTTCTTCCTTCAGTATCTCAAAGGAAAGGGGGACGGCCTCAAGACAGAAACCGACGCGACAATTCCAAAAGCCTGGGTCTTCGCCACCGGGAGCGACCAATGGCGCCGTTTCGACGCCTGGCCTCCAGCCCATGCCTTCCGGCGCTCGCTTTATCTCCAGGCCGGCGGAAAACTTTCCTTCACCGCCCCCACAGGCAACGACCGCCAGTATGATGAATATGTCAGCGATCCCGGCAAGCCGGTGCCCGTCGCGAGCGAAATCGTCGTGAGTTTGGGCGGCGACTACATGACCTGCGATCAGCGCTTCGCCTCCAGACGGCCCGATGTGCTCACCTATGAGACCGAGCCGCTGGAACACGCGGTGACCATGGCCGGGCCGCTCACTCCCGTGCTGCACGTCTCCACCTCTGGCACCGATTCCGATTTCGTGGTCAAACTGATTGACGTTTATCCCGATGATTATCGTGATCCCCAGGCGGCCCAAGAAGAGCAGGCGGGCGGGCGGCGGAGATCGCCGGGCGTCGTCCCCATGGCCGGTTATCAACAACTGGTTCGCGGCGAGCCTTTCCGCGGTAAATTCCGCAACAGCCTGTCCAAGCCGGAGCCGTTCAAACCCGGCCAACCCGCGAAAATCCAGTTCGCGATGCCCGACGTGCTGCACACCTTCCTGGCCGGACATCGCATCATGGTGCAAATCCAAAGCTCGTGGTTCCCGCTGACGGATCGGAATCCGCAGAAGTTTCTCGATATTACCACCGCCAAAGCGTCCGATTTCCAGAAGGCGGTCCAGCGCGTCTATCGCGGTGGCGCGGATGGAACCCGGCTGGACGTGCTCGTCATCGAGTAATCGTCCAATGGCTATTTGCGACCGGCCTGATGGGCTTCAATCGCTGCCGCGATGCTGGTGACGGTCTGCATCGTTTTGCGCGCCACGGCCGCGTCGGCGATCTTCAGGCCGTAGCGTTTGTCCAGCGCGACAACCAATTGGAGGGCGTCCACCGAGTCCAATCCGAGACTGCCTGGCCCGAAGAGCGGCTGGTCGTCGCCGATTTCTTGCGGAGTGATTTGCAACATGAGGTCTTCGATCAAGAAACTCTTGATCTGGTTTTTGAGATCGGCTGGTGTGTTCATGGCAATGTGCCTTCTTGATTTTTGAGAAAATGAGGATTGACAAAGCGCGCCGCAATGGACTGCACGCTGGCGCCTGTGATACTCACATTGGCGCCCGCGCAGCGATCGTGCGCAATGGCGTCGCACGCGGCGACACAAGACCAGGCGGCTGAGGCGGCGAATGCTTCGCCGAGGATTTCTGTTGGCGCCAACACTTTGCCTGTCCAATCGCTCCAAGCTGGGTGGCCCCGTTCGCAGGCGCACAGCAATTCCTCCGGCGCGCCCACGGGCAGTTGGGCGCGCATTTTCCGCGCCGCCTCGTGGCGGTCCGGAGTCCGCGTGGGGGCAAAGGCATCGGTGACGGCGGCCAATTCCACAGGAGCGCCAGAGGAAGGGCGGCTTTTCAGATAAAGCGCGCCCGCTCCGCTGGCGTGAACGGCCCGCCTGTCAAACAAGCGCAGCGCGTCGGCGACAGTCCAATCCGGCTCCTCCGCGCCCAGGACAACACAGGCCTCGGCCAGGCCGTTGTCCAGCCATCCCGCCGCCAAGGCGAGGCCTTGCAAGAAAGTCCCGGCATCGCCGACGAGCGTGTAATTGACGGCGGAAGAACCCAGGTATGCGGCCAGGTGACTGGCGCAGGAGTTAAAAACCGTTTCGGGGAAAATGATCGGGCTGGCGGTGGACGGATTTTGCAGAGCTTCTTCATAAAACCGCCGCGAGTAGGAAATGCCACCCGTCAAGGTACAGGTTACGATGCCTAACTGCAGGCCACCGGAACGGATGAGGCCGGCATCCTCACCGAGGGCCTCCAGCGCGGCACCCACGGCGTAATGAGTCATCGGGCTGGCCCGCCGCAAGCGGGGATGCGCCAGGAATGCGGGCCGGACCGGCGGCAGCGGAACAGCGCGCACAGGCAGCGGTTTGTCCCAACCTGGGCGCGTCACGGATTGCAGCGGCAAGGGCCGTTCGTATTTCAGACTGGCCCGCAACGCCGGCACCCCCCAACCCGCAGGGGAAACCGCGCCTTGCCCATGTACAAAAACCCGGCTCACGGCCACCTCCGAAAGATGAGGGAGGCGTTGGCGCCGCCAAATCCGAAGGAATTTGACAGCGCGGTTTTCATGGGCGCGTCAGCCGGGTGGCGCACGATTGGAAAAGGGCAAAGTGGATCAGGAGTGCGGAGGGAAGTCTCCGGCGGAAGCCACTGGCCGCGCAAGGCCATCAGAGAAGCCACCGCTTCGACGGCTCCAGCGGCGCCCAACAAATGGCCCACGCCGGCCTTGGTGGAGCTGACCGGCAGGGTGGCGGCACGCGCGCCGGCCCAGGCTTGGATGGCGGCGGCTTCGGCGGCGTCGTTTTGCGGTGTGGCGGTCCCATGGGCGTTGACATAATCAATTTGCTGCGGCGTGACGCCCGCGCTGGCGCAGGCCGCCCGCATGGCGGCCAGCGCCGCGTTTCCCTCCGGCTGGGGCTGGGTGAGATGGTGCGTGTCGGTAGTGGCTGCGTAACCGATGATCTCGCCGAGGATTTCCGCGCCACGCCTTTGCGCAGATTGGCAGTTTTCCAGAGCGAGCACGGCCGCGCCTTCGCCCAACGTCAAGCCGTCGCGTCCAGCGTCAAACGGACGACACGGCGTGGGTGCCAGCAATTGCAGAGTGTCAAAACCGGCAAAAATCAAATGGCAGAGCGCGTCGTAACCTCCTGTCAAAACCCTTTCCGCCCGGCCTTCGCGCACCATGGCCCAGGCGTGCCCGATGGCATTGGCACCCGAGGCGCAGGCGTTGGAAAGGCTGACGACTTCACCGTGGAGGCCGAGGGCATTGGCTAGATTGATCGCTTGCTGCTGCACCAGATAATGCGTGACGCGCCCGGCTTGACGCTTGAAAGAACGCGGCGTTTGCAGGGCCTGGAGAAGATATTCTTGACCGAGGCACATTTCCCCGCCGGTCGTGCCCAGCACCAGCGGCAGGGGGGCATCGGGCATCCAGCCGGATTGCGACCAGGCTTCGTGCCCGGCCAGCAGGAGCAG
>PLIU01000186.1 GCA_003140095.1 Verrucomicrobiales bacterium | reverse complement strand
TCGCGGCGATCTCGTCTCGCTGGCCACCGCGGCTGATCGGACGCTGTTTTTCGATTTTCTGCCCTTGAACGCGGTGGTGATCAAAGGATTCAAGACGAAGTTCCAGCTCTATACCGTGCCCGGCCAGGTCATTTACAACACCACCCGCCAACTGGTGCTGCGCGGGGTGGACGGCATCGTTTTCGTAGCCGATTCGCAGTACGACAAGATGGCGCTGAACGTGGAGAGTTTCCAGAATCTGGAGGACAACCTCAAAACGCTCAAACTGAACTTTGCCGAAATCCCGTACGTTTTGCAGTACAACAAGCGCGATCTGCCGAATGTCGCGCCTGTGGAGTACCTGGATTACCTGCTCAACAACCGGGAGGTGCAGGTGCCGGCTTTTCCGGCCGTGGCCTGCCGGTGCGAGGGAGTATTCGAGTCGCTGAACATGATCACGCGCCTGCTGCTCAACAAATTCATCAACGAAGGTTCGCGAAAGGCCACCTGACTATGCCGGGCCTCCCGCCGCTCATTGAGGAAGACGTGCAGTTGATGGACTCGGCTTTGGACGAGTTGCTGCGCAAGAGCGAAGCCACGCTGGCGCTGGTCATCGACAAAGGCGGCCCGGTCATCCATCAGCGCGGTGCCGTCGGCCAATTTGACACCACCACCATCGGGGCGCTGGCGGCCGGATCGTTTTGCGCGACCCAGGCCATCGCCGAGCGGCTGGGAGAGACCCATTTCGCCTCCATCTACCAGCAAGGCGCGCACTTGAGCCTTCTCTTTAGCAACATAGACGACAACGCCCTGCTGATCGTCATCTTCAAGGCGGAGTTGAGCGCCGGAGCCGTTAAGTATTTCGCCGCCGAAACGGCGCGGCAAATCGTCCGGCAGTTCCAGCGGGCGCAGCAACGGGCGCCGGGGGAAAGCATCGATTTGGTTGGGGAGAACCTGCTGGATGTTTCCGGCGTTTTCAGCAAAAACCGGCAGAATTAACTCTTCCTTAACAATTTTCCCGCCTTCGGCCAATGATCGCTTAACAGGGCCGCGGTCTATTCCTATGTCATGAGAAACAAGAGCAACTTCAGACTAGCCGCGTGGCCGTCTGGCTTTTGTTTCCGCAACAGAAGGACAGACATTATGAAAAGAACATCATGCATCGCCGGGGCGGTCCTGCTCCCGGCGGCGGCGGGTTTTGCGCTGGGGTTTCGCTACGGATTAAGCTTCGTGGGGGCGTTGTTATTGCTGGCGGCCTGTGCCGCCAACGCCCAAGCTCAGGGCGGCCCGCCGCCCGATCAGGGCAACGGTCCCTATTCGCAGCAGGAAGACCAACGGCCTCTGCCCAGGGGTGGAAGGCATGGCCATCCCATGCCGCTGATCATCAAGGCGTTGGACACCAATGGCGACGGTATTATTGACGCCAACGAAATCGCCAACGCCCCCGCCGCCTTGAAGGCGCTGGACAAAAACGGCGACGGCCGGCTCACGGTGGAGGAGTACATCGGGCCATGGGCCAGCGGCACGAACGGTCCCGCGCCCGGCCCGGACGGAAGACATCCGCCGATGCTGCCGCTCATCAAGGCGCTGGACGCCAACGGGGACGGAATTATTGACGCCAGCGAAATCGCCAACGCGCCGGCCGCGTTGCTCAAGCTGGACAAAAATGGCGACGGAAAACTGACCCCGGACGAGTATCTTCCGCCCCGCCCGCCGCCCCCGGACGGAGCGCTGGCCGGAGGACCGCCGCCGGACGGAGCGCCACTCGGAGCCCCTCCCCCGAACGGGGCGTGGCCCGGAGGGCCGCCCCCGGACGGACCGCCGCCAGGAGACTCGCCTCCGGACGGACCACCGCCGCCTGACGGACCGCCACCCGGAGAACCGCCGCGTGACGGACCGCCGCCCGGACCGCCGGATCAATAGTTGGGACTAAGAGCCGCCCGCCTGCGGAGTTTTGGGGAGCACCTCTGAGCCTTCGCGGGCGGCTTCCAAGGCCGAATGGTCGGTCCTCGGAAGTTGGTATTTGCAGCAGTAGGCAACCGATCGCAGACTTTGAAGCAGCTTTTCTGACTCACTGACCCTTCGGCCTTCACTGATCTCAGAGCGGAGTCCAAGGTTTTGCCAGCGTTTGATCGCCTTCGCCGCCGCGCGGCGCTCCTCCAGGGCGCTCTCCGCCGCCAACTATTTGAGCTTCATCCCGCACCGGCTCCGTCCCAAATACACAATAGCATGTCCCTCCCCGAATCGCCATGCCGCCCCCGAAAGCGCTGACAACGCAAATCCTCGCTTAACTAAGGCGGGCTGGAAACATCCCCGGGGGGAGCACACTCCCCACGCCCCATGAGATGACGCAGACGCGTGTCCCCCAAGCCATGAAATCCCTTGGGCGAGGATTTGGGTGTCGCCGGACCACTTGACGGACATCGACATTGGTAGGATCGTTTTACCATGAGACTTTTATGCTCATGTGCGAAAAAGGGCGGTCCCGAGGATTGGCGGCGGCATCTGGGGAACCGCGCCTGCGTCATGCTGAGGCCGCGCCGGGTCAGTCTCACTAACGAGAGCTTGCGGAATCGGGTCCGTCCAGTAAGGCGCGAGGTTTTCAACGCAAAGGCGCAATGGCGCAATGACGCAAAGCGGTTGCTGACCATGCCGGTCCCGGGCACCAACGGGCGGATGTTGCGCATTGAGCCAATGGCGCTGACCTCTCTGCGTATTGGGGTCTTGGCGTCTTGGCGTTTAGACCCTGGCGCATGGGGCCGGCTGAGGCACCAATCAAGCCCAATCAAACCAAATCAAACCAAATCAAACCTGCGGGGCGAAGTAAGACAAGGATGAAGGATGAAGGATGAAGCAGCCAAGCCACGTCACAGCCGCGCAGCCAAACCCGGCCAAACCCGGCCAACCCGGCCAAACCGGATCAAGCCCAATCAAACCAAATCAAACCAAATCAAACCCAATCAAACCTGCGGGGTGGTTGGTGTGTCCCGAAATGGGACAATCCGTTGGGGAAAGTGGTCGACGGATGGCAGCCTGGTCAAACCGGTTCAAAGCTTGTTAAACCGGTCAAACCAGTCAAACCAGTCAAACCCAGTCAAATTTCCTTCCACGAAATCGAATTACGGCTCGACGGAGACGGAACAAATTCAGAGCGGCCCGCATTTGCGGGCTGTCTGCCCTACTACCGTCGGCCCTCTCATGGGATATGCTTCCGCCGCCGCCGGGGCAATGGCGGACAAGTCGGCGCGGCAGGACGGCCGCGCTCCCGAAAAAGCCGCTCTTGGTTCGGGTTCGCCTCAGGGGGCAATTTCTGCCTTGCGCTCCAGGGGCGGCGGCGCAAACTTAATCTTGCTATGCGGCGCCAAATCGATAGAGTGAACGGCTCGACTTGTTTTGTACGATGATGAAATTTTTCGCCCTGCTTCTTTTGCTGGCCCAGCAGTCGCTGATGGCACGCGACGCTGCCCCCCCGCAGCAAATGGTGCAGGACCCCGTCGGTGGCACGATTAAGAGCTTTGGGTTAATGGGCATTTTTTTGCTCGTGATGTGGCTCTTCATCCTCGCTCCCCAACGCAAAAGGACAAAGGACCTGGAGGCCACCATCAAATCGCTCAAAACCGGCGACAAAGTGGTCACCAGCAGCGGCATTCTGGGCGTGGTGTTGACGATCAAGGACAAGACCCTTTCCATCCGGTCCGCCGAAACCAAGCTGGAAATACTCAAATCGTCCGTGCTGGAGGTCATCGAACGGAGCGGCGAACCGAGCGAATCGAAAAGTTGAGCGAGCATGAAAAAACCTAAGTATTGGTGGGCGTTGATTGTGTTTTTGGTGGCGTGGTCTTTGTGGGAGATTTATCCGCCAACCAGCCAGAACTTGATTGTCGAATTTCAGGATGAGGCGGACTCGGGCAAAGTGGATGCCAACTTCAAGAAAATCGTCCAGACCGCGGAAGCGCTGGAGAAGGCCGACCCGGACCCGCACCGCCAGTTTGCCGAGTTGAAGACGGCCATCGGGACTAATGACATCCGGCCCTATTTTCCGTTCATCGACGTGCGGAGCGAGGAGAATCCCACCTACGCCATTTTGAACCAGTTGCAACGCAAGTCGGCGGGCAAAATCAAACTCGGCCTGGATTTGCAGGGTGGCACGGAGTTTTTGGTCAGCCTGGACACCAACCATATCCAGTCCACCGATACCAACTCCGGCAAGACCTCGTCGATGGAGCGGGAGCGGCTGGTGTCGCAAGCGGCGGAGGTGCTGCGGCGCCGGGTGGATCGGCTGGGGGTGGCCGAACCTGTCATCCAACCGGAGGGGGTGAATCACATTTTGATTCAACTGCCGGGTTTGTCGCAAGCCAACCAGGACGAAGCCAGGGAGAACATCCACAAGGCCGCTTACCTGGAGTTCCGCATGGTCCATCCGGAGAGTGAGCAATTGGTCAAGGAAGGCACCGTCGAGCCGGGCTACGAATTGCTCACGATAAAGCACCGGAAAGACGATGGCACCTACACGATTGAGACGCTGGAGGTCCAGAAAAAGCTGGCCAACGGTCTGACGGGCAAATACATCAAGCGCGCCTTCCCCAGCCGAGATCCCCTTTCCAACGAGCCGGTCATTGAATTTGAATTCGACTCCGTCGGAGCGGAGAAATTTGCCGACTTGACCGAAAATAACATCGGCCAGCGGCTGGCTATTGTGTTGGACAGCAAGCTTTACAGCGCCCCGGTCATCAAGTCGAGAATAGCAGGCTCAGGCTCTATTTCCGGCGGGAACATGGACTTCGACGAGGCTGTGAGCATCGCCAACGTGCTGGAGAATCCGCTGGAAACACCGGTGAACATCGACCAGATGTTGGAAGTCGATCCGACTTTGGGCAAGGACTCCATTGCCAGCGGGATAAACGCGGCGCTGTACGGCACGCTGGCCGTGGCGCTGTTCATGGCGCTGTACTATCACCGTTGCGGCGTGATCGCGGACATCGCGATGATTTTGAATCTGGTCATATTGCTGGGGGTGATGTGTTCGATCGGCACGACGCTGACGTTGCCCGGCATCGCAGGAATAGTATTGACAGTTGGCATGGCGGTGGATGCCAACGTGCTCATCTACGAACGCCTGCGGGAGGAAATGGGGCAGGGCAAGTCCATGAAGGGCGCGGTCGCGGCCGCGTACAGCCGGGCCTTCAAGGTGATTTTCGACTCGCACAGCACGACGCTTATCTCGGCCATTGTTTTGATTTATTTAGGCACCGGGCCGGTCAAGGGTTTCGGCGTGACGCTGACCATCGGTGTGGCGCTGAGTTTGTTCACCAGCCTAGTCATGACACGGTTGATCTTCGACTTCCTGCTTGGGCACGGCTGGCTCAATCGCATTGGCATGCTGCACCTGATCAAAAACCCGCATTGGGACTTTATGCGCTGGGCCAAGCCGGCGTTCATGGCGTCCTGGACCATCATCCTGGTCGGGATGTGTTACGGGGTTTTTGCGCGCGGCAAAACCGCTATGGGCATAGATTTTGTCGGAGGCGACGCGGTCACGTTGTCGTATAAGGAGAAAATAGGCGTGGAAAAGATTCGCGCGGAGCTGGCCAAGGCGGGCGACGTGGACGTCCAAATCCAGTACCAAAAGGGGGCCGATCTGGACACGCTGCAAGTGGTGTCGCCGATCGGCAAGGGCGGCGACGTGGCCCATACCTTGGCGGCCGCATTTCCGACCGCGGGCTTTCAACAGCAAGGGCATGAAATCGTCGGCCCCACCGTGGGTTTGGAAATCCAGAAATCGGCCGTCATCGCGACGTTCCTGTCGCTGTTTTTCATTCTGCTCTACGTGGCGATGCGCTACGAGTTTTCCTTTTCGGTGGGCGCGGTGCTGGCCGTCATCCACGACGTGTTCATGACGATTGGCATTTTTTGCTTGTCAGGACTGCAATTCAGCGCACCGATCGTGGCGGCGATCCTGACCATCATCGGCTTTTCCATCAACGACACCATTGTCATCTTCGACCGCATCCGCGAGGACCTCAAGCTGGGCATACGCGGGTCGTTCAAGGATGTGATGAACATCGCGCTCAATCAGACTTTGAGCCGCACGCTCATCACCAGCGGCACGGTGTTTATTGCCACACTGTCGCTGTTCATTTTCGGCGGGGGCGTGATCCACGACTTCGCCTTCACGTTTTTGGTGGGCATCATCACCGGGACCTATTCGAGCATTTACATCGCCAGCGCGCTGGTGCTGTGGTGGCACAAGGGCGAGCGGCCGAAGAGCGCGGCGCAAGTGGTGATGGAGGAAGCCCCAGTCGCCAAAGCGCGAGCCTAAGCGCCGTCCATGGCGGCTCCAATCCCAATCCGGGCGTGGCATTGGGCGGGATTCATCCTGGTCATCCTGGTGTGGGTGTGGCTGGACGCGGGTTTGTTCCATCGCGCGGCGCGCGTGGTGAAAGTGCGCCAGGCGCTGCTCTGGAGCGGGATTTGGCTGCTGCTGGCGCTCCTCTTTGCCGGCCTGCTGGCGCAATGGCGGAGCCGGGAGGAAGCCCTGCAATTCCTGACCGGCTACCTGGTCGAATATTCCCTTTCACTTGACAACGTCTTGGCCATGGCCCTCATCTTTGCCTCCTTCGGCGTGGCGGCGGAGAATCAACACCGGGTCTTGAGCCTGGGGATCGCCGGCGCGCTGCTGATGCGCGGATTGGTGATCGGAGCCGGCGCCGCCTTGCTGCAGAGGTTCCACTGGTTGTTGTATTGGATGGGGCTGTTCCTGGTCGTGACAGGTTTGCGGTGGGCATTCTCCAAGCCGGCGACGACGCGGCCGCAAGACAATCCCGCCATCCGTTTGGCGCGCAAGTTTTTTCCCGTCTCCGCCGGCTTCGACGGCGGCCGATTTGTGACCGTGGCCAACGGGCGGCGCGCGCTGACGCCGCTGGCGCTGGTGCTGCTGGCGGTGGAGACGACCGATCTGATTTTCGCCGTCGATTCCATCCCCGCGGTCTTCGCTGTCACGCAAAACGCGTTCCTGGTTTTCACGTCCAACATTTTTGCCATCCTGGGATTGCGGTCGTTGTATTTTGTGATGGCAGGGGCGATGGGGTCTTTCCGGTATTTGCGGACCGGCTTGGCGTGCGTGCTGGTGGTCATCGGCCTGAAAATGCTGGTCGCGCACTGGGTGCAGGTGCCGACGAGCCTGTCGCTAGGCGTGGTGCTGGTGATCGTGGCGGCAGCCATTGCCTGTTCCTTGCTGGCCGGCCGTAGTGACAAGGGACGGGCCAACACACCCGGTTCGCCGGCATGAAATTCACGTGGACAGTGGCCGAGGCGCAAGGCGAACGTTGCCAGCAACTGGCGTGCGCGCTGCAGATTTCGCCTTTGCTGGCCCAATGCCTGCTCAACCGCGGCTTGAGCGAGCCGGAGGTTTTGGCGCAGTTTTTGCAACCGCGCCTTAAGAATCTGGCCGATCCGTTTCTGATTCCGAACATGGCCGCGGCCGTGGATCGCCTGCTGGCCGCGCGTGAGCGCCACGAATTGCTAGTGATCTTCGGCGATTACGACGTCGATGGCGTCACCTCCACCGCCCTACTGACCGAAACGCTGGGCGCTCTGGGCTGGCGCGTCGAGCACTACCTGCCGCATCGGCTGGAGGAAGGTTACGGGTTGAGCCGCGACGGCGTGGAACGCTGCCTGCAAAAATGTCCCGCCCAGCTTCTGCTGGCGGTGGATTGCGGTTCCACTGCGGTCGAGGTGATTGCCTGGCAGCGGGAAAGGGGCCTGGATGTGGTGGTGTTGGACCATCACCAGGTATCAGAGCCGGCGCCGGCGGCGCGGGCGCTGGTGAATCCGCAATTGGGCGGCGCGTTCCGGGAACTTTGTTCGGTCGGCCTGGCGTTCAAGCTCGTTCACGCGCTGCTCAAGCGGATGCGCGACCTGGGCCTGGCGGAAGCCGCGTCGGTGGATTTGCGCGCGCAACTGGACCTGGCGGCGCTGGGCACCATCGCCGATTTGGTTCCGTTGACAGGGGAAAACAGGATTCTCGTCACCGCCGGCCTGGAGCGCTTGAATGGGACGCAGCGACCGGGCTTGATCGCGCTGAAATCCGTGGCGTCCATCGCCGCGGTGGCGGGCAGTTATGAAGTCGCCTTCCAGCTCGGTCCCCGTTTGAACGCGGCCGGAAGACTGGAGGACGCCCAGGACGCCCTGAGGTTATTGTTGACGGATAATGCGGAGGAAGCCGCGACGCTCGCCCGCCGCCTGGACCAAAGCAATCGCCGCCGGCAGGAGATCGAGCGGTCGATCTGCGACGACCTCACCGCCTTGCTCCGCCGGCAGTTCGATGCCACCCAGGATTTTGTCATCGTCGAAGGCCGGGCGGAGTGGCACATCGGAGTGGTGGGCATCGTGGCTTCGCGCGTGTTGCAGGAGTTCTACCGGCCGACCATTATCTTCGGCAGCGACGGCGCCTGTTGGCGCGGATCGGGCCGCAGCATCGACGGCTTCGATCTGGCGGCGGCGTTGCGCGGGTGCGCGGACTTGCTCTTGCGCCACGGCGGCCACGCCATGGCGGCGGGCATGAGCATCGACGCCGGCCAAGTCGGCCTGTTGCGCCAGCGCCTCAACGACATGGCCCGGTCCGCCTTGAGCGAGGAACAACTCCGGCCCCGCTTGAAATTGGACGCGCAAGTGGCGTCCTCTGAGCTGACTCTGGAACAAGTTGAGGAACTGGCGCGGCTGGACCCGGTGGGCCAGGGAAATCCGGCGGTGCGGCTGGCCTGGCGCGGCTTAAGCCACGCGCGACCACCGCAACGGATGGGCAAGGAGAATCAGCACGTCAAATTCCGCGTAGCGCGCGGCGGACCCATGCTGGAGGCCGTCTGGTGGAATTGCCGCGACGCGCCGCTGCCGGGCGACCGCTTTGACCTCGCCTTCACGCCGACTGTCAACGAATACAACGGGCGGCGTTCGGTGCAGTTGAGGGTCCTTGATTGGCAGCCTGCCGGCCGCTTCACTCCCGGGCCGCCGCCGCGATGAAGGGATGCAGGCTTTCCATCAGGCGCGCGAAACCGTCCAGGGTCAACTGTTGGCCGCCGTCGCTCCAAGCTTCGGCGGGATTGGGATGGACTTCGATCAAGAGGCCGTCGGCGCCCATGGCCGCCGCGCCGTGGCAAAGGCTGGTGACCAAATCGGCCCGGCCGGAGCCTTGGCTGGGGTCGATGACGATGGGGCAATGCGATTCGTTTTTGATGATGGGAATGGCCGACAGGTCCAGGGTGTTGCGCGTATAACTCTCGAAAGTGCGAATGCCACGCTCGCAAAAGATCAAATTGGGATTGTTGTTGGACAGGACGTATTCGCCCGCCAGCAGCCATTCTTCGATTTTCATCGAGAGGCCGCGTTTGAGGAGGATCGGCTTGCCCGTCTTGGCGGCGCTGATGAGCAATTGGAAATTCTGCGAGTTGCGCGCGCCGATTTGGATAATGTCGGTGTACTCAGCCACCATCTTGGTGTGTTGTTCGGAGAGCAGTTCGGTAATGATGGCCAGACCGGTTTCGCGGCGCGCCTTGGCCAGCAGCTTCAGCCCCTTCTCGCCCAGACCCTGGAATTCGTAGGGAGAAGTGCGCGGTTTGAAGGCACCCCCGCGCAGAATGGTCGCGCCGGCCTTCTTGACAGCATGAGCCGTGGCCAGCAATTGGGACTCATTCTCCACCGAACACGGACCCGCCATGACCTGGAATTTCTTCCCGCCGATGGGATTGCCGCGGACCGTAATAACGGAATTGTTTTTTTGCCCTTCGCGGCTGACAAGTTTGAAGCGCTTCTGCACGGGGATGACCCGCTCCACCTGCGGCCAGGAAGCCAGGGTTTCCAGCGATTGGTGGGTGCGTTCATCGCCGATGGCGCCGATGACAACGCGCTCAATCCCCCGCATGACGTGGGGACGATAGCCGAGTTTTCTGATCTCTTTGAGCACGGCGGCTTCGTCTTTTTTCGAGATTTCCGGTTTGAGAACGACGATCATATCATTATTGTTGATTCGGCAAGGAGGCCGCTGGGAGCGGCTGCGACAAAGTTTAGAAGCGATATTCTAAAACAGCATCGAGCCGCAAGGGCGCCGGCCAAAAAAGCCATCGCCGCCCCACGGCGCCAAACACCAGACGCTGCAAAGATTCATCCGCACAGGCTAACAGAATCGCCGTCCGCGTCAATTGCGCGCTTATGATCGCGCCGGCGCGGCAGTCAACACCGAATTCCTCCCGAATCACTGCATCCAGGTTGGAAATTGGATGTTCTTGGCGGCGTAGGTGACGTCGTAATGATTGTGCCAATAAAAGTTCCACAGGTCTCTGGCGCGCGCATATCGGACTGAGCCATCAAAGAAAAGCACATTCACTCCCTTGGCGTGCCGGGCCATGGCAAAATGTTGCATCTCGGCCTCAACGCCATTCCATTCTCCGTTGAAGGCCGCGGGCTGGTCCGTATCATTGGGACCGCCTCCGCGCCACATGGCGTCCAAAAAAAGTGGAGTGTTGGCTGGCTGGGGCACCAGGAATTTTCTCCAATTCCAGGCTGACGGACGGCCCTGGATATTGGAGACGTCTCCCGGCGGATTGTACACCCACACATTCACGCCGTAACTGCTGATGACAGGGAGCGCCGGGTTGGACGGATCGGGCAAAGGCGAGGCCCAGGCGGTGGAGGGGCCTCCGTAATCCACGGCGTTGGGACTGTTGAGACTGACTTGCGTCTCATGATCTCCTGGACCGCGCCGCAACGTCGCCCTGGGACAGAGGAGCAGGTCGGGCTTTTTGCCGTAGTATGCTTCCAACGTCACCAGCCATTCCCCTCTGGCCCACCCCACGCTGGTGCCGGTGCTGAAGGAATTGCCGTTGTTGTCAACATAATCTTCCCAGGCCACCGCCCATTGGTGCAGATTGGATTTGCATTGGGTATCGAGCGCCTGGAGTTTGGCCCGGCCCAAGGCCGGCAACAACAAGGCCGCCAAAATAGCGATGACCGTGATCACCACCAGCAATTCCGCCAGCGTAAAACCAGCCGCAGGACGAGCGGTCCCGGCCCACAAGGCGCCCTGGCTTGGCGTTGCTGTCATGGTGAGGAGTATGTTACCGTCGCCGCCGCCTGTCTATTGAAAAGGCGGCCAGACCGATGGCGGCGAGCGTAGAACAGACAATTCACTCTAACCATACATGCGCGCCAAGGTGAAAACGTGACGGTTTTGTTGGGAGGTTTTCGAATGCGTGCATCTTTCCTGCCTCGCCCCCGGCGCGAGACGGTGGCACATTGGGTTTGTGGCAGGCTCAAGGCACAAATCCGGGACCAAACCCAGCCTCCGCCTCCGCGTGACGGCGGCAGCGGAGTCGATCGTGCGCGGCGGACACCCGTGGGTCTTCGCGCAGAGCCTGCGCGCGCAGAATCGCGACGGCGAAACGGGCGAGCTGGCGGTCATCTTCGACCGCAAGGACCAGTTTCTGGCCGTCGGATTATTCGATGCGGATTCGCCGATGCGCGTGCGCATCCTCCACGCCGGCAAACCGCAGGCCATCGACACTCCCTTTTGGGAACGGCGCGCGCAGGACGCCTTCCGGCAGCGGGAAGGTTTGTTTGACAGCCAGACCACCGGCTATCGCTGCATCAACGGCGAAAGCGACGGCTGGCCGGGACTGGTGCTGGACCGTTACGGGGACACCTATGTCTTGAAGCTCTATACGGCGGCCTGGCTACCCCGGTTGCAGGAATTGGCGCCCTTGCTGGCGCGTGGAAACCGGCTGGTATTGCGCCTCAGCCGGAATATGCAGGAAACGGCCGCGAATCGTTTCCACGCCCATGTCGGCCAAGTGCTGCTGGGCGAACCGCTGGCCGGGCCGGTGGAGTTTTTGGAAAACGGGTTGCGGTTCGAGGCGGACTTGGTGCGCGGGCAGAAAACAGGATTCTTCCTCGATCAAAGGGAAAATCGCCGCGAAGCCAGGGCCTTGGCGGACGGCCGCAACGTTTTGAATTTGTTCAGTTACACGGGCGGATTCTCGCTCTACGCGGCCGATGGCGGCGCGACCTCGGTGTGTAGTCTTGACATTAGCGAACTCGCCCTGGCGGGCGCGCAGCGGAATTTCGCCCTGAACGCGGACCGGGCCGCCATCGCGCGCTGCGGGCATGAAATAATCCAGGCCGACGTTTTCGACTGGCTCCGCCAAAAGGCCTCGCGCCGGTTTGATTTGATTGTGCTCGATCCTCCTTCGCTGGCCAAAAGGGAATCAGAGCGCGCAGAGGCGATCGGCGCCTATGCCAAGCTCATCGCGGGAGCATTAGCGCGATTGAATTGGAACGGCATCCTGGCGGCGTCGTCGTGTTCCGCGCACGTTTCGGCGGCGGAATTCTTCAACTTGACTCTGGAAATGGCGCGGAAGAGCGGACGGCGGTTCGCGGAACTGAAGACAACCGGCCACGCGGCGGATCATCCGACCACCTTCGCCGAGGCGGAGTATCTGAAGTGCATTTATTTGAGATTGCTGGAGTAACGGCGATGCAGCACTCAGGTCAGATGACACCAGTTCGTTGAATTCTGCCGCCCCAAATTTCTTTCGACCGCCCAGGCTTGCCAATCACCGCGGATCCAGGCAATATGCTGCGGATGAGCACGTTAATGGACATTGAGCAGGCGGCGGTGAAACTGCCCGCCCAAGAGCAGCAGCAGGTGCTGCGCTTCCTGCTCCGCGTGGTTCCAGTGGCTGAAGTGGAGTTGGCCGCGTCCCGGCAATTCTCCGAAGAAGAAATCCAGGGCTGGCTCGCGGAAGATGAAGAGAGCATGCGCCGTCTCCGGGATGGGACGTGAAATTGTTCCTTGCTGCCAGCGTGGCGCTGGCTGCGGCTGGCCAGAAGACGGGCGCGTCGCGCGCCATTTTTGACCTTGCATCGGCAATGGGTTGGGAGTTGCAGGCAAGTAACTACGTTTTGCGTGAGGTCGCGGCAAACCTTCAGCGCTTTTCACCACTCGCGGCTCACGAATGGCCGACCTTGGCGGCACGGCTGTCCATCGTGCGTGACCTCAGCTGTTTTGATTACCCAGCGGTCTTTTCTCCCGGCAAGGGATGGGGAAAGCCGTTCAGGTCACCACTTGATACAATCACCCAATTTGAATCTGAAAGACCATCTTTCGGGTTGATGGTTTTCAACCGCGCAAAATCATTCGGCAGTTGATTCCCATGGGCATCGGCGAACAGGATGAAAGCCAGCGCCCACTTTCTGGCTTGGTCCATGCGCGTGATGGATTCCTGCTGAAAAGGCACGTTTGGCACCATTGTTTCCGTCACCATCAATGTCCCGGCTGCCAGAATTAAAACCACTCCAGCAACCATCGCTAGTTTAGTTTTTGACCATTTCATGATATTTAAATCTATCATCAAGCAAGCCATTCATCAAGTCATTTGCAAAAAGTGCGGCGGCCTAGTCCGCAGGCTTGGGGGGTTCGGGTTGGCGCGTCAACGTGAGCCGCGCAACTTTCATGCCTTCGGTGCGATCGACGCGCAAAAGGTACGCGCCCAGGGTCAGGGTGTCGCCCGTTTTGGGGAAGCCGCCGCGCCGTTGGGTGACCCAGCCGCTGGTGGTGGC
>PLIU01000094.1 GCA_003140095.1 Verrucomicrobiales bacterium | reverse complement strand
ATCCAGATGAAATGACCCTGGTTGCGGACCCGTGCTGGTATGATTGACATTGCCATCGGACTGGGCTTCCGCCACCGAAGGCCCGAACGGGCTCGCCGCTTCGTTGTCCGCAGGCGGCCAATAAAGGCCGTCCTTCTTACCTGGCGTGCTCATGAATTTCTGCGCATACGAGGCATCCGGGCCAGCGTCCATGCTGGCGTACTGCTGTTGCGCCTTCACGAAAGCGCGGCAAACGCCGATGGCGTGGAGTTCGTCCTTCCCGATGTGCCGTGCGATGATCTCATCCTTGCCGGCGGCCGTGTCGAAATGCCATTGCCCGCCCGTTTTGACCAGCGGAATGGGCATCGGCCAGTTATTGGTGCCGACCTCGAGCGTGATCGTGTCTTGCCCCGCCGGCACAGGCTTGCAGGCCTGCGCCACAGAGGCAGCGAATCTCTCTGTGTTCTTCGCGTCCTGCACCGCATCGCCAGTCAAGAGTTGGTCGAATTCCGGGCCGAAAATTTCATGCAAGGCCGTCTTATCGTGGGCTTCGGTGGCCGCCTGCAAAGCTTTGACGGCCTCCTCCGGGGAGGCAAACTGCCGTGGCGCAGTCCCTGGTTTCGATTGCGCCTCATTTGGTTCCGCCACGGAAATGTAGGCCGGCAAAATACTCCAGACGCCAGCCCATATCGCGATGGTGCAAAGGCCGGCACAACGCCTTAATCGAAGTGAACGTTTCATAGTTTTCATAGCTCTATTTCTGTTTGGTGAGTTAAGGGTCATCGTCTTCTCCCGCCACCGGGATGCGCAATGCCTCGACTGCGAAATCCGCGATCACTGTAAACATGCGCGTCGCGTCCCCGGTCATAGAAACCGCCATAAAAACCAACATCCGGTCCAGGCACCACGACCGTGCCGCCGTAACCGACGTCCGCGTAGCCCGCACATCCCGTCAAGATGGCCAACAGCATCATCGCCAGCCCAATCTTGATACGGTTAAAATAATGGCTCATTTCAATCATAGCGACCTTCCTTTCAACGCAGAATCCAAACAATATGGATGCCCGTTAAATACGACCAACCGCTCCTTGATCGCCAATCGCAACATTTTTGCGGCCAGACGAGATCCCCAAACTTGGTATGTGGCCATGACCACGTCACCGAATGGTAATTGCCGTTTCTGTTTTGTTTTCATATGCCTAAACTAACAGCGGAGTCTTCCCAAAGCCATGGGGTGTTTGCCTCATTTTGCTCCTTGTTCTGACCCCATACCCAATTCGGTGGGCAACCGCCAATTGGCGATACGCGCCAGATTTAGGTTTCCTGATCATAAGTTCTGTCTCCCCCCTGATCAAGCTGGCCGATGCCAATCGTTGCCGCGACTGGCGCATTTATCAGGATCTGGCGCGAGGGTTGATCGTGCGCGCGCGCCGTCTGTACGCGCGCGATGAGGACAATTTCCTCTCCCATGGCGATGCCCTGCAATCCTCCGACAAAACGCGGGCTGACTCCGAGCCAGGCGCGCCTTTCGTGTTGGTTCGGGCCAAGCCAGCGAATACCCTTCTGTCGATGCCTAAAAGCGCCATCGAACAGGTGCGGGAAAGTCTGGATGCCATTTATCGCGCGGAGTCCGGCCGCATTCTCGCCACGCTCATCCGATTGCTCGGCGATTTCGATTTGGCCGAGGACGCGGTGCAGGACGCCTTTGCCGTGGCGCTGGAACGCTGGCCGCGGGACGGCGTGCCGGCCCATCCCCGCGCCTGGCTTATTTCCACCGGACGATTCAAGGCGATCGATGCGCTGCGCCGGCGAGCACGATTCGATGCATCGCAGGAAAAGATCGCGGAACAACTTGAAACCGGAGCCGGCAACGCAACGGTTGGGGTGGACGAGAGGGTTGAAGACGACCGGTTGCGGTTGATCTTCACCTGCTGCCATCCCGCACTGTCGCCGGAGGGCCGCGTGGCGTTGACGTTGCGCGAGGTGTGCGGCCTGACGACGGAGGAAATTGCCCGCGCCTTTCTCACGGCCGCGCCCACTCTCGCCCAACGAATCGTGCGGGTCAAGGTAAAGATTCGCGAGGCGCGCATTCCATATCAGGTACCGTCTCCGGAGGAACTGACCGAGCGTTTGGATACGGTGCTGCAAGTGGTCTATCTCGTGTTCAATGAGGGTTACTCCGCGTCGTCGGGCGCGTCGCTGACGCGGGCGGATCTTTCGGGTGAAGCCATTCGGCTCGGACGATTGCTGATGGAATTATTGCCGGAACCGGAGGTGATGGGGTTGCTCGCGCTCATGCTCTTACAGGAATCGCGTCGCGCGGCCAGGACATCGCCGACCGGTGAATTGATCCTCTTGGAGAATCAAGACCGCTCGCGGTGGAATCGCGGACAAATCGCAGAAGGGGTGGCGCTGGTGGAACGGGCCTTGTTATCGCGGCGGTTCGGTCCCTACACACTTCAAGCGGCCATTGCGGCGGTGCATTCCGAAGCATCCGAGGCTGCGGCAACGGACTGGCCGCAAATCGTCGCGCTTTACAGCCTCCTGGCGCGGGCCGAACCGTCACCAGTCGTGGAGCTAAATCGCGCCGTTGCTGTGGCGATGCGCGATGGGCCGGCGGCCGGACTGGCGCTGATGGATGCCATTTTCGCGCGCGGCGAGTTGACCGATTACCACCTCGCGCACTCGGCGCGGGCAGATTTGTGCCGGCGGCTGGCCAGGAGATCCGAGGCCCGTTCTTCCTACGAAAGGGCCTTGGCGCTCACGCGGCTGGAACCGGAACGCCGGTTCCTTGAAAAACGGCTTCGGGAGTTGGGCGAAGAAAAGTGATGGGCATTGTCGAATTCCGGAAATCCCAACCGACTACCTTCTGAAACGGTCAATTCGAAGACCGTCGAAACAACAAATAAAACGAACAATATGAAATACATCTGCCTTGGATACATCGAACCGAACAAGTTTGAGACCATGTCTGAAACGGAGCGCAACGCGATGTTGGACGAGTGCTTCACCTACGACGACGAGTTACGGAAGAACGGGCACTTCGCTGGCGGCGAAGCGCTGCAAGGCCCCCAAACGGCCACCACCTTGCGTTGGAAGCATGGCAAAGTGTCTATCGCCGATGGTCCCTACGCCGAAACGAAAGAACAACTTGGTGGCATCCTCGTGCTCGAAGCACGGGACCTGAACCATGCCATCCAATTGATGTCCAAGCATCCAGGCGTGCAGGCCGGACCGTTTGAGATACGTCCTGCCGCGGACCTCACCGAAATGATCCGCGAGAGTGAACAGCGGCGTGCCGGAGGCAAAGCGAAATCAAAATGACAAAAAACATCAACCCGGGGTAGCCGCAGGTTTTGGCACGTTCCGCCCATCTGGTCGGCGATGACCTCCCCAATGGCATCATACGTGTAAGCGGCGGTGTTATCGCCGGTTCGGGTGACCTGCGTCCGCGTTGCCCGGTGAGAGAAATCAACGGCTAGGCGGGCGCGTCCCTCCAGTGCAATTGCTCAACGACTGACAGATCCGATGGATGGCCAATCTCTCACGGGGGTGAAATTGCCGACGCTGCAGGTGTAAACGCTTGAATCAAAGTTGCTTCCAGAGCTTTTGGTGAGCCACGTTCAGAGCATCCTGCCGTTGTTGTCGGACGTGTTGGTGATGAACGCGCCGTTCGGCAGCGCGATGTTCAAATTTAGAATGTGAATGGAACTGAAGAATGTCAAACATAGTTATGGTTTGACGCTTTTGACTCTAATGGCCCCTAAATTCTGTCAGTCCATTGCGTTATTGCATCTGCAATCGGTAAAAACGCGGCGGGAAATTGGTCCATTGCGGATCGCTGAAATA
>PLIU01000488.1 GCA_003140095.1 Verrucomicrobiales bacterium | reverse complement strand
CCTATCTAACGGACTTGTCAGTACAGTTCCTGCAGCGATCCAAAGCGGCCAGGCCGCTGAATTGACCATTAAACTCTCGAACGCAAGCCCACAGACAATCTACTTTGGACGTATTGATGGTTTGCGCGAATTGAATATTCGCGTTACCAACTCAAATAAAATCGCGCCTGAATTGACGCCTCTTGGAAAAAAGGCTCATGCATTTGCCTCTTCGAGATTTGCGTCATACCGTAACACGCCGTTGGAGCCTGGCCAATCTCATGAATGGCATGCCGATCTCAACACTTTATATAAGCTTGAACCTGGAACATATTTTGTCTCCGGATCCATCGATGTGAATCACATTGTGAATGTGAACCCTTTTACGATTTCGGTCGAGGGCATGGAGTTTGCGATTCACTAGAATTGAATTGCGACTTACCGCCTGGCGAAGAATTAGTTGTGCGAGCGTCTTATTAGTCGATGTTGTATTCTTGTGAGGTTTGGCGTAATGAAAGAAACTGGACAAACTGATTTAGTTAGGTAGGAAGCGTCTATGACGGTGAAACATTAAAACCCTGAAATACAGACCGACCTAAGGGACGTATGAAGCCAAGAAAGAATGGTCAAGGTTCCCCACGACCCTCTCCTTGATTGGCGTTCAGAAAGTCCTCGACATGGTAGCGCAAGCCGTAAATTTTCGCAGCCCGACAGTAATCGAGCGCCTCATCGGCGTCGTGCCGAAGCGGCGCGACATTTTGACCAATAAATCTAGCTTTTTGTCCTTGGTCCAATCCAAGCCGTCAACGTAAGTAGAAATGTCCCCGACCGTCCAGCGCCCCCGCTGTTGATTGATGATGAAAGCGGCCCCATAGAACTCGCAGAAAACACGCAATTCGTTTCTTTTTGCACTGCCGTCATCGTGGACGAGAACCTGAATTTCAGGACAATTTCTCTTCCATGCCTCAAGCGCAAGATGAACATAGTGTACGGCGGCAAAAGTCCCAATAACTAAGCCCACCTTCGGTTGGGGGTTTTCGAGGATCTTAGACATTCGACAAGTGTCCGTAAACCTTTCCGAACAGGACGCCGCCATCTTCATCCCCAACCCATTTGGCAATCGTCATGAAATCGATCCCGACATGACGCACATGGAGATAAAGAAGTGGCGGCAATCGTGGAATCCAAATTTCGGCAACCCTGCCGCATTCCGCGCGATCAAAAGAGTTTCCCGAAATGTTTTCGCGGCACGGTCCGCGCTGCCGCGCTGTGGGGAAGGAAAGAGCCATTCTGAATCTGGCGCCTTCCGTGCAAACATTTCTTTCAACTGGGCTTCCAGATTGGGATTGAAATCCACGACTCGCGCTTTGTGATTTTTGGCCAGCCCATCCGAACCGATGGTGATCTGTCGCTGCTTCCAATCCACATCCGACCACCGAAGATGCAGTGCCTCTGACATTCGCGCCGCGCAATGCGCCAGGCATCGAATGTACCCGGCAAGCTCAACACCATTTCTTGCTTCTTGCTTCCTTAACTGCGGCCTCGCAAACTCGCTCAATTTGGTTTGAATCGAAAAGTTCGCGCTTGCGGGGTGTCCATTTAAGCGGGGGCAATGGCCCAAATGTTCAGTCCAATGGTTCACGGCAATTCGCTCAGTGTAAAGCGTGCTTTCGCGTTTAGCGTCCTTCACCTGTTTGTAATAGTCGAAGTATTGGTCTGCGAATTCCGCGAATTTTGGAGTGCGGTTGAGCACCGGCAGCGCACGCTTTCGGCGTTGCGTCAACAAATCTTGGAACTTGGCGACGGCTTGCGCGTCGGTGGAGGCCCCTTCCAGCGGCACGCGCTTTACTTGTTTTATCCCAGTGGTCGAATCTTCCACCGTAATTTGCGCGTAATACCGCCCGTTGCGAACCCAAAGTCCACGAATTGCATGCTTGCGCTGATCCAGGACTTTCTTGTATTTTGGTTCCGCACTAAGGTGATGCTTATGAGCAACTTTGTCTGCGGCCGGATTGAACGCCATTGCATTGGCTTGCATGCCGTAAATCAAGCACAGATTGTAGCACAGCGTCATCATCTATTTTGTGGAAATTCATAAGTGCTTTATATTCAGGTGCGCCCGCGTGGCGGAATTGGCAGACGCGCTAGATTCAGGTTCTAGTGAGTAACATCGTACAGGTTCAAGTCCTGTCGCGGGCACCAAATCCTTGTCAACCAGGATCATTGCAAAAAAAGAGACGTTCATGGGTTTTAGCATCAAAGCGGCAACCGCGGCGGACGCAACCCAATGGTTGAATTTGGTTCTCGCAGCCCTTGGCGGCGATTACCCTGCCAAGGAGCTTTACGATGTCAATTGGATCGGCCGCATGCTGGACCCCGCCAACGGCGAAGAAACGTGGGTGGCCGAATCCGCTGGCCGCATCCAGGCCGGCATCTCTTTTCTCAAACCTTGGGGGCCTAATGGCAATCCCGTCGCCAATTTGGGACGCAATCTCACGCGGCCCGAAAGCGTGGCCGATGGCTCGGCGGAAGCTCTCTTGCGCGCCGTCAATGATATTGCCACGCAAAGAGGCCAAATGGCCATCGTCCGCATCGCCGCCACGGATAACGCGCAGCAAAGCCTTTTTGAAAGCATGGGTTACGTCTGCGTCGGATTTCAGCCGCTCAAACACTTGCTGCAGAAGCGGGTGGGAATTCTTTTCTACGTTCGCGGCGCCAATTCGGTCCTGGTGACACGGAACCCTCTCTCGGAGTCCCTGCCGCAGGTCAGCGAATTGGGCATGGCCGCTTTGGACAACCTGGAAATTCGCGGCAGCCAAGTCGTGCGTGATGGCGCTTGCGGCTACCCGTTGCAGTCGGACCTCAAAGTCTGCGACGCGACGATAGCTGAATATGAACTATGGCGCACGCAAGCCGAAGGGGCCAATCCGCCGATGGAGGTTTCCGGGCGCTTTAATTGTGGGTTTGGGTTGATGCGCCTGGCGGTGGAGCGCCAGCCGTGGGCGTATTTGGGACAGCGGGAGGGAAGGATCACCGCCGGGATGAGCGGCTATTTCGACGAGCAGGACCGTTGCGCCCGCATTACCGAGGCCTTTTGCAGCGACGACGATTCCATGGGCGCCCTGCTGGCTCACGTCGTCAAGGTCATGCAGCAACAGATCAGTGCCGTCTATACCGAAGTCGATATTCTGGCCAGCGCGCCGCGCCTGCTCAAGAGCGCGGAGCAACTGGGCTTTGTCCCGGTGGCCTATTTGCCGGCCTTCTGCTGCCGCAAAGAGCGCTACTCCGATGTGGTCAAATTGATCAAGTTGAACGTGACCTACTCGCTGGAAAACGGCGATTTCACCGACCACGCCAAGAGCATCGTGCAAATCATCGACCGGAATTTTGAGGATCAGAAACTGGGGCTGGCCATCATCGGCTTGCTGCGTCCGCTCTCCATGTTCGCCGGCCTGGGCGATGGGGAGTTGCGCAAAATTGCCCGCCTGTTTGTGCAGAAGCTCTACCGCCCCGGCGACCAAGTCTTTGCCAAGGGCGGGAACGGCGACGAGGCCTACGTCATCCTGCGCGGCAAGATCAGCATCCAGTTGGAAGAAACCGCGCCGGTTATCGCGTACCTGGGCGACGGTAAGATTTTCGGTGAAATGGCCTTTTTGGACGGAGCGCCGCGGGCCGCCTTCGCCGTGGCAACCCAACCCAGCATTCTGCTGGTTATGAAACGCGACGCTTTCGCGGACTTGGTGAGGCACGAACCGACTTTGGGCATGATGGTCATGCGCAATCTGGCCCAGGATCTGGCCGTCAAGTTGCGCTCCGTCAACGACGCCCTTTCCACCGTCAGGAAACCGCCGGCGAAAAGTTAAAACACGCTCACCAGTATTAATCCGGCCACGCGACCGGGACGGTCAGCTTTTTGCCGAAACGGTTGAGATAATGAAGTTGTTTTTGGGACACCCCGTATTCGTGGACCAGGCGGGTGATCTTCACGTCGTAACAGCAATACTCGGCGATCTCCAACAACTTGCCCTCCTTGTACCACCGAATGGCCTGCAAGCCTTCCCCTGTCTTTTCCACCCCCAGCGTCGCCGACGCGATGGCGTCCAGCGACAGCCGGTGTTGCAACGTCTTTTGCAGATCCACCAGCAAATCCCGCGTCGGCACCTGTTCAACATCGAAGAACGGGCTGTGTCCGGCCAGCACTTCGTAATCGAAGCGCAAGCTGTTGAATCCCACCACCAAGTCTGCCCGGCGCAGTTCATCCATCAAGGCGTTGGCCTCCCATTCGGGATAAATCCGGTAACTGCCGCGCGCGGTGCTGTAAGTCACGCCCACGCTCATGCGCATGTCGCGGACTTTGTCCCAGCCGCCGACTTCATCCGCCGACTTCTGCGTCTCCAAATCGAAATAGACAATATTTTTCATCAACCGCGCACAGAGCAGCGGCTTTATATCCAAGCGCGCAGAAATTGGAAGCAGTAAATAGTCGGAATTCTCGAAATTCCTCGAAAATTTTGGAATACCCCAGAAATACGCGGAATTATCCATCTATGCCGCTATGCCGGCATAGCCCTGTAAATCCCTTAATCCCTTTACAAAACCTACCCAACAATCTAACACATAACATACACCGCCGCCAGGATTATTTTGAATAAAATATTGCCTTATTGTGAAAATAAATAACCTTTATCGAAAATTATATTGACATTTGGGGTCTTTGGCGCTCCAAAAAACCTTGGAGCATCCCTTAGCCGCTAGCGCTTTTCCCGTCAGTAAGGTTCTTCCAGACCGAGGATTTTAAAGGCAACATCCGCTGGTTTGGTCTTGTGTTTTGCGACCAGAACGATACCGTCTTTTCCAGAGCCGGCGGGTCCGGTCGCGGTATCGCCGGACGAACGATTGTGTCTCTCTCTTGGTTGGCACGGGGACGTTTGTTTCAGGAACCTGGTTGATCAAAGCGGGACCAAGCAGGATCTGGGTGGTCGGCATTGGGCTTCCAGCGCTGATTTTTCTCCTGATGGCAAACTTTTGGCCGTTCTCACGCATGATAGTTTCGCCCGGGTCTACAGCACAGCAACGTGGCGCCCCGAGGTGACGTTGAGCGGGTTTCTCGGCGGCAACACATATTCGATCGCGTTCGCACTAGACGGCAAGAGACTGACAGCCACAAACAGAAGAAAGCAAGCGGTCATGCTCTGGGACACGGAGAGTTGGCAGGAAGTGCTCGCGTTGGAAGGCGCGGAACCGGTACGCGCGCGCTTCTCGCCAGACGGCAATAGCATCGGCGCATCGGACGCGGCTGGAAATTTGCAACTCCGGCAAGCGCCTTCGTGGGAGGAAATTGCCGCAACCGAGGCGAAGGATCCTCCTTCGCAAGGATATGGAGGACAAGACGGCGGGCAAGGAAGACCGGAGATCAAGCAGCCATGAACCCGTCCCGCGAAGCATTGTTGTTTACGCGTGCCCATGTCGCTGGCGCGAACTCCCTGATCTGGGTGATCTTGGCCGCGGGCAAGCGGGTGAACAAGCCTTTCAGGTAATCAAACGGGTTGACCCCGCGTCGTCGGCAACCGCCCGGCAACGTGTAAATCACCGCACTGCGTTCCCCGGCCTCCGGATAAGGCGAACCGTGTCACATTGCTTAATCAACAGCCTGGAAAGTAGATCAAGGTTTTCCGGCAAATCGTCCACAATGAGGATGCTAATCGTAGGCGCGGTGGACGTTGCGTTTGTCAAGACTGTTTCCATTGCAGGGGGGAAAGAGTTGTGCCTGGCGGTTGTCGCCCGCCTCTTGAATTGTTCTTAGCATCCCGGCCAGTTGACTTTCGGTGAACGGTTTGTCCAGTTGCCTGGTCACGCCCAATAGCTTGAGCTCTTTGGCCTCGGAGTCCTCTAATCGACCGCTGGTCATCAAGATCGGGATGTCCGGCAGCATCCGGCGGATCATCCGCACGAACGTTAATCCGTCCATATTGGGCATGTGGAGGTCCGTTATGATGGCCCACAATTCATGGCGATGCTGCGCCGCCTGAATTAAGGCATCCGCGCCGTCTATGGCGGTCAAAGATTTGAAGTTCAGCCGCTGCAAGACCGCGCGCCCCATCTCTCGGATGGAGGCTTCGTCGTCCACGAGCAGGATGGTTTCCCCAAGTCCGCGGAAGGGTATCTCCGCTTTGATTATGTGTTCCGTCTCACTGTCTGCACGGTCAACGGGCAGATAAGCGGTGAACGTCGAACCTTCTTTGGGTTGCGAATAAACCTGCATGAATCCGCCGTGCCCTTTGATGATGCCTGCAACGGTCGAGAGACCCAATCCAGTGCCTTGGTCCGGGCCTTTGGTGGAGAAGAAGGGGTCAAAAATCCGATCAATAATTTCCGACGGAATGCCCGTGCCAGTGTCGCGCACCCGTAGCGCCATGTAGGAGCCAGGTTTGGCGTCGTGCAAGGAGCTCGCATACATGGCATCGACTTCCACGCAGAGCGCCTCCAGCGTGAGGGTGCCCCCGGAAAGCATGGCGTCGCGCGCATTGACGCATAGGTTCAATAGAACCTGGTGCAACTGCGTGGGGTCGCCCAAAATCGCCGGAAGTTTCGGGTCGCACTTCACGGCCAACTGTATGTTTTTTGGGAAGCTGCCCTTCATCATGCTCTCCATCTCCCTGACCAAGCGACCTGGCTGGACGAGGACGCGGTCGCCCTCGGCGCCTTTGGCGAAGGACAACAATTGCTTCACCATGTCCGTGGCACGCTTGGCGCTGTTCCTAAACATTTCCAGGATGTCTGACTGTTGGGGATACTGCATCTGCAACAATTCCACCCCCATCATGATGGGGGCCAGGGCATTGTTCAAATCGTGCGCCACGCCGCTCGCCAGTGTGCCGATGGCCTCCAACCGTTGCGAGCGGAGGGCGAGGCGCTCGTGGTTCATCCGTTGGGTAACATCCTCGGCAATTCCGGCCAGACGGTAGATGACGCCGGATTCATTGCGAACGGCGGCGCCTCGGGAATGAATCCAGCGGATTTTTCCGTCCGGATGAACCACCCGAAATTCGCGCTCGAACTTTTCTCCACGCATTAATCCTTCCCAGGCGGCCATCATGCCGGGGCGGTCCTCGCCGTGAATCGCCTCGGTGAAAGAGAGGGGCTTTTCATATAAACTCTGGCAGGTGCGCCCCCAAACCCTTTCGTAGGACGGGCTGATATGAACGACTGTGGAGAAATCCGCGGAGGTGATCCATGAAACTTCGTTGATGCTTTCAGCCAGTTGGCGGAATTTTTCTTCGCTGGCGCGCAGAGTCTCCTGGGCCTGTTGACGCTCCTGGCCCAGCCGCCCTTCCTCCAATGCGCGGTGAACCGCCGGCCCCAAGCGCGCCAGCCGGTCCTTGAGCAGGTAATCCGACGCGCCGAGGTGCAGGCATTGTACCGCGATGTCCTCTCCGATCGTCCCTGAAATAACGATGACAGGCGTTTTAGGCCGCATGTCATGCGCCAGCTTCACCGCCGCAAGCCCGTCGTAGGTGGGCAAGTTGTAGTCACTTAGGATGAGATCGAACGGTTCCCTGGCCAGCGCCGCGCTGAAACCGAGTTCGTCGTCCACCACGGAGAACCCACAAGACAATCCACTCTCCGCCAGCGTCTTCTGAATCAGCGCCGCGTCGCGTGGGCTGTCCTCCAACTGCAAGATATTGAGTTTTTGTTGCATCGCGTTTTATTTGGGAGCGCCTATTTGTGTGGGTGACCCGCCTCAGATCGACGGCGGTTCGTTGAGAACGGCCCAAAACCCGCCCACCATCTTCACCGCGTCCACAAATTCCTTGAAATTCACTGGTTTCACGATGAAGGCATTGACGCCTAGTTTGTAGCTGTTGACTACATCCTGCTCTTCGCGAGAGGAGGTCATGACCACCATCGGGATCATTTTAAGTGCCGGATCGCTCTTGACGACTCGGAGCACTTCCATCCCGTCCACTTTGGGCATCTTTAGGTCTAGCAAGATGAAGGCCGGCTGTTCATCGTCGCGATCCGCGAACGCTCCACGCCGGTAGAGATAATCCAGGGCTTCCTCGCCATCTTCTAAGGTGATGATGCGATTGGTCAGCCCATATTCCTTGAAGGCGGTAAGTGCCAGCTTGGTGTCACGAGGGCTGTCGTCCACAAACAGAACGGATTTTAGGCTCTTCATAGTTTTGTATCGTTATAGTATGATTTTAGGCGAGGCACAGTTCGTCATTTCTTCCGGTAAGTGCTTGCTCGGGCGCGGCCAGTTTCAGGGTGAAATAAAACGTAGCGCCCTGGTTCAATGCGGCTTCGGCCCGGATACTGCCTCCGTGCCGGTGGATAATCCGCTGGACTATGGCAAGGCCGATTCCCGTGCCTTCAAACTCGCTCGCTTTGTGCAGCCGTTGAAAGACACCGAAGAGCTTGGGGAGATACTTCATGTTGAAGCCAACACCATTGTCGCGCACGAAAAGCATTGCTCGTCCACCTTCGTCGCCGGCGCACCCTATCTCAATTACAGCCGGGTCGCGTGGGCGGCTGTATTTCACGGCGTTACCGACCAGATTGGCGAACACTTGCCGCAGCATGGCACGGTCCCCCAGCACTGCCGGCAGCGCCTCGATTTTCCAGACGATATTGCGGTCGCGGTTGGCAAGTTCCAGGACCCGGATGCTCTCCTGCGCCAACTCATCGAGACGGACCCTTTCGGTCTTCAATTCTGTCCTGCCCGTGCGGGAAAAAGAGAGCAAGTCGTCAATGAGATGGCCCATGTCGTCACTAGCGTCGGAGATGACTTGCAAATACTCTCGTGCCTCCGTTGAAAGGTGACCGTTCGTCGCGACGGTCAGCAGTTGCACATATCCCTGAACGTGACGCAAGGGCGCGCGTAGGTCGTGCGAAACGGAGTATGAGAAAGATTCGAGTTCCTTGTTAGCCTCTTCCAGTTGGCGGGTGCGCTCCTGCACGCGAATTTCCAACTGACTGTTCAGTTGATGAATTTCTTCCTGCGCCTGATGGCGTTCCGTAATATCCGTGACCGTGAGCACCGCGTTGATCGGCTGCCCGTTCGAGTCGTGGATGAGGGCGCCTCCGAAATTGAAAACCTTGCGCCAACCACCCTGGGAATGCCGGATCTTGACTTCCAGATTGCGTAGCCTTTCACCACGCAAAATGCGGGCCAGAGGCCATTGTTCCACGGGGCAGAGCGTGCCGTCCAGATCAGAGAGTTCAAATGTTTTGGCATATTCGCTCAGCTGGTGGCATTCGTGCATACAGGTAAATCCGTGCATTTCCATCGCCGCGCGATTGAAACTCGTCACCTGGCCAGTGAGGTCCGAGATAATCAGGCCGTCGTTTAGATTCTCGAGAATCGCTTGAACCTGAGCTTCGCTTTGACACAAAGATTGATTGGCGCCGCGCAAGGCTTTGTCGCGTTCTCCAATGCTGGCCAACAAATGATTAAACGCCGCCGTCAACGAACCTGTTTCATTGCGGCCCTGCTCGGGCAGCCGAACCGTGTAATCGCTGCGTTCCGCCAATGCCCGCACCGCTTCGGTCAGGTTCACGATGGGTTGAGAAATGCTCCGCTGCAGCCGCACTGCCAGTGTCCTCGCCACTAATCCGCATCCCAGCAAAACCAACCCCGTAAAAACGCCTAAAAATTTCACCCGGTCGTATATCTCTTGTAAACTAGCACGAATGAAAATGGTGCCGATGCGCTTTTTGTTTAGCATTACCGGGCGCACTACCACCATGCTGCTGGACTCGAAATGACTCCCGTCAGCCGGAGGCTCGTCGGGAAACGTTGCTTTGCCTTGCAACTGGCTGTAATCGGCAAACAACATCCCATCGCTGGAGTAAAGGCAGGCTGAGTTCACGTAGGGTTCCGCCTCGAGCGCGCGCAACGTCTCCTTCGCATCATTCTCGTTGCGGAAGGCCAATGCCGCTTGAGTGTTGTTGGCCAGGACATCCGCCAGTACCGTAGTTTCCCGCATAAGCCGCGTGCGAAACTGAAAAATTTGATAACCCCCCATCGCTGCACAGGCCAGCAACACCACTACCGAACAAGTGACTAGAATGACTAACGTCATTTTTTGCTTGATGGGCATGTCTCGCAGTGGCGTCATTTTATTTGTGGTTAGGAGATGGCTCGACAATTTTTCCCAAACGAAGCAGTTGTGAGCTGATTTTCACACCGCTTTTCAGGGCGGACGCGGTGCTGATTTCAAATCGCACCTTGTTTTGTTCCCGGTAAAAATTGATCGTTCCTCCTTGTTTGGCAAAATCGGCGACCTCGCTCACGGTCACCACTGGATGAAAGTCGAGTTTGGCCAAGATCTCCTGGATGCGGTTATGCTCCGATGAGCAGACAAAAACTATTTGGCAGCTTGTCAATTCTTCTATTCGCTTGGCTCGCCGTATGGTCAGTTTATGGTTGCCAATGCTTTCCCCGTTTAAAATCTGCTCCAAGGCAGGACCAAACGGATCGTCGCCCAGAACACCGATGCAGAGTGGCACGTCGCGTCCGGAAAAGGCGGCATGAGGCCATTCCACAAACTGGGCGAAGTTCAGCAGGAACGCCGCCTTCACTTGATATTCCTTGGTCTGTGCGCGCGCCTCGCACGGGCTCAAGACAAGCCAGATGCAAAACAAACAAAAACACCGGCCAAATGGAAATCGCTCAAACATGTTGCGCTTTGGCTACCAGTGATAGCTGATTTTGCCGTAAACGCTCCGTTCGATCGCTTCCTTGGACGAATTCGGGAATCCATATTCGACATGGTGGCTATGCAATAGATTCTGGCCCACCAGGGATAATTCGAGATGTTTGTTGACGCGCCAGCCAAGGCGCGCATCCATTTCACAATAACTCGGCACGGTTCCAGCGATCGGCCCGCCAGTCGGTGAACTGTCCATGGTCAGTTTATCCACCCAGCGAAACATCGTGTCCAGTTCCACGTTGCGCAACAGATCCACGGAAGAGCGCAACGAAAACTGCTGCTGAGGATCGGCTGTTTCGTTGAGCGCCCCATCGACATCCACGGATCCTGGTTTCACGTGAATGTCCTCCTTGAGAAGATCGTAACCGCCGTGCAGCCGCCACCCATCGAGAATTTGATAGTTCGCGCTTGCCTCGAAGCCGTAAGTATCACCTTCCAGATTATTTTGGAAAATGTCAGGGTAGGGGAAAGTGTAGGTGGCGTTTGTAGGGGTGGCAGATACGCTGCGCAGATCATGGTAGTCGTTATAAAAGGTGGAAATGGAAGCGGAAGCCTTTGCGCCAAGCTGCGCGCGATAGCCCAACTCGTAAGCAATCACCGTCTCGGAAACGAAATTAGGCGAACCCTCCAAAAAGGCGGTCGGGAATTGATATGGATGAGGAGGGTTAACGAGGCCGGTAACCACCTCCAAGTCCTCGTCATAACGTGACGGCGTCCGAACCGCGCGCGAAGCCGCCGCCCAGAACATTTGTTTATCGGTCACGTTCAATTGCAGACGGGCGCTCGGCTCCAATTCGAATCCAGTGAAATCATTGTGTTCGAGTTTGGCTCCGAGAGTCAGGAACAGCTTCTCGTGGAGCTTGATCTCGTCCTGCACAAAACCGCTATACAAATTTTGGTCAAGAACGGGGGGTGAAAAGCGCACCACCGAAAGATCCTCATCCACTTCATGCGTGAACCGATAACCAAGTCCCCACACAACATTGTTGCGCTCCCCCAGTTGAAAATGGTGCTGAAAATTTAAATCGTAAGTGTCAAGCTCGTCAACCAGGGGGGCGGCAGGAAAGCCTGTGTAGTAAGGGGGAGCCGCGGGGCTTGCCGCAAAAGGCACGGAAAGATACGTCCGGTCGTAATACAATTGCAGGCTCATATCGGAATCCCCCGAAAAAGTATGTGACCAGCGGCCCAAGACGTTGCCGCCGCTTGTCTTTTCATGGCCTGTGGACCCATCGTCTTCGCCCTGGCTGTAAAAATCACCTTGCAACGTCAGATGATTTTGTGGAGACGCTTCCGAATCCACGCGGAACCCGCCCTGGCCCATGCCCCACGAGTCAGAAGCCGTATTCCCATCGGCAAAGATTTCACTGTTGCGGTCGAAATATTTAGCATAGACTCGAAAATAAACATTGGAGGCCAGCGTGCCGCCGTAACGCACCCCGGTGAAATCCTGCAACTCCGAACCGCCTCCGGCCTCCATGTAAAGTCCCTGCGTGTCCGCGGCGCTTTTGGTGGTGATGTTAATCACACCATTGACTGCATTGGCGCCCCAGAGCGTGCCGCCAGGGCCGCTGATCACCTCGATGCGATCAATATCTTCAAGCAAATAATCCTGCACATTCCATTCAACACCGCCGTAAAGCGGAGTGTAAACAGTTCGTCCATCCATCAGAACCAGGAGTTTGTTGCCCAAGTTGGCGTTGAACCCCCGCGCGCTGATGGCCCAATCGTGGGCGTTCACCTGCGCCACTTCCAGATTATCCGCCAGCCGCAATGCTTCGGGAATGCTCGATGCTCCCGACCGCTCAATGTCCTCTCCCGTAATGACTTGAATCGCCGCCGGAGCTCTGTCGTAAGGCTGCGGCGTTTTGGCCACCGACGTCACATCCAAGTTCATCAGATCTTCAAGGCTCAACTTTTTATAGGCCGCCGCTCCGTCATCCCTCGCCGGCGCCGAACCGGGGGCGTTCGTCTGTTGCGCGTTCAATTCAGGCAGCTCCACCATCACCAGGCCAATGCACGCGGCCTGCTGCCACCAGACAAGAAATTGCCGCCAGAACACAGGCAACGTCATTAAAGGTCGCATGCGTTGACCAGATCCTCCGCTGTTGCAGAGAAAAAGCCGACCCTCAGCAACGCGTAAACGGCTCAAGCAGTGCAGACGACTGCCAAGGTTAAATTCATTATCGGCGGTCCCCATAACGGCTTATCGGCGGATGCGGCATAAACCTTAAGGCCGATCCCCGATTTTTCATTCGTTGCATCTTGAGTAAAATAGTGAAATCAGTCCTCGGAAGTTGGTATTTCCAGCAGCAGGCAACCAATCGCAGAGCCGGCAACGGCAAGATGACGTGGCGGCGTTGGAACTGGCGATGCCATGCTGCCCCAGACGATGAAGATCGATTACGTGCGCGTCTATCAGAAGGAGTAGGGTTCCGTATGGTCAAAAAACTAGAAGCGCTTCCCACCAATTAGTGGATTTCATCAAGCCGCACAGGGCGATGCTCGTCGAAGGACTTCCGCGCGGCCAGTCCCATGACGACCGGCGCACGGCCGTCGAGGCCCGTCACGGCCGTAGGCTTGTCTTGGAGGACGGATTGGACAAAAGAGCGGATTTCGTTTGTGAAGCTCTCGGTGTAGCGGTCCATGAAGAAGTTAAACGGCAGGTCCTTCCGCACGCAGTCCCCGGTGCTGAGGGTGGCCTGGTTGGGGTAGCAGTTCTCGGTGGCGATCTTGCCGGCCGAACCGAGGATTTCGGCGCGCTGGTCGTACCCGTAGGCGGCTTGCCGGCAGTTGTCAATCATACCAATGACGCCGTGGCGAAACCGCAGCACGATCAGGGCTGTGTCCAAGTCGCCAGCCTCGCCAATGGCCGGATCCACCATGACACCGGCCGCGGTATAGATCTCTTCAACCTCGTCACCGATCAGGAATCGGGCCATGTCGAAATCGTGAATGGTCATGTCGAGGAAGATGCCACCGGAAACTTTCACGTAGGAGACCGGCGGAGGCGCGGGATCGCGGCTGATAATGTGCAGCAAGCGCGGAAAGCCGATCTCGCCGCCGGCCACCGCCGCGCGGATACGGGCAAAATTCGGATCGAATCGTCGGTTGAAACCGATCTGAAGCTTGACGCCGGCCCGCTGGACAGCGGCCAGCGCGTCGTCGATCTGGGCCAGGCTATGGGCGATTGGTTTCTCGCAGAAGATATGCTTGCCGGCTTGAGCGGCACGGACGATGAGATCGGCGTGCGTGTCCGTGGAAGAGCAGATGAGGACGGCTGCGATGGCGGGATCGGCCAGAATCTGGTCCGCGGAACCGACCACCGCGGGGATGCCGTAGCGGGCGGCAACCTGCTCGGCGGCGTGAGGATTCAAATCTGCGAGGCAGAGCGTCCGGGCTTCCGGGACACGGAAGGCGAGCGTCTCGGCGTGGACTTTGCCGATGCGGCCTGCGCCGATTAATCCGATATTCAGTGGGTGAGTGCTCACGGAAATTACCCTCCGGCCGGTTGGGTGAAGTTGTGCTCGATGGAGGCGAGGTAGTCGCGGTTGCTGCGCGCGCTTTCCTTGGGTGAACCCATGCCGGGCAGAACATCCTGTTCGACCAACATGTAGCCTTGGTAGTTCCATTCGGCGAGGCGGCGCAGCAGGCCCGGAAAATCGACCGCTCCCTTGCCCAGCTCGCAGAAGATGCCGTGGCGCAGCGCTTGGAAGTAGTCCCATCCTTCGGCGCGCGCTTTGGCCGCGATGTCCGGGTGACAGTCTTTGAGATGGATGTACCAGATGCGTTCGCGGAAATGGTCCAGCGCCTTGACGGCGTCAGCGCCGCCGGAACCGTAGGTGTAATGGCCGGTATCGAACACCAGGCCGAGTAGGCGAGGATCGGTGAGATGGAGCAGCGTGGCGATCTCGTCGTCTGTCTCGATGTAGCCGGCGCAATGGTGGTGGAAAACTGTCTTCAAGCCGGTTTCAGCCAAAACGGCGCCCGCCACCGCTTCCGCGCCGGAAGCGAAGACCTTCCAGTCCGCTGGGCTTAGGCCGTCTTCCGCCGTGATCCGGCCGGCGCGTTGGGTTCGCTTGGCCACCGTACCGTTGCTGTCGGCCAGGACGAGATAGGGTGCGGGATCGGTTGCGACGGCGGCCAACAAGCGGGCTGTCTTGACGGCGTTGGCGATACCCGGAGAGAGAGCCGAAGGCTCTTTAAGCGCAACCGGGACGAAGGCGCCGAGCATCACCAGGCCGCGCTTGGACAGTTCGCCGCGCAAGGCCGCCGGGTCGGTCGGCATGTAGCCCCAATCGCCGAGTTCCGTGCCGCCATAGCCGGTTTCGGCAAGTTCATCCAACATACGGCCGAAGCCGATCTGGCCGCCGCCAGTCCCTTCGAATTCGAGAGTGCCCCAAGAACAAGGAGCGTTTCCAACCAGAAACTTGGGCATACGTTATTCCCGCAAGGTTGGAATGGGCGCCTCCAATGTCAACCCTTCTTGACGGTGGCCAGATGGTGGCGTTCTTTCTTGCGCGCTTTGTTGTAATGCGCCCGCGCCTGCCGCACATCTTCGCTTTGCGAGACCTCAGGCACGGCGACATCCCACCAGGATTCGTAACCGGGCACGCCCACGCCGGGCTCCGTTTCGACGACGACGACCGTGATACGGTCCATCTTCTTGGCCTCCTCGAGCGCAGCCTTGAACTCCAGGAGCGAGCCAGCCTTGATGGCGTGCGCGCCGAGGCTGCGGGCGTTGGCGACGTAATCTACTTGCAGAAAATCGCCATCCAACCTGCCTGAGGTGCGCGACCGTTCACGGTAGCTGGTACCGAAGCCGCCCATGCCGAGCGACCGGCTCAACCCGCCGATGCTGGCGAAACCCTTGTTGTCCACCAGCACGATGATGAGCTTGATATGCTCCTGCACGGCGGTGACGATTTCCGAGGGCATCATCAAATACGTCCCGTCGCCAAGGAAGACATAAACTTCGCGGCTGGGATCGGCGAGCTTGGCGCCCAGCGCGCCCGGGATTTCGTAGCCCATCGTGGAATAGCCGTACTCCATGTGATAGCCGTTGGGCGTGCGCGTCCGCCAGAGCTTGTGCAGGTCCCCTGGATGGCTGCCCGCCGCCGAGAGCAACACATCGCGCGGGCCTGAAGCCTCCCATATCGCCCCGATCACTTCGCTCTGGGCGGGTCTGGGCTGGGTGTTCAGATGGAACAGCCGGTCCACTTCTGCTTCCCAAGCCTGTTTCAACCCGGCGATTTGAGCGACGTAATCGCTGTTCGTTCTGAATTCCTGCAGCGCGGCGGTCAGTGCTTGGAGTGTCACGCGCGCATCCGCCACAACGGGAATCGCAGAGACTTTGTAGGCGTCGAACTCGGCCGTGTTGATGTTGACGAACTGCACGTCCGGATTCTGGAAGGCCGTCATCGAGGCGGAGGTGAAATCAGAATAGCGGGTGCCGATCCCGATCACCAGGTCGGCCTCGCGCGCCAGACGGTTCGCGGCCAGCGTGCCGGTCGCGCCGACCGCGCCCACGCACTGCGGGTGGTCGTAGGGCAGAGAACCTTTGCCCGCCTGCGTCTCGGCGACGGGTATGCCCGACTGAGCGGCGAATGCCGCCAGCGCATCCGATGCTTCGCTAAACAGAACACCGCCGCCGGCAATGATCAACGGCTTGCGGCTCCGGGCGATGGCCTTCGTGGCGCGATCAAAGGAAAGGCTGTCAGCCTCGGGGCGGCGGATCAGCCAGACGCGTTTCTGGAAGATCTCTTCCGGGAAATCGTAGGCTTCGGCCTGAACGTCCTGGGGCAGGGAAAGGGTGACGGCGCCGCAGTCGGATGGTGACGTGAGCACCCGCATCACTTCGGGCAGCGCGGTGATGATCTGTTCGGGCCGGTAAATGCGATCCCAGTAGCGCGAGACGGGCTTGAAACAGTCATTCACGCCGATGTCCTGTGTGGAAGGCGATTCAAGTTGTTGCAGGACCGGCGCCACGTTGCGGCGGGCGAAGATATCGCCAGGCAGCAGCAGCACGGGCAGCCGGTTGATGGTGGCCAAGGCCGCGCCGGTGATCATGTTGGTGGCGCCAGGTCCGATGGAGGAGGTGCAAACGAATGCCTTGAGGCGATTGTTCGCTTTGGCGTATCCGGCGGCCATGTGAACAGCCGCTTGCTCGTTGCGCACCAGAATGTATGGCAGGTCGGGGTTTTCCAGCAGGGCTTGACCTACGCCCGCCACGTTGCCGTGGCCGAAGATGCCGAGGACGCCGGAGAAGAAAGCGTGTTGGCGGCCATCGCGCTCCACGTATTGGTTCTTCAGGAAGGCGATGATGGCCTGTGCCGTCGTCAACCGTTTCGTTGTATTCGTGAATTCACTCATGGCTTGTCTGGATCCGGTAACATGAAGTCGCGCACGCACGCCAGCAGTTCCGCATACGATCCGATAAACGTACGCAGCGTCCGCACCGTGGCTCCGAACCGGTCAAACTCCTCCACGGTTATTCCGTTTTCGTCGTATGCGCGCCGGAAATCGGCGAACTTCCGGTAGAGCTCCCCCACGACCGCCGGATCCACCGGAATCTGCATCCGCTTTTTGACCTCTACGTCCGACTGGTTGAACAGAAGCTGCCACTCGTAGGGAATCGTCTGCACGATGTCGCCGCCGATCAACTCCGACCAATGCAGGTGGTGGCGGTAGGCCGCCGCCAGCAGGCGGGTCTGGAAGCCGCGCTGTTGATAGAGGCCGTAGGCCTTCTTGATGACGGCGATGCCCGCCCAATCGAGGTGTCCGGGCGTTAACACGATGCTGTCCTTCTTGGCGGCCACCTTGAGCCAGTCGTCCAATCGCCCGATCATAATGGTGCAGACCGGCGTCATGTTGGAGATGTCCTGGCCCGCCGCCGCCCAGCGCCTGAGCCCGCGCTCGACGGCCTCGGCCACCGCCATCGCTTGTGGCAGGGTGCAGCAGACCGTGGCGTTCACACTTGCCCCGCGAGACGTGACCTCTTCGATCGCCGTGATGCCCGCGCGCGTCACAGGGATCTTCACCTGAATGTTCGGCGCCAGCCCGTGGAAATGCATGGCCTGTGCCACAATCGCTTCGGCGTTCCGATAAAAGGTCGGGTTCGTCTGCATCGAGATGCGCCCCTTGCGGCCCTTTTCCCGCTCGAAGATCGGCCTTAGCTCCTCCGCCGCCTTCAACGCCATCTCCTCGATCAGCTTCCAGGCCACTTCCACCTCGGTCCAGCTTGGATTCCCTTCGATGATTCGCAGCAGCGGACCCCGCCAGGCCGCCAACTCCTTCTTCAGTACGCCAAGGACAATGGTCGGATTCGAGGTGGCTCCTACGGCCCCGTTCGCGATGGCATAACGAAGTTCTTGCACCGAACACGAATCGTTCCAATAGTCATTCCCGCCAATCGCCGCAGTCTGTTGCAAGGGAGTGAGATCCGTTCTGTTCATAAGAAAACTCCTTATTTTACCAGCGGCACGCGCGGGTCCTGGCTCGTCCACGTGGACCGCACCCAGGCGGATTCTGGATCGTCCGAGGCGGACATGGAACGGGCCGAACCGGCCAGTGCGTTCAGGTAGTAAACATTGTAGCCGTGCGCCGCGACCACTGGATGGTAGCCCTCCGGAATGAGCACCAGTTGGCCGTCTCGCACCGTGAGCGTCACATCCAGGCGGCGGTCGCTCGTATATACTCTTTGGATCGCGTACCCCTCGGGACGGTCAATCCGGTAATAGTAGATCTCTTCCAGGTCCACTTCGCCCGGCGGGTCGTGGACATCGTGCTTGTGGGGCGGGTAGCTTGACCAGTTTCCGCTGGGCGTATAGACCTCACAAACCAGCAAGCGATGCGCGGCAAAGCTCGGCCGTATCATATGGTTGATTTGGCGCGTGGCGTTGCCCCCGCCGCGAATCTCCACGGTGACCTCCTCGGGCGCCACGAGTTTGGCCGGGTGGCGCTCCTCGGCTCGGCAGTAACAGAATGCGATGTCGCAATCAGTCTCGCCTGTCAGTTCAAACTCCGTCGCGACCGGCAGGTAAAGCGTGTACGGCAGTCCGGCGAAGACATCCGAACGCTTGCCAAACGAAGGGAACTTCCCTTCGGACGAAACTACCGAACAGACGCCACCCAGCAGGACGATGCCCAATTCACGCGTGCCCGTGCCGGCGCGGAAAGTCTTGCCGGCGGCCAGTTTGCGGTTTTCAAAGGCAAGGAACTCGAAACCAAAATCGTCGATGCGATTGGTGAACCTCTCCGGCGGAATGAGCAATGTGTTCACGATTAACTATGAGCGTCTTTTTTTTGTTTAATGCCTCAATGATGAGGGATTTCGTGCCGGGAGGCAATTCAAAAGAGGTGAAAATAGGCGAAAGAATGAGATGGTCATGGCGAAGAAGAACCGGAGTTCTGGCGCAGGAACTTTTCCAGGCCGGCCAAATCATCCGCATTCATCAGGTCAACGCCGTCGCCGCGCAATTCACTCCAGAAGTTTACGGACTGGGGCGCGTCCCAGAAACGGACTTTCATTTTTCGTTCGTGGGCTTTGGTGACAATGTCCTGCAAACGGGCCTTTTCATCAGGCGGAAAGGGACCCTTGCCGGTCCACTTGAAGAAATGTCTCCAGTCTTCGCTCATCCAGAGGAAAATGCCATTGGGGTTGGGCTTGTCCAGGTCGGGCATTTCTCCATCCAGGCCGGCCTGACGGACGGACTCGTTGGGCAACAGTTGCCGGGGCCGATTGCCAGTCAATACCACCGTCACAGCCTTCGACTCAATCTCCCCGCCGTTAAACTTGGTCAGCAGATCGGAATAGTCACGGAGGACTTTGCGCAGCACGGGCCAGGTTTCGTTCGCATCGGACTTGGTGTCGATGAGGAGGTAGAAGGTGGGATCGCCGTTGGGATAAATTCGCCCGCCGAATTTTTTGGCGCGGGCGCGCAGTGGATCGAGATAAAGGGATTGCAGCGTGCGCTCCGGCTTGACTTGGCTCCGGTCATGCGCGACCAAAAGTTGGCCGTCCACCAAATGAATATCCGCCTCGACGCTGGCAAACCCGTGGTCGAGGGCGTCGAAAAGCGGGCGATGATGCTCGTAATCGTTGTGGGCGTGGGCGTGAATCAAGGGTGGCAACTGCTCTTCACGGTCGGACTTGTCATCGGCGCTGGCAAGGGACCAAGGCAGGCAACCCAGAATGATCAAGACCCACAAGGTTCGGGAACGATAACGATTCACATCTTTCTTGTTAACTGGCCTCGGACGGTTGTCAAGCCCATGAAGGCAGGCCAGTGCATTCCTTCCAGAATCGCTGGCTTGCTTCCACGCTCATTTCCAAAGACGCTGGTCCGATGAATTCACGAAGCTGGATCGTCCTTTTTCTCTGCGCCGCTTTGCTGGCCCAAGCCCAGGATTTCGCGCTGGACAACCTGCCCACTCTCCACAAGTTCCAATCCCACCGTATCTCTTCGGCTGATCCGACCGGGGGCAACGACGATTTCCGGGTGCTCGACCCCGGCCAGACCCTCGTCCTGGCCGATATTCACGGGCCTGGGTGCATCACGCAGTTCCGCGACAACATCACCAGCGGCGAATCGCATCATCTCCAGTACCACATCCTGCGTGCCTACTGGGACGGCGAAAGCGAGGCCAGCGTCGAGGTTCCGGTCGGCGATTTCTTCGGCGTCGGCTTCGGCCTGACTGAGAAGTACAACTCGGCCCTCTTTGCCATTGATGCCCGGCGCGGAAAACTCACCGATCCGGCCGCGAGCGGCGCTGCCCGCAACTGCTACATCCCGATGCCCTTCAAGCACTCGGCGCGCCTGACGATTACCAACCTGGGCAAAAAGCCGAGCACCCACTGGTTTGAAGTCAATTACCGCAGCTACACTAAAGCGCCCAAGGATCAGGGGTACTTCCACGCGCAATATCGCCAAGGCACGCCGCCGCCTGTGGGACCTTACACCATCCTCGAGGCCACAGGGCGCGGTCATTTGCTCGGCTGTGTTTTGAGCGTCAAAAACAACGATGGCGGTTGGTGGGGCGAAGGGGATGAAATCGTCTATATCGATGGCCGGCACGCGATGCAGGGCACCGGGTCGGAAGACTATTTTGGCGAATCCTACGGGTTGCGAGCGGGATGTTTCCCTTACTTTGGTGTCACGATTCTCGAAGAACCTTATACCACCGCCTACCGCTGGCACATTCCGGATCCGGTCGTGTTCAACAAATCCATTCGCTTCCTCATCGAGCAGGGCAATGGCAGTCCGCCCTTCAAGAGCGGGAACTATTATTACAGCGTTGCTTATTGGTATCAGACCGAACCTCACGCGCCTTTCCCGAAATTGCCCAGCCCGGAGGAGATCGTGGCTGCGGCTCCGAGGTGAAATGGAAACACCAGGATCGAGCACAGGCTTTGAGGGTTGCGGCGAGGTTGCTCGCGCTGGGCTAATGCCCACCCGTGACCGTGTAACCAGCCCGGCGCAAATCCTCCGCCAAATCCCTCTCCATTTGGGCTGCCGCCTCAAACGGCATCGGGTTCAAATGTTCGTAAAGTGCCGGCAGCAGGCGGAGGCCGTAGCGTTTGACCACCGATGCGGCCTTGATGCCGGCTTTGTGATTGGCGAACCGATCCGCCGGCGTCAGGCCAGTCATCCCAACATACACGCACGGCTGCTTGGAGTCTCGCTTCGGGTTTTCAGCGCGAACTTTTCGAATTCTGCCTACTGCCGGCTTGAGCAGTACGACGTAAACATGGTGATGGTGGCGCGGCTGATGGCCAGGGCGCAGCCGCTTGAGCGTTCGACGCTTCATCCGCCTTTTTGCGGGTCGCATACTCCATCAAGGACATTTGCTCACTGGGGCCAATTTCCATTCTCCATCGGCTTCAACTCCAGCTTGCCCGGATCCACTGCCACGTGTTTGATGCGCCTCCGATTCCAGGTGTAAACAACATGCGCCAGGCCATCGCTCGTTTGAATCACCGCCGGGTAGGAGAATTCCTTGCCCGGCTCGTCTTCCAAGGTCAACGCGGCCTGCCAATGTTTGCCGTCCACCGACACAGCGATGTTGAGCGGGCTGCGGCCCTTGGCGCTGTGATTATAAACCAGGAGTTGACGGCCATCCCGAAGCGTGACGGCGTCAATGCCGGAATTGGGATTGGGCAGTTCGGTTAAAGTCATTTTGTCCCAGGTCTGGCCGTTGTCTTCAGACCAGGTTTCAAAGATTCTTCCTTGCTGCGTGCGCCCAACTGCCTGTAAGCGATGGCCCGGGTGGAAAAGAATGCTGGGTTGGATGGCTCCGATTTTATCTGGCTGGTTGATCGGCCCAACTGTTTTCCAGGTTCTGCCAAGGTCGGCAGTGCGCTCGAAATGAACCTGCCAACCCGCCTGCTCGGTGCTCGAAGCGCAGAGAATGTCGCCGTTGGCCAGTTGCACGGGCTTATTCTTGACGGGTCCAAGGATGTTCTCCGGCAGGCGACGCGGATTGGACCAACTTTTACCGTCGTCGGAACTGGTCCTGAGCATGCCCCACCAGCTTTGGGGATCGGGTCCAACTTTATAAAAGAGCATCAGCGGGCCTTGGCGAGGCTGAAAAAGGACTGGATTCCAACAAGGAAAACGTTGGCTCGGGTTTTGCACGCCATTGGCTGCTTCCACCGGTGCGGTCCATTTCCCGTCGATGTGCCTGGAGAGCCATATTCCCACATCTGGGCTTTTCTCCTGTTTGCCGCCGAACCATGCCGCCACCAGACCTTCCTTGGTTTCGACGATGGTGGAAGCGTGACATTCTGGAAAAGGCGCGCTCTCGAAAACAAACTCTTCCATCAGCAATCCCGGTTGGTCAGCGGATAGTGTGGCAGACTCCAGGCTTAGTAATCCCAAAGCAGCCACCAATAAGGATGTCTTTCTTGCGGTCAGCATCATTCGGCAAAGGTAAATGAACATTTCGTTGGATGGAAGCTGCGTTTGCACGGCTACAGATTTCACAAAGAAATTCGATGTTGCGCGCCTGCTCAAACCGGGCCACCAGCCATCCGAGGTGATGATGCGCTTGGCGAAATCCGAGCGCAATGGTGGCGGTCAAGGCCGTGCTTTGTTAACCTTTTTTCTTGCATGGCAAAGTTGCGGATCACAAAACGTAAGGTTTCCGGCGGCACTCTGGCCTTCATCGGCTACATGCTCTCGCCGCTCTCATGGTGGAACGACCTCTTCGTCAATTGGCCGCTGGCTCTGGCTTGCGCCTGGGTCGTAAGCTGGTTCTACAAACCGGCCTTCACCGCCAGTCTCATTCTGGCTTATTGGCTCACCAACGTCCTGGGCTTTGTCCTCATGCAAAAAGGCGGCGCGAAAATTATCAGCGAGAAGGACCAACCCTATTCTCGGAAATGTTTGTGCCGCGATCTGGCGATCTCTCTGCTTTACACTCTCTTGATCGTGGTGCTGGTCAAAACGGGGGTTATCGGGCCGATCCAGGATACCGTCCGAAAGATTCAGGATTACGTTCACAAATCGTGAGAGCCTGATTCAAACCCAAACTCTCCCGACTTCAACAGCATAGTCTTGCCAAGCTTCTCGGTGAGCCTCAAAATGGCTCATATCGAACGCGAAACAACACCAATGATGTTCATGATCCACTCACGGCTGGCGGTTAACCTGTTGCTTGCGGCCGCATCCGCTTGCGCGGCGGAAAGCGCTCCGTCATCAGGCGACAATTCCAGGACCAACCTCTACCAAGAGAAATACCGTCCTCAGTTTCATTTCTCGGCCCGGCAATGGACCGAATACAAGCTGAATCCCGGATTGCGTGAAGAAGGTTGGATGAACGATGTAAACGGCCTCATCTATTTTGATGGCGAGTATCACCTTTTCGCTCAACGCTGGGCCAAGTGTTGGATCCATGCGGTGAGCAAGGACCTGGTCCACTGGACCGAGCTTCAACCCGCCTTCTGGGAAGACCTTCGTTTCGGCGCGGGCGTGCAATCGGGCGGCGCAGTCGTGGACAAAGACAACACCTCCGGGCTGGCGCCCGACGCCAAAACGAAGCCCTTGGTGGCCTTCTGGGCGGGCTGGGACAACCGCAGCCAGTGCGTTTCCTACAGCCTCGATAAGGGCCGCTCGTGGAAGGAATACGAAAGGAACCCGGTTCTCGTTCACCCGGAACGCGATCCAAAGGTCTTCTGGTATGAGCCTGACAAACGCTGGATCATGGTGCTCTCCGACGAAGGGTCGTATCACTTCTTTACCTCCAAGAATCTGCTCGACTGGTCGGATCTGAATGTCTCCCTTCCCTACAGCTACGAATGTCCCGACATGTTCCAGCTTCCGGTCGATGGCAATCTCCATCGCCAGAAATGGGTGTTGGTGCGGGGTAACGGCAGATACTCGATCGGAGAATTCGATGGCGCCAAGTTCACGCCGGAGACGGACCAACTGCCCTGCGACCTTGGGGCAAACTTCTACGCCACGCAATCCTGGGGCGACATCACCGGACAGCCAGGACGCCGCGTGCAGATTGCCTGGATGAACGGCGGGAAATATCCTGACATGCCCTTCAACCAGCAGATGACCTTTCCATGTGACCTGACACTTCACTCGTTCCCGGAAGGGCTTAGGATTTGCCGGCTGCCGGTCAAAGAGATCAAAAGCCTCTATGGCAAGAAGCAGACCTGGAAAAATCTGATTGTCAGACCAGGCGAGAACCCTCTCCAAGACATTTCAGGCGGCCTTTTCGATATTCAGTTGCAGGCAAACCTCGCCGGCGCCAAGGAGTTTGGCCTCAAGTGCGGAGGCGAACCTGTCAAGTACTCCTCCGACAGAAGGACGCTGAGCTGTCTTGGCAAAGAGGCGCCGGTGGAGGCTGCCAATGGCTGCTTGACTCTGCGCATTCTTGTTGACCGCACTTCCATTGAAGTTTTTGCCGGCGACGGCAAGGTCGCCATGAGCTCGTGTTTCTTGCCTGGCCCGCAAAATACGGGCCTGGAATTGTTCTCCCTCGGCGGCAGTCTGAAGATAGTTTCGATGACGGTCCATAGCCTCAAATCAGCGTGGCCCCATTTCGCTAGGCCGCCCTATTGGGACAACAACACCGCCCGATAGAACCGTTCGGATGCAGAGGACAAGCTGTCTGACCCAGGGATAGTATTGCCCGGGGCTGTTATAGTGCCGCCCAAATCGATCCAATTGGCCGCACTCAAACTGTCTGTGTATTGGATTTGATACATCAGGCCCGGCACCGAGCTAAAGGTAAAGTTGATGGCGCCGGCGCTTTGAGTCACCGCTTGGGCGGTGGGGATGATCGGTTGCACGCTCACGTCGTCCAGGCCCACGGCAGCCGGGTCATCTCGAACGCCGAATTGCAGGATCGTCCTTGGGGTCGTGGCCGAAACGATGAATTGCATGTTGGTCCAGCCGAAGGCGCCCAGGTTGGTTTGATTGAGCAGCGTCTTGCCGTTCCAATTTACGACCAGGCCGCTGGGCGTGGTCGAGCCGTCGTAGGCCACGCTAGTCAACCAAAAAGACAAAAGGTAGGGCTGGCCGGCCGTGGTTGGCATCGTTTGCGCAAGGTAAGCGACGGAGCCGTCCTGGCCCAGGAACGCGCCATACAGCCCCGAGTGAACGAATTGCCAGTCATTGACTCCGGTCAACACCGCATCCCCGTCCAGCTCGGTGTCATCGCCGGCGAGCGCGAAGTTATTGTTGGTGCTTCCAGTGAGGGTCCAATCGGTAAAGTCACCCGTTTCAAAGCCGCCATTGCCCGCCAGCAGAAAGAATTCCCGATCCTGGGCGGCACCATCAGTCAGATTGCTGATCACAAGGTTGGCGCTGAAGTTTCCGATCAGCAAGTTGCTGGCGGCGGTGTTGAGAGAGACGGTCACAGCGGCCGCCGGGCCGCCGGGACTCAGAGTGCCTCCCGTGGAGGAAACCGACAACCAAGTGGAAGTGCTGATCAAACTCCAATTCAATGGGGCCGAGCCAATGTTGGTCAGCACATAGGTTTGCGCCGCCACATTAAAAGGACCGCCAATCGGGCCGCTGGCGGTGAAGCCAAGCGGCGAAGTAATCACCAGGCTCTCCGACGGCGGCGACAGCAGGGCTTGGATCAAATCGTTGCCATTGGGCGTCCCCCAGCCCGTGCAGAGATCATAACCAGCCACGGCGTAGAACTCGTGCGGACTGCTGGGTGTGGTATTGTTTCCGGTTGTGATGTCATGAAAGCAAGAAGCATAACTGGCGCCCTTGCCGATGGCGTAAAGAGCGGGGTTGGCAAAACCAAGGGATGCGTGGCCGTTGGTCGCGGCCTGCTGGTTCACCAGCGCGGTCAGGCCCGCCCACAACGGGCTGGCCACACTGGTCCCGCCGACCGCGCTGCCCTCTCCGCCGTAATAGAACCAGACGTTGTCCGCCACCATGGATACATCGGGCACATTGCGCATCGTCGTGGATCCCTGATTGGCAGTCATGCTGATGCCCTGCTGCCAAACCGGGATCGGGAAAGTGATACTGATTCCGCCGCCGGTGGCGGCAACGCCTTCACTGGCGGAACTGGAGTTCCAGGTCGTTTCCGAAATCCACGCGCCAGCAGGGCCGCTGGTGGTCAACTCTGTCCCGCCAACGACGGTGACGTACGGGTCATCCGCCGGCTCTGCAACGGCTCCGACAAACGCGCCGTCGTCGCCGCAGGCCAGAAAGAAGCTTTGGCCCTGCGCGGCGTACTGCTGGAAGATTTGCTCGGTCGTCGCGTTAATATCGAACCCCCATGAACAGCTCAGTTGCTCGGCCTTGTTGTCGGTGGCCATCCGGTTGAGAATATCATTGACGTGGGTGGTGGTGACTGGGGACGTATTGACGTTGGCATACAGCGTCGGCGGCGGCCCTTCATAAACCAAAACAGTGCTTAACCCCGGAGCCATCGAGATCGCCATCTCGATATCCAGGGTCACCTCGTCGGCGCCATCCTCCTCGCTGGCGCTGCCGTTAAATCCAGCTATCAACACATTCGTCAGCCTTACACTCGACAGGCCGGCCGCGCTTTCGTAACCGGCAATGTCACTGGCACTGTAGCCGTCCATCTCAAATAGTCCGACCGATTGGCCGGCGCCGGTAAGCGTGACGCCGGGCATATAAGCGGCTCGAAAATCACCGCCCATGTAGGTGCCGCCGCTGCCCGAACCGGCCAGGGGATGGCCGTTCTGGCTGGACGATTTTGGAATCCTGCGCAGGTTCGGATGCGGCGCCACATAATTATCCAAGCCGCTGATGGCCACCAGCGGCGTGTCCAAGTCAACTGACGGCTCGGCATCGGGAGCGAAAAATACGCGCGCTTGCCGCGGGTCCCGATACAGGCGCAGTTTGATGTGGAAGGCTTTCTCGATGTCTGCCACCGCTCCATTGACATCCACCATCGTGCGGTTGGCATGGGTGCCAACCATTTTCAGGCCATGCGCGGCGGCGAAATCCTTGACCGCCTCATAATCCTGTTCCGTTGGCCCAAAGTCGGCGGTGAATTGTTCGGGCGTCAAGTAGTGCCGGAAATTCCCGCTGGCCGGCTCATAAATCTGCTGCAGCAGGGTCTTCAATTGTTCGGGATTGCGCAACGGCAAGCCCAGCGCCAAATCCAGTCGGCTGGAAGGGTCCAAGCGGCCGACTGCCGGCTGCGTGGTCGCTGCCTTTGGCCCGCGCCCCTTGACGACCTGCAAGCCCGCTGCGTTGGCCGAGTCCGTCCAGCCAACATGGAAAAGGGCGCAGGCCCATGCGGCAGCGATCGCCCAAATCGCACGGGGCCGATTGAGAATTTGCGGGAATTTTGCGCTGTTCGATTCGCTGTTGACGATGGCAGTTTCCACCGGCCGCTCAATCGTCCATCGTTGATGCACGAGAGTCAGTTTCATGTGTCCTCCTCTTGGTTGCCCTGTTTTGCTTGCCCTGACCTCCTCATGGCAACCTCACTCAAGGAGATACACGGAAATGTTAGGCCGGCAAGAACATTCAGCATTGGCACAGTGGTCAGGGAAAGCAATCTCCCGCTGCCTTTTGGACTTTGTTGCCCAAACACCTTTCTCCTTTGAATTAACGCATTCCATGAACCCTAGTCAAGGTTGAATTCCTGTCCAAATGTCCAAATCCTTGCCCAAGGCTCCGAATTCCTGTTCAACCTTGGTCAAACCTCCTTTTCTGGTTTGACTGGGTTTGATTCGGTTTGACCGGCCTTTTTTTCGCCGCCCTCTTTCGCCTCCGGCAAGTCCGTTTTTGCCTCTGACAGGTTTGATTTGGTTTGATTCGGTTTGATTCGATTTGATTCGATTTGATTCGATTTGATTCGATTTGATTCGATTTGATTCGATTTGATTCGATTTGATTGACCTTGATTGGTGGCCTTCGTCATCCTTGGTCCTTCACAATCCTTATTCTCTACTCCCAAACCCTGCCAAACCCGATTTTCGCTCCCGTGCAACTCCATGTACCATAGATACTTCCCCCTCACAGGTTTGATTTGGTTTGATTGACCTTGATTGGTAACCTTATTCATCCTTGGTCCTTCATAATCCTAATCCAAAACCCCGCCATACCCGATTTCCGCTCCCATGCAACTCCGTGTGCCATAGGTACTTACGCCTCACAGGTTTGATTCAGTTTGACCGAACCGGTTGAAACACCTCAAAAAAGGAGGTGAAAATGACCAGTATAATACTGGAAATCAACAACTTGCGTAATTCGGGCCGTCTGTTTGTCCAAAAAAACGGCCCCTTTGCTCACGCCCTCCCCTGGTTTGATTTGGTTTGATCCGGTTTGATTTGGTTTGATAGGATTTGACCCATTGCCTTCGCTAATGCTTCCGCCCTCTTCAGCCTTTAGCTTTCTCCCCTTTCCCTTCTGCACACTTTCAAAGAACAGCCGTATGAGCGGCACACGACAATACGCTACCACGTTTGGATGGAAATGCGAATACAGAATACAAACTGTGCAAGTTCAAAATCGGTAGAGCAACTCCGTCGAGCCGTGATTGAATTGGCGGGCCCCAGCTTTAGTCACGCGCCGACAGAGTGCTGCCCTACCGTCGAGGATGGTGTTGCTTTCAATGTTTGGAACCGGCGATGTAGGCTGATAGTTCAGAAGAATTTGTCATGCAACCACTCCCTTGACCGCAATAAGTGTAAGAGACTGCGGCCTGCTTGCGCTAAATGGAATTGTATGCTCGCTTCAACAGTCCCCTCGATTTGAGTCTTTCCTTGCAATACAGGAGGTAGGAGTTGTATATTCAGGGGTAATTTCGTTGATTATGAACGGCTTACGGCTTTCGATTTCGGTCGCAGGCGGACTTCAATATGCGAAGTCGCCGTCGCATAAGAAGACTTGGGGACCGGACGCGTGAATGAATCAACAGAAACGAGTGGCAAGTGCTGGCAGAGTTGGAGATGCGTGATCCTGAGCATCACCTGCGTACTGCTTGGCATTCCGGTCGCGGCGGGATTCTCTTCGCCGACAGCAATTGGTTATGTGCAATTACCGGGTGTTATTATCGCCTTAGTTGTTGCTTGTTGTTGCACGGCGTGTTTCGTTTGGTGTCCACTCCGTCCGCTTGCGCCGAAACTCGTGGCGTTCGTGTTGATCCTATTTCCGATTTTCTGCTTCCTCCAGTTTGCGGCTTACTTTTACTTAGAGCTTATCCTTAAATAA
>PLIU01000459.1 GCA_003140095.1 Verrucomicrobiales bacterium | reverse complement strand
AGCAGCTAGGCCTGGAGGCGCGGCTGATTTTAGTCAATACTAAATTTCGCAAATCCCTGGCCGGCTTGCTACCCATGCCCTCGCTTTTAAACCACCTGGCAGTCGAATAACAGGCCCGCGGCGAAAGCCGCTGGGTCGATGCCACCGCCAAAGGCCAGGGCGGCGGCCCGCTCAATCGGGCCATTGGCGATTTCGGCGTCGGCCTGCCGGTGGCGCGGACCGGTTCGGACCTGATCCGAGCGCCGGAAGCCGCGCTGGAATCCAATGTGTATCAAATCCAGGAATCGGTGCTGCTGGACACCTCGGGCGCGCCGTCGATCTTCGGCATTGTGATCGCTGCGCGGGGCCGCCATGCGGAGGAGTTGCGCCGGGAGTTTGAGAGGCTGGGGCCCGAGGGCATGGCGCGGAGGCGGTGGCAGATGTGCGTGGACCGGTTTACGGACGTGAAACGGATGGGGGACTTGGAACATCACGACAACCGGACGGACAACGAGTTTTTTTTGGCGGAGGTGTTCGAGATCAAGAATTTTCTCAAAGAGGATGCGCCGTCGAGTTGGAGCAAGCTGGAAGTGGCCGCGGAAGTTGTGGCCAACCTGCTGCCGCTGCCGGTTGCGGCGGTCCGTCACAGTCCCCTGGCGCTGCCGCATCCCTCCCACATGGTGCATATTCTGGAGGTTCATTGTTTGGCGCTGCCGCCGGCCATCGTGCAGGAGCGTACGATCGAAAACGCCTGGTTGCACTTCAGCCGGCTGCGCAAGACGCTGGCCGGTAATTGGACGGTGACGACCACTCTTTCGACATTGACCGACGCCGTGGCGCCGGAGGGGATCGATGAGTACCGGGAAGCGGTGCGGGAAATCCGGTCGCAATCAACTTGGTCCTTGCTGGTGCCAGCGGGGCAGGACAGGCCGCATCAGAGAAGTGATTTTGGAAAATTACCCGTTTCGTGGGAGGCTTTCGCCGTCGCTTTTCCCCGTCTGACCAAGACGGCTCCTCCGGCAGGAGCCGGCGCGCCCGAATCCACCCTCCGCTCTCAGCCCCAGCGCGAACCCACGACGCAGGCGGGCGGCTCCTCCTCCGAAACGGCCACCGCCGGGCAACCCGGTGAGATTCGGTATCGCCGCAGAAGGCGTCATCGCCGGAGCCGCGAAAGCAAAAAACTCATCGTGTGGCAGGCTATTTTTGGCTTCTTTCTGGTAATCGTCTTGCTGTTGGTGGCGATCGCTTTTTTCAAGAAAACCGCTCCCAAGATAATCAAGCCCCTTGAGGTGCCTGAGCAGTTACAGGACAAGCCATGAGGCCGCGCGAGGCATCCTGGTCAGCCATGCGCGGCTCGTCGCAGGCGGTCGGCAATCGCGCGCCACTGTTCGCCCGGCGGAGGCGCCTCGACAATGATCAACTCCGCCCCCGCCTCGTCGCATCGATGCAATTCGGCGTAAAGCGCCCGCGCGCACGCTTCCGCGTCCGGCGGGACGATTGCGACGCGGCCGAAATGTTCCCGCAACGGAACGCGGCTGTGCGTGACAAGATGAATTTTTTCCCGCGCCAGGCCGAAGGCGGAAACCTGCGCCGCCAAATCCGCTTCGTCGCGCCAGCACAGCACCACCAGTCTGGCCTTGGGCGAGTAATGACGAGGCCCTTGGCCCGGACTGCGCACGATGGCTGGCGGCGCGCCGCCGATTTCCAGCGCGCCTTCCCCCAGGACGGCTTGGAGCGATTCGGCGGAAATCATGCCTGGCCGCAACAATCGCGGCGGGCTGGAGGCGAGATCGAGCACCGAAGACTCAATGCCCACATGGGCCGGACCGCCGTCGATGATCAACGGGATGCTTGCGCCCAGGCTCTTGCGGACGTGCTCGGCGGTGGTGGGGGAAAGTTCGGTGGAGCGGTTGGCGCTGGGCGCGGCCAGCGGAAAGCCGCAGGCCCGGATAACGGCCTGAATGAACGGATGCCTCGGCCAGCGCACGCCGACCGTCGCGCCGCCCGCCGTCACCAGTGGGGGAATCTCCTCCGAGCGCGGCAGAACCAGCGTCAAAGGCCCCGGCCAGAATGCCGCCGCCAATTGGTCCGCCGCCGACGGCCAGGCGCGCACGCAGCGGCGCGCCAGTTCCAGGCCGGCCACGTGGACGATGATCGGGTTTTCCGCCGGTCTTCCTTTGGCCTGGTAAATGCGCCGCACCGCCTCCTCATCCCAGGCGTTGGCCGCCAGGCCGTACACCGTCTCGGTTGGCAGCGCCACGAGTTGCCCGGCGCGCAACAACGCCCCCGCCCTCCTGACTGCCTCCTCGAACCGGGCCGGCGTTTCTATGGATAAAACTTCCGCTGTCATCGGATGCAAAACTGAGTACTAGCAAACTTGGCCCGCTCTTCCTACTCTTTCCTCGTGCTCGATGCCCTGACCCGACAACTTGCCTGCAATGAAGCGCTGACCGAGCAACAGGTTGGCGACGCCGTCGCGCAATTGGCCGGCGCCGCCGCCAGCGCCGAAACCAAGGGCGCCTTCCTCATCGCCCTGACGCGCAAGGGCGAAACGACAGAGGAGATCGCGGGGTTCGCGCGGGCCTTGCGCTGCCTGGCGGTCGAGCCGCCGGTCGATGCCGAGACGCGAGCCCGGCAGATTCTGGACGTGTGCGGCACCGGCGGGGATCGCCTGAACACGTTCAACATTTCGACCACGGTGGCGCTGCTGGCCGCGTCGGCGGGCGTGCCGGTGGCCAAGCACGGCAACCGCGCCGTCACCTCGCAGGCGGGGAGCGCGGACGTGCTGGAGGCGCTGGGCATAAAGATCGACTTGACTCCAGAGCGGGCCGCGCAGTCGTTGCGGGAGCACGATTTCGCCTTTTTCTTCGCTCCCCATTATCATCCGGTTTTCAAACAAATCGCGCCGGCGCGCCGCTGGTGCGGCGAGCGCGGGCAAACGACCATTTTCAATTATCTCGGTCCGCTGCTCAATCCAGCCCGGCCTGCCCTGCAATTGGCCGGCGTGCCGCGCCCAGACCTGTGCCCTCGCCTGGCCGAAGTGTTGCAATCGCTGGGCTTGCGCCGCGGCATGGTCGTTTGCGGCTCAGTCCCAAACGGACACCTGGACGAATTGTCCACGCTGGGCGAAAGCACCGTGGCCGAATTCTATCAGCCCCGCGGCCTGACGACCTCGTCGCTCCTGCCCGCGCATTTTCCCATTCAACCCGCCACGCTGGCCGATTTGTCCGGCGGCGACCGCGAGGACAACGCGGAGGTGATCCGCCGGTTGTTGCGCGGCCAGGATCGCGGGCCCAGGCGCGACGCGACACTGTTGAACGCCGCCGCCGCGCTGTTCGTCGCCGAAAAATGCCGTTCCCTCACCGAGGGCTGGGCGCTGGCGGCGGAATTGATCGATTCGGGCAAAGCCTGGGCCAAACTGCAGGCGCTCATCGCATACTGAGCCTTGGCGTACTGAACTTGACGGGTCGAGTCATTGGGGCATCCTGCCGCCATGTATAAAATTATCGGAGCGGACCAGAAGGAGTACGGGCCCGTCAGCGCCGACCAACTTCGCCAGTGGATTGCCGAGGGACGCGTCAACAGCCAGACCAAAGTGCAGGCCGCCGACGCCACGGAATGGAAGGCCATGGCGGAAATCCCGGAATTCGCCGGAGTCTTGCCCAAAGCGCCGCCGCCGGCTCCAACGCCCTCCGTTCCGATCAAACCGCCGCAGGCGCAACGGGCCAATAGCCAGATGGCGGTGTGGTCGATGATCACTGGCATCCTTTCGCTTCTGTGTTGCTGCGGCTTTGCGGCTCCTGTGGCCATCGTGCTGGGGATGGTGGCCTTGTCGCAGTTGAAAAATCATCCTGAGTTGACCGGCAGTGGATTCGCCATTGCCGGCATCGTTATGGGAATTGTGGCGATTCTTGTTTGCGCCTCGTTCTTGATGTTATTCTTTCTGTCCCCCCAGTTTGCGCAAAGTATCCAGAACGCAATGCAGCAGTGAAACCATGAAGACTCCGCAGGCTCATTCGCCCTGGCGCATCGGTGCGGTCGCGGCCGCGGCCATGGCGGTGACCGCTGGAGTGACGGTTTTGTTTTTTTTCGATCCGGCCACAGCCGGTTTTTACCCCGTCTGCACCCTGCATGAAGTGACAGGATTGCAATGCCCGGGTTGCGGCGGACTGCGGGCGGCGCATCAACTCTCGCACGGCCACCTCGCCGCCGCCTGGCGTCTGAACGCGTTGCTGGTCGCGCTTCTGCCGGTGGCGCTCTGGCTGGGATTGCGCGAGGCTGTGCGCGCCCTCACGGGCAGGGAGTGGCCCGGCATTGTGACCCGTCCGGTCTTCGGCTGGCTCCTGGCAGGGGCGCTGGTTTTATTCGGCATCCTGCGCAATGTGCCGTTTCACCCCGGTCGCTAGAGTAAAGACGATTTATGTACAAGGTCATCGGCAGCGATCAACAAATCTATGGTCCGGTCACAGCCGCCCAGCTACACCAATGGATGGCCGAGGGGCGGGTCAATCTGGCCACGCTGGTCCAGCTTGATGGAAACACCGATTGGAAACCGCTGTCGTCATTTCCCGAGTTCGCCGTCCCGCCGCCAGTGAACATGCCGCGCTCCGCGGCCGGCGCGCAGGCTGATAGCATGGCGACGGCGGCGCTGATCTGTGGCATCCTCTCCATTGTGTGCTGCTGCGGCGGTTCGATCTTTGGCGTTTTAGGCCTGATTATCTCGATTATTATCTTAAGCCGCCGCCAGGACTATCCCTCCAAGAGCAGCCGGCAGATGGCCCTGGCCGGATTGATTCTTTCCATCATTGGATTGCTCTCGCATTGTCTGCTGCCCCTTTTCCTTATCGTGCCGGGCGGATGGAGTATCCGTCATTTTCGTTGGACGTGGTAGCAGAGGATGGCGCTGATGAAAGGCTCCTTCAAGCTTCGCCCACGTCGCGCGCTCAGTCGTGCGGAGGCCTGGGCTTGCTTCACCGCCAATCTGGCCGTGGCCGGATCAGGTTCGCTGGCCGCCGGTTACGCCATCGGCTATTGGCAAATGGCGGCCGTCTTTCTCGCCATGATACTCAGCTTGGTGACCTCGATCCCAATGATCCAATGGTGGCTGTCAGGCGCCGCCTCGGCCCAATCGGCCCTGGACGACCCGTTGCAAAATTTATTAAAAGTGTGGCTTCACGTGCGTTGGCCGCTGGCCAGCATCGGTCTCTATGTGGCGGCCGTGTTATGGGCCTTGACGACGAGCCTGACCATTCTCGCTCATGCTGCCAAAGATAAAGTGCCCCCGCGGATTGTTTGAAGACTTGCTCAGACGCTCGCGGTGTGACGGTGGGCCAGGAAATGCAGCCAACGCTGTGTCACGGGCCGCCTATGTATCCGGCTGATCGCCGCCGAGTACAACTCAATCTGCGGACGGTAAAGTTTGATCTTTTCGCTCAATTCCCGCGCCGGAAAATGATCCGTCTTGAAATCCAGCAACCAGATTTCGTGAGGCAAAATCGCGGCCAGATCAATCACTCCTTGCACGACGACGAACTCGCTCGCGCCCGCGTGCGCAAACTCCACCGCGCCCAAACGCGCCAGTTCCGCCGCGTCCATGCGCGCTGTGAAGGCCAACTCGCGGCGCAAAGCAGGCAGCCGTCCCAATAGTTGACGGCCCGGCGCCGACTGCCAAAAGGCGGCCAAGGCCTCCAAATCCAGGCAGGCGCATTGTTCGGGCGTCAGGAGGTTTTCCCGGCGCAGGCGGGCAGCTTCTTCCCGCAGGCCCTCAACCGTCTGCGCCCGCTCCAACGCCACCCGCTCCAAAAGCGTATGGTGCGCCGAACCGATTTCCGCCGGCGTCAAGGACCCGTCCTTCGAACGCGACGACTTGTCCACTATAAATAAGGGCGGCGACTCTTCTTCGTCCGCGAGCGCCATCTCGCGCCGCAAATCCGATACCGCGGCTTTGGCGGGGATGGCGGCATCGCCGTGAAACGGGTAAAGCCAGTCCAGGCGGTCGCGCGCCTGGGGCGAAAGATCCGGCTCGCCGTTGGCGCCAGCGGCTTCCGCCGTGGTTTCACCGGGCGGGGCCAGCCAGGGATGATCATCGTCGTACACCGTCCAAGTGAAAAAGGCGTTTTGGCCGGAGTTCTCCAGATTGGCGGCGCCGGGGGGCCAGCTTCCGAGCCAATCCAAATAGCTGGCGCTGGCGAGAATTTCCGCCGTTTCGGCTCCAGCTTGGGCGCGTTTGGGCCATTTTTCCCCGATGCTCTTGCGCGAAGCCGTGCCGGCCAGGATCAGACGCTGCTCGGCGCGGGTTAGGGCGACATAGAGCAGGCGCATTTCCTCTCCGAGCATCTCTCGCTTCTGCCGGCGCCGCGCCAGCCAAAAAGGCAGGCTGGGCCAGGTTTGAAAGCCTTGTGGCGGCCGGACCTGCGGGCAAAGCCCGTATTCTTCGTCAAGAATAATCTGAGCGCGAAGGTCGCCCCAATGAAACCTTTTCCCCAGGTCGGCCGCCACCACCACCGGAAATTCCAGCCCTTTGCTTTGGTGAATGCTCATCAGGCGCACGGCGTCGCTTGCCGGCGGCGCCGGCTCCGTCTCTTCCTCGCTCTCCTGCTGCGCTTGGACAAACCGGAGAAAGCGCGGCAGGCTCTCGCCGCGGCCGGCATCGAACTGCCGGGCCATCTGAAGCAAACGCTCCAGGTTAGCGTGCCTTTGCTCCCCGCGCTCCTGGGTCAGCAGCCAGTCCGCGTAATGCGTGGCGTCCATCACTTTTTCCAGGCATGGCGCAACCGCCTCCTGCCGCGCCAACCGTCGCCAGAGGCGGCAGCGCTGCAAAAAGCGGGCCGCCTTCTCCGCCGAAACGGAGCTGGGCGTTTTCCTGGCCTCCTGGCGCTGCCAATCAACCAGCGCATTCCAAAACGGGCCCTGCGGCCGCGAGATGCGGATGGCCGCCAATTCGCCGGGCGTCATCCCTGCCAGCGGCGAACGCAAGACGCCCAGCAACGGCAAGTCTTGCAACGGATTGTCCAACAGTTGCAATAGGGCCAGCAAGTCCCGCACTTCGGCGCTGTCATAAAAGCCGCCCCGCGCGGCCGCCAGGGGAATGCCCAGACGGCTGAACTCCTTGGCGTAGGCGGCGGTCTTGTTCCTGGGCGCGCGCAGCAGGATGACGATGTCCTTCCAGACGGCCGGGCGCTCCGGGTCGCCGTGCAACTCCAGCAGGCGGCGTCCTACCAGGCGCGCCTCTTTTTCCGCGTCCGAGGCCGAATCGTCCTCCTCGCCGCCTTCACCCAGGCGGCGCAGGAGCAGTTCCACCGGGGCGCGGGCGCACGGGGTGGACGACATGGCGGCGCGGCCTTCGCGGCCGCCGAACCGAAGGCGGGCGTCCTGGTTGTAATCGACGTCGCCGACGCCTTCGCGCATGAGCGGGCCGAAGAGGGCGTTGACAAAATCAAGGATGCCCTCGTGGCTGCGAAAATTTTCCGATAACCCAAGCACCCGTCCGGGCAGTCCGCCCGCCGCCCATGATGTCTTGTATTTGACAAAAATGCGCGGGTCGGCCAGGCGGAAGCGGTAGATGCTTTGTTTGACATCTCCCACCAAAAAGCGGTTGGCCTCTTCCCCCTCGCGCGCCAGGGCCTGAATGATGGCCTCCTGCGCGCCGTTGATGTCCTGGAATTCATCGACAAAGATGAGACGCAATTTCCGCCGCCATTGGCGGGCGATCGCGCTGGGGCGGTCATGGTCCCACAGCAGGCGCAGCGCGAACTGCTCCAAGTCCTGAAAGTCGATGCTGGCGGCGTTGCGCTTGGCTTGGGCAAAAGCGCTGCCGAAGCGCCGGGCGGCGTCCAGCAGCGCGAGCATGGCAGGACGGGTCCAATTCCAATCCTCGGCCAGCGGGTCCGTTTCGCCCGACATCGCGCAGATCGAGAGCAAAAATTCCGCCTCGCCGAAAAACTCCTTGATCGGGTCGCGCCACTGCGCTTTGGGGCGCGGCCAGAATTGGTCGATCTCACCGATCAACGCCAGCGCCGCCGCGCATTGCGCCCGCGACGCGTTGTCACCCAGCTCTTGCAAGGCGGCGGCGCAGCGCCCGGCATTCTTATTGTCCGGCGGCTGGCGTTGCAAAAGCGGGAGCCAGGAGGGCCGCCATTGTTTCAATTCCGCCATGAGCCACGCCCGCCATTGCGCCGGCTCTTCGGAGAGGAAACCGGCCTCCTGGGCCGCGAACCAGCCCGCGGGATCGCGCAAAGTCTGCGCATACTCGTGCAGGCGCCCGATCAGATCGCGGATCGGTTTGTCCCAATCGCCGCCCGTGGCCTGGATCAACCGTTGAATGGCCAGGTCCGCCGGCTGGTCCGAGTCATAGACCGCATCCAACACGCCATCCAGCGTTCGGCGCGCCAGCACGTGCGATTCTTCATTGGACATGACCGTCAATTGCGGGTCCAAGCCCAGTTCGTAGAAGTGCTGGCTGACCAGTTCAAAGCAGAAACTGTGGAGCGTGCAGATATGGGCCGTTTCCAGCAAAGCCAATTGTTCCGCCAGCCGGCCCGAGGTTGTTTGAACCTGTTCGAGGCCATCCCGCAGGCGTTTGCGCATTTCGGCGGCGGCGGCCTGGGTGAAGGTGACCATCAGAATCTCATCGACGCTGCCGTGGTTCTGTTCCTCCAGAAGCCAAGCCAGGCAACGCTCCACCAGAGTGCGAGTCTTGCCCGCGCCAGCCCCGGCCACGACCAGGACATTCCCTCGTGCGGCCACGGCCTCTTGTTGTTGTGCGGTAAGCGCAGGCAAGTTCAAAGCGCAAAGCGTAATCGATCCGATCCTAAAAGGCGATGTAGATCGGTGAGGTCAAGGTTCAAAATGGCCACGTCGAAATGACTTCGGGGTAAGCGCGCTCCCCCAGCGGACACCGATTAAGCTAAAGTGTTTGAGTGAAGTGCCGATAGGTGGATGATCGTTAATTGCAGGACGCAACAAATTACGGACAGAAATGCACCTTATTTCTGGAAGATGTCAAAAACGGAAAAGGCAAATCATCAGTGGCCAGCGCACTCAAGACAGTACGCCTGAATTCATCCAATATGAACACCAAAATTAAATACTTAGTCATCGTGCTGGCGGGTCTCGCCGGCGTCCACCAAGCCGCCGCCCAAGGGACGGCGTTCTCCTATCAAGGCCAACTCCAAAGCGACGGCAGCCCGGCCAATGGGCTTTACGACTTCCAGTTCGCCTTGTCCAATGCGCCTAGCGGCGGCAGCCAGGTCGGCAGCACCGCCACCAATCTCGCCGTCGGCGTGACCAACGGAGTGTTCACCACCACCCTTGATTTTGGGGCCGTCTTTACCGGCAATCCCACCTGGCTGGCCATCAGTGTGCGCAGCAACGGCTTGGACAATTATGTGGGCCTGGCCCCGCTCCAGCAGCTTACGCCCGTGCCCTATGCGATTTTCGCCAACAGCGCCAGTAATTTGTCCGGCACCATCCCGGCCACTCAATTGAGCGGCGCCTTGGGCAACAGCCAACTGGCCAACAATTCCATTACCGTGATCGCTGGCACCGGTCTTGCCGGTGGCGGCGCAGTGGATTTGGGCGGTGCCACGACGTTGAGCAACGCCGGGGTGCTTTCGGTGACCGGCAACGCGGACATCACCGTTTCCACCGTCGGCGGCGCAGTCACGCTGGGGGACACGGCCACCAGTTCGAACACGGCCAGCACCATTGTGGCGCGAGACGCCAGCGGGAATTTCTCCGCCGGGATCATCACGGCCAACCTGGCGGGCAATGCCACGACGGCGACCACGGCCACAAATTTGACCGGCAATGTTTCCGACGCGCAGCTTTCGGACAATGTTCCTTTGCTCAACGGTACCAACGCTTTCACCGGCACGAACACTTTTGCCGGCGTGGTGATGGCCACCAATGTCAGCAACGTTATCGTCGGCGCGGTCAGCGGCAACGCCTTCGGCTTGACCAATCTCAACGCCTCGCAATTGACCAGCGGGACGGTGCCGCTGGCGCAACTGCCGGCCGCGGTATTGACGAACGACCAAAGCGACGTGAGCTTGGACGGCCTCACGACGCTGAGCATCCTGTCGGTGACGGCGACCAATTTCGCCAATTACCTGGTAGTGAGCAATGCGCCGGCCTTGGATGGCAGCGCCATCACCAACCTTGATGCCTCGCAACTGACCAGCGGCACCGTGCCGGTTGCGCAGTTGCCAATTGCCACCACCTCCGCTTTAGGCGTCGTCCAGCCGGACGGCAGCACCATTACCATCAGCAACGGCGTCATTACCGCAACCGGAGGCGGTGGTGGTGCTGTTGTAACCACTTACATCACAAATGCCATGATAAATTCGATAGGGCTAAGTAACGCATTCCCGCATAATCTGGGCACGTTTCCAGGCTTCATTCATCCTATACTTCTTTGCACGGCCAACGATGCAGAATCTGGAATGGTTGCGGGACAAATGACCGAGTTCACCTCTGTAGTGAGCAGGGAAGCCGAATTTGGCGTTTTCGCGTCGGTCTCTTATGACACAACGAATGTCTACATTCAAACGACACCCTTCCCCGCAGAGTATTACCTTATATTTCCCTCTGAAGATACACGACCAGGCAGTTGGGACAATTTTGCCATCGTTGTTGGCTACCACCAATAGAGGAGCGCATCAAGATGAAAACACTCCATCTTAAAATAACAAATGCCATCCGAATATTTGGCTTGATAATCGCGGGCTTGCGGTTGGCAGCGCCGGAACTCCACGCGCAATCCTACACGATTACCTCTTATAAAATCTCCGGCGGCGGCGGCACAAGCAGCAACGGACAGTTCTCCGTCAGCGGCACCATCGGCCAGCCGGACGCCAGCGGCGCGATGACCGGCGGCACTTATTCTTTGACCGGCGGTTTTTGGAGTTCGATTTCCGTCGTGCAAACCACCGGCGCGCCCTACTTGGCCATCACGGCTTCCAGCCACCAAGTTGTCATATCGTGGCCAACGTCGGTCACCGGTTGGACCCTCCAAACCAACAGCAATCTCGGCGCCGCCACGTGGGGCAATTACACCGGGCCAGTTGTCAACAATAGCGTGAGCAACTTGCCCCAAGCGGGAAATCTGTTCTATCGTCTGTCGCATCCGTAGGACGCTGGCAGCAATTAAATTAAGTTAAGCTTTTAGCGCGGAAGAATCCGTGAAAGGTACTTGAGCTCGTCCGAATCCGGCTCCAGTTGCAGGCCGCGCAGTAGAATGGCCTTTGCCTGCGGCACATTTCCCAAACGCAGACTAGCCTTGACGGCCAGCCCGGCATAATAGGCCGCCGACCAGTCTGAACCCTGCGCTTTGTAATTTTGCAGGGCATCAAGAATCGTTTTAATGCTTTCGACTGCCTGCAATTGTTTGGCCGGTTCTGTTTTCAAGGCGGCCACCGCAATATAGAGCCGGCGGACGATCAGGTTTGTGGCCGCGCTGGGAGGCGCATGAACGCGAGTATTGCCCGTTGTCGTTTGGAAAATGCACGGCATGATGCGGATGCCAAAAGTCAAACTGCCGACATGGCCTTGAAAGCGCTTGTCCAAAAAGGACTGCAATTCCTGGTTGTCCGAACCAGTACTCTTGCCAAAAATCGAAGCCAAATCGGCCAAACTCAATTCCGCCAGCACCTTGTTTTTCGCCAAGGGCGCGGCATCCATCTGCCAGGTGCGCTCATCGTAGCGCAGCAGCCGTACTACTCCATGGCGTCCCTGATACACATAAAATGCGCGCGGCGCGGCGTATTCCAAAATGGGAACGTCGTCACTTTGAACCGGGCCGGGGCCGGACACGGCAAAAGCCGTTTGTTGAGAGGCAAATTGTCTGGCCAGGATCGCCGCCGGTGTCGGCAAATCAATTAATTCCAGATCGTGCCGCGGCCGATCCAGGGCCAAGGCGCGTTGGTAAATTTCCGGGCCGGATTTCCATGGCAGGCTCGAACCCAGCAGGACAACATCCGCACCGCCCACGTCCCAAATCTCCATGTATGGAAAAATATTTCCGAAGGTGCGCAGAACCAGATTCAAGGTGTCGTCGTCCATTTCATACATATGAAACCATTGTGTCATGATGCCGCCCGGCTTGAGCCGGCTGGCGGCCAATTGATAAAATTCGCGGCTGAAGACACTGGCAACGCCGGCCATCCAGGGATTGGAAGGCTCGGCAATAATCACATCATATTTTTGCGCGTCCAGTTTCAGCACTGTGCGCGCATCCTCGCGCCAGATGCGCACGCGGCTGTCCGTGGTCACGCCATGATTCCAGCGCTCGAACAGTTTGACGGCGCGCAGCACCGGCTCGCAATTCTCCGCCACGGTCAGATGTTCGATGGGATAGCCCAAAGCGGACCCGGCCGTCATGCCGCTACCCATGCCAAAACAGAAAACGTCCTTGCTGTCCGGCTTCGCCATCAACGGCAATTGCGCCAGCAGAATTTGCGTGGCCGTGTCAACGATGCCCGGATTATCCCCGGCGGAGGCGTCCGGTTTGGCATTGATGCTCAAAATCGTCTGCTCGCTGCCATCGGTACACTTTGCGCGTTGAACCGAAACCGTCGCATCCGCAGCGTCCTCATAAAACAGGAGGCGCACATTCTGGCGCCAGACTTTCATATAGGAGCGCAGAGACGCGCCGTTCTGGACAAACTCCGCATCGGACAGGTGAAAAATGCCGACACTGAACACGTCCCGCCAATCTCCATCACCTGTCACCGCCACCCACGTCAACAGCACACCAATCCCAACACCCGCCACGGCGGCGGTCCGTTGCCGCGTCGCCAGCGCCGTGACAATGGCCGTGACCGCCAAAACGAGCGCGACGGCGGCGAACGCGCCGCGCAGGCCGATATTCGGCATCAAGACAAAGCCGGTCAGTAGTACTCCGGCTACCGCTCCCAGCGTATTCCATGTCAGCAATCGCCCCACGCGGTCGCCCAGCAGATTGGAGGTCTCCGATGCACGAATCCAGACTGGCAGCACCGACCCCAATGCAGCCGTCGGCAGACCCAGAACAAAAATTGAAACCACGGCGGCAAAGATCTGGTGATAGCAGTAACCGGCCAACGTGCGTGGCAAACCCCTTTGCGTGTGAAGATAAAGGGCGGCAAGATTCTCAATGTTAAAAACCAGCAGCCCGATCAACACCGCCGCGCCCAGCAGCAGCACAATCGTGGTCATTTTTATCGGCCAATGCTGGCGCCGTGGCGAGGCAATCAGTGCGCTGCCGAAACTGATTCCGAGAATGAACGCCATCAGCACGATGGCGAAAACCTGCAACGACGCGCCGAAAATAAGACCCAGAAACCGCGACGCCAGCACTTCCAATCCCATCGAAACCCCGCCTGTCAACGCCACCAGCACGCAACCCCAACGGAATAGGTTAGACGGGAGGGCGGGCTGGGTCGGCACTGGATTGGGCGTTGCGGAAATTTTATCCGCAACTTGAAGCGGCGCCAGATGCCTTCTTCCGATGCCGGTCGCAATCAAACCGACAAGCACATTCAGCAGCGCTGTCATTTTCATTGTGGCCGGCATACCGAACTGCGGCACCAGAAAAAATCCGGCCAAGCCCGCGCCGCAGACCGCGCCAAAACTGTTGGTGGAATAAAACCGCGCCGAATGGCGGCCTGCATCCGTCGTGTTTTTTTGCAGCCACGCCGCCAGGATGGGCAGCGTGCCGCCCATCAACATCGTCGGGCCAAGCAATAGCGCTGCGCCAATAAGTCCCTTCAACAGCAGCAACCAGCCGCGGTGATCCAAAAGTTTGGAGCCGGCGGCAGCGAAGAAAACGTCCGCCCATTTGTAAAGGGCTGAAAATAAAAATGCGTAGAGGCCGATCGCCATTTCAATCCCGCCATAAATCATCAACGGTTTGGGGGCGCGGTCGGCATAACGGCTGAAAAGTTTGTTGCCAAAGGCCAGGCCGCCCATGAAGACGGCCAGCAGGACGGTCTGCGCCTGAATGGTGCTGCCGAAAAGCAGCATCAGATATTTTGACCAGATCACTTCATAAATCAGGGCGGTTGCGCCGGAGCAGAAAAACAGGAGCAAAATGACCATAAATGAGTGAGCGAGGCGTTTGTCGCTCAGACTGCTTTCAATACGGCAGTCGCTTTACAAATCAAAATCTTGCCTGGAGTCAATGGCTCTCCATGGTCGATGCGGACCTCACCGGCCGACGACGAGAATATCAAGGAAGCCCGGCCCGCCGCGTCCGCCGCGCTGACCGCCGCCCGCTTGGTCGGCACTGGCCGGAGGATGCGCCGAAGCTCCTGTCGCAGGCGGTGGAGCGGAGGCTGCTTCAGTGGTGATCAAAATGATGTGATCGTTTTTGATGTCCAGCGTGCAAGTCTTGGCGCGGGGCTTGGTTTGTACCGTCTGTTCCACCTCGAAGCTGGCCGGGCTGGTTTCCTTGATGATGGTCAGGGTGCCGTCGCGCTGGGAACTGAAGGCTTCCATGGTGTTGGGATTGAACCCGCCTCCGTCGGTGCCATTGCCGATGGGCAAGGTGGCCAGAATTTTTCCGTCCTCGGCGCTCAGGACAACACAAGTGGCCGGGTCGTGGCACATGGCGAAGAGGACATGATTCTTGGGGTCCAGGCCCAAGCCGCCCGGCCCCCCGCCCTTGCCGCCAAGCGAGTAGCGCGCCGTCACTTTGAGCGTGTTGGCGTCCACCACGGCGATGCTGTCCTTGTCTTCAAGATCGACATACACGCGGCCCTGGCCGTCGCTGGCCGCCTGCTCCGGCTGACCGCCGAGGTCGATGGTCCCGGCGATGGAGCCGTCCTTGGGATCGATGACCGTGACGTTGGGCGCGCTATGGCTCAGGACATAGATTCGTTCGGTGGCGGGTTCAAAGAAGATGCCGTCGGGATTGCCTTGCACGGTGATTTGCTTGATGGAAGCCAAGGTCGTCGTGTCAAACATGGTGATGGGATTCCGGCTGTTGAAACCGTGGTGCGACTTGGGGTCAACCGCCACGCCGTGACCGCCGCTGTTGCTGATGGCGCCGACGGACTTGAGCGTATCGAGATCGAAGACCAGGATCTGGCCGCCGCGCGGAACATAGAGGCGGCGGCCATCGTTGTCCGCATAAACATAATCGATGCCGCCGGCGCCCATGGTCTGGGAAGTGTTGACGATTTTGTAAGGGTCCGCGGCTGAAGCCAATTGAGTCAGAGCGCCGGCGGCCAGGAGTCCCAGCGCCGCCAGAGCCAAGAGGCGCGCAAGATGCTTTTGGCATTTCATAGGCTGACACTGTAGGGAATGGCCACTAAGAATCAACCAGAATTAATAAAGGGCGGCTCCGACGTCGTCATGCCAGCTTATCATTTACCGGGATTTTGGAGGCTTCCATCCGGATGTAGTGCAGCACGGCCGGTGCGAGCACCATGCCTGTGATGCCCATAAGTCTTTCGCCAAGCATCAAGGCCAGCAGCGTCAGCCAGATGGAGGTGTGGATTCGCGACCCGATGATTTTGCTATTCAGAAAGTATTCCAATTTGTGGACCAGCACCAAAAAAGCCAAGGCCCACAAGCCCTTGTCCGGGGAGACCATGAACCCCAGGGCCACGACCAGGGCGTTGCTGATGAGGTTGCCGATGACCGGCAGGAAGCCGCAAAGAAAAGTAAGTCCGATGGCGACGACCCGATGCGGCAGGCCCATGGCCGTGACGAAGATGCCGGTCAGAATGGTGTTAATGGCGGAAATGGTGATCTGGGCGTTTGTGACCATGGCAAAGCTGCGGTAAAACGTGGCGAAACGGCGGCTGAATTCCTCGCAGCAGAGCGAATACAAGTTGTGGCCGAGGGTGCCGGGGGGTTGGTCCAGATCCAGCCGCGGGTTGATATACAAGCCAATGGCCACGATACAGCCGATAAACAAATAAACAAACTGCGTGGTCGCGCCGCGCGCGACATCGGCAAAAGCGCCGAGATTGCTCGCCTGACTGCGCGCGAATTCAAAGGCCTTTTCCTTCAATGTTTCCAGGTCTGTGAACGGCAGCTTGATCTGATGGTCGGTGGCCCATTGGACGATGGCCGGCACGGCGCGGTCGGCGATGTTAGGCAAAGCCCTGACCGTGGCGTGGATAAAATAGGTGAGCGCGTAAGCGATCCCGGCCAGGAGCGCCAGAAAGATGGCCACGGCCAGCCACTTTGCCCGTGGCTTCATGAAATTGAGTTTCGCGATAATGAAATAGGAGAACAAAATCGAGAGCAAAAGCGCGCCCAGGTGAAGCCATCCCGTCAAAACCAGTATCAGCAGAATGAAAGCAAAGGAAATGCGGTTAGGCTGGCTCATGCAGGCGGCAATGTAACCTGCCGCCGTTTCGATAGTCAACCCCCACGCCCGGCGGGTGGTTGAGGTAATAGTGGGGATCGGAGATTTGTGTTTTTTTTACTCACGAATGGTAGTCTGGCTACTACAATTCCAAAAACGTCGGCGATCGCCCGGTCCTGCTGTCCCGCAGGGACAATCATGAGAATAACCCGGCGTTTTAACAGATTTCTCGGAGGGGCAGTTAATTTGACACAGCGCCGCACTCCTTAGCCTTGGATGAGAGGCCTCTTGCCAACATTGTCTAATAATATATGGCGCTTCCATGGCCAGTCCAACAGGCTCATCGGCCGCATATACCGCCACATTTGACGGCAACTCCGTGACCGTGGAGCCCGCCAAGCCGCCTCGGCCATGCCGCCTGATCTCTGGCACCTGCAAATTGAGCAGGCGCTGAAATTTGTCGTCCCTCGACCTCCAGTCCCGATACGCCTTCAAATCGGCGCTGGCGGCTTCGTAGCCGGAGGACATCGCTCCGGCGCGACACATTAACTTGGCCAGTCCAGGCGAGTAGCCGTCCAAGGCGGCCCACTTCATCGGCTCGGGAGTCATCGAAAGCCGGTTGCAAAACCGTGGTCGGCCAACGCGTCAAACAGTCGGGCATGCTCTGGTCCGTCAGCGGCGCGGACAACGTCCTGGCTGTCCGTTGCGCCGTCAGGAATCGCGTTTTCGACGGCTTTTGGCAACAAGGAGAACTTTTGGCCGACGCGAGAAAGGCAGTTTGACGGGCATCCTGCTTTTATTTCGATTACTTTTTTGTCCTGCACCCTGAATGGTGAAACCCAGTCAAACCTGTTTGATTGATCTTCTTGAAAAAACTAAATTTTGAATCTTTCATCACGCCGCCAGCGCGTCGCGAATCCATGCCGGGGGAATCTTGTGGCCAGGTTCGACTTGCCCGATCCGGCGCGCCAAAACAAACCTTACCTGGCCGTCGTTGACTTTTTTGTCCAGTCGCATGGCTCCGATCAACGCGGTCTGACGCCGCGCCGAGAGCTTGATGGCCGCGGGCAAACCCGCGCGCACGAGCAATTTTTCGATGCGAGCCGCTTCTTCCGCCGGCAAACCGGTGGCGCGCACGGAAAGTTTCGCCGCGGCCGCCTGCCCGATGGCAATCGCTTCCCCGTGCAAATATTTGCCGTAGCCCGCCATGGCTTCAATCGCATGGCCGATGGTATGACCGAAATTGAGAATGGCCCGCAATCCAGTCTCCGTTTCGTCCTGGCGCACGATGTCGGCCTTGATTTCGCAGCAACGCGCGACCACTTCCGCCAAAACCTCGCCGTCGCGCCGGAGAAGCAAAGGCAGGTCGCGTTCCAACCGCGCGAAGAGCGCCTGGTCGCAAATAATGCCGTACTTGATGACCTCGGCCAGGCCCGCGCGGAATTCGCGTGGCTGGAGCGTCCGCAGCGCGGCCAGATCGCACAGAACCAAGCGCGGTTGGTGGAAGGCTCCGACCAGGTTTTTACCCGCCGCCAGATTGACGCCGACTTTGCCGCCGACCGAGCTATCCACTTGCGCCAGCAAGCTGGTCGGCGCTTGCACAAAAGCGATGCCGCGCAAATAAGCCGCCGCGACAAACCCCGCCAGATCGCCCACGACGCCCCCGCCCAAAGCCACGATGAAGGATTTTCGTTCCAGGCGATGGCCGGCCAGCAGGTCGCAGCAGGACTGGAACCATTTCAAATTTTTGGAGGATTCGCCCGCCGGCACCGTCGCCAGCAGCGGGTCAAAGCCGGCTTTGCGCAGGGAGGCGGCGGCTTTGGCGGCGTAGAGCGGGGCGACGTTTTGATCCGAAATGATTGCGCAACGCCGGCCCAATTGCAGTGCCGCGCAATGTCCGCCCAGATCGGAAAGGATTTTTCCCCCGATGAAAATAGGATAACTCCGGCTGCCCAAGGAAACATGGACCGTGCGCATGAGGTTCATGCATACACCGAAGTTTCTGCAACGTCACGATTCAATCGCGGCATTTTGTGGTCTTGCCATTTGAGCGTCCGCCCGCCATTTTGTGGCCGGAGCGAGTCCTTGAAATGAGCCGCCCAAAAAAAATCTTCGGCACCGATGGCGTGCGCGGCACGGCCAACGTGGAACCGATTACGGCGGGCACGGCCCTGCAACTCGGCCAGGCCGCGGCCTATGTTTTCAAAAATCTGGAATCCGAATCGCGCGGACGGGGCAAACACAAGATCGTCATCGGCAAGGACACTCGTCTTTCCGGCTACATGCTCGAAAACGCGCTCTCCTCCGGGGTCCTTTCCATGGGCGTCGATGTGCTCTTCATCGGGCCGCTGCCCACGCCGGGGGTGGCTTATGTGACCCGCAGTTTGCGGGCCGACGCCGGCATTGTCATCACCGCCTCCCACAATCCCTACGACGACAACGGCATCAAGTTTTTCCACGCCGATGGCTACAAGCTCGACGATGAAATCGAGAGCCGCATCGAAATGCTGGTTTTCAGCGGAGAGATTGAAAAGATTCGCCCCACCGCCAGGGAAATCGGCAAAGCCGTGCGTATTGACGATGCCCTGGGCCGCTACATCGAATTTGCCAAAAGCACTTTTCCGCGCCAGCTCACGCTGGACGGTTTGCGCATCGTGGTCGATTGCGCGCACGGCGCCGCCTACAAATCCACGCCCTGCGTTTTGCGCGAATTGGGCGCGCAGGTCATCGTCTATGCCAATCAACCCGACGGCAGCAACATCAACAAGGACTGCGGCGCGATGCACCCGGAACATCTCTGCCGCCTGGTGCGCGAGCATCACGCCCACTTGGGTCTGGCCCACGACGGCGACGCCGACCGCGCCTTGTTGTGCGACGAAAATGGCGCTCTCATCGACGGCGATGACATCCTGGCCATTATCGGACTGGAAAGTCTGGCCACCGGCACCTTGACGCGCAAAACCGTCGTAACGACCGTGATGGCCAACGCCGGGTTGGACGCGGCCATCGAAGCCGCCGGCGGCAAGACCGTCCGCACCGCCGTGGGCGATCAAAACGTATTGGCCGCGATGCTCCAGCAAGACCTCAATGTGGGCGGCGAGCAGAGCGGGCATATCATCATGCGTGATTTCAGCACCACCGGCGACGGCCTGATCGCCGCCTTGCAGATTCTGCGCGTGATGAAAACGCGGAACAAGCCGCTGTCGGAATTGGCGCGGTGCTGGACGCGGTCTCCGCAATTGTTGACCAACATCGTGGTGCGGGAAAAGAAGCCGTTGGAGCAATTGGAAGGCGTGGCCCAGCTTGTGGCGGAGGCCGAGGCTTGCCTCAAGGCGCAAGGCGGGCGGGTTTTGCTCCGCTATTCCGGCACCGAGCCAAAAGTGCGTTTGCTGCTGGAAGGCCGTGATCCGAGCGTGCTGGAACAATGGAGCCTGAAAATTTCCCAAAGACTCAAGGAAGAACTGGGTTGATGTAACAAATGGGGCGTTTCACCTTATGGGTGAATACCCCGTATCCGAGCTTGGAGTTCAAATTGTAAATTTTGCTTGGGAGAATTATGAATAAAGCTGTCAAGAAACAAACACCGGCTGGCGCCTCAGCTTTCTGCGTGAGTCATCGCGTCGCGGAAGATTGGAGTTTGAAACACCTGTTTCGCGCAGGGTCGATCTTTGGAACATGCTGCCTTCTTGCCCTCCTGAGTGGAGGCTTTCCGGCGCAGGGCGAGGTCAATGTCACCCAACACCACAACCATCGCTCGCGCGACGGTCTTTATATCGATCCCGCCTTCACGAACACGCTCGCCGCGGGTTTGACGCGCGACAAGGCATTTGACGGCGCGATTAAAGGCGATGTGTACGCGCAGCCGCTCTACATTGAAGGTGGACCCGGAGGCAGGGCTGTCGTCATAGCCGTGACCGAGTCCGACGATGTTTTCGCGCTCGATGCCGTTGACGGCAGTGTCGTCTGGCAGACCAACGTGGCCACATCCGTGCCGGCCAGCGCCCTCATATGCGGCAACATTTCCCCATACGGCATCACTGGCACGCCGGTGGTGGATTTGCCGTCGAGGGCACTTTTCTTTGACGCGTTGACCCGGGATCCCGTCACTTTTACGGTGGAACACCTCATCTTTTCCCTGAACGTGGACACCGGCATCCTTAACCCGGGCTGGCCGGTGAATGTGAACAGCAACGCAGTTTTTGGAGACAACGTTTTTAGCTCACTCTCCCAAGGCGAGCGCGGCGCGTTGACGGTCATCGGCACCAACCTCTATGTGCCCTACGGCGGCTTATGGGGGGATTGCGAGACTTATAACGGCTGGGTGGTTGGGGTGCCGCTGAACAGTCCCTCCAATGTCATGGCTTGGGCGACTACGGCGAATAAAGGCGGCATCTGGTCCGTCGGCGGCGTGGCCAGCGACGGGGTGGATCCATTTGTGGCCACGGGTAACACCGACGGCGCTGGTAGTACGTGGGGCGGCGGAGAGGCGATTCTGCATCTCTCGCCCAGCTTGGTGCTCACTGGGACAACGAATTACTGGGCTCCGACCAACTGGAGCAAACTTGATGGCGCGGACCAGGACATTGGCGGATCGGGTCCGTTGCTTGTGGACGTGCCTGGCGCCACGCCATCGAACCTTGTGGTGGCGCTCGGCAAGGATGGGAATGTCTATTTGCTCAATCGCACCAACCTCGGCGGGGTCAGCTTGCCGGTGGCGCAAGCGCATGTTGCTTCCAGCTCCATCATCCAGGCGGCGGCCACTTACCAGTCTACCAAGGGAACCTACGTTGTCTTCGCCAATTCCGGCAATCTTTATGCCCTCCGCATTGGCGCCAGCAACCCCCCAACCATTAGCAACGTATGGAACGCGGCCGAGACTGGCAACGGCTCGCCCTTCGTCACCTCAACGGACGGCACGAACAATGTCGTGGTTTGGGGCATCGGCGCCGGCAGCGGGGGCGACCAGCAGATCCACGGCTTCGATGGTGACACCGGCGCGATTGTGTTCACCAACGGCAGCGCCAACGCGATGGCCGGCACGAGTTCTTTTATCACGGGTATCGCGGCGCGCGGACACATTTATGTGGCCGCCGCCAACCAAGTCTATGCCTTCAGCTTGCCGGTCCAGCCGGTGACGTCCATTACCCTGACCAATCCGGCCATCCTGCCAGGAGGCGCTTTTCAATTTTCCTTCACCAACGTACCGGGCGCGCTCTTCAATGCGTTTGGCGCGACGAATCTAGCGGAGCCATTCACCAACTGGCTCTGGCTGGGTAGCGCGACGGAAGTTTCCTTGGGCCAGTACCAATTCACCGACACGCAGGCGCCGGGCAACTCGGAACGCTTTTATCAAGTCGTTTGGCCGTAATCGATCCGGCATACGGATTAGTTCCGCCGCACCTGACTTATTGCACTTGGAGCACACGGTAGAACCGGGACGAATCGCCGGGCGCGCTCGGATCCGACAGTACGAACGGCGAAGTTGCCGGAGTGTTTGAACTGATTGATGTCCACTGCGTCAAGTTTGCGCTGACTTGGAGCACGTATTCGGAACCGGCGGGGCCGGCAAAGGACATTTGGAAAATCCCGTTGCTGAAGCCGATCGGCGAGGTAAAGTAGGCACCCTGCAGGATCGTAAACTGGGCCGTGCCCACGACGCTGTCGATGAAGCCCGTTTCCCAGGCGTTGGCGTTGACGGTG
>PLIU01000143.1:39571-47882 GCA_003140095.1 Verrucomicrobiales bacterium | reverse complement strand
AATCCAGTCAAACCCAGTCAAACCCGGTCTCAGGGACTCGCAGGCGCTCGTCCCTCCCGAAAAGTCAAACCCAGTCAAACCAGAAAAGGAGGCTTATCATAAGATAATCTAATTCATAGCAACCTTCGCGTGAGCCACCAAAGCAGTCGGCGAACAAGCTCGCGCGGCAATCAGCTACGTTGCGATTCGCCGCCACCGGGGCTTTGGCGGTCCAGTCGGCGCGACATTCGTGATTCGGGCAATGTGATGAGATGGCGCGCCGATAGGGGCGTGACGAGACTCCAGATTGTTCATTTATTTTGCGTGATTTGGGCGACGACGAACGTGTTGTAAGAGGACAGAGAATTGATATTATGAAAAAGCCCAATATGTTTCGTATTCTATTGACAACGGTTTCGATGGCGGCCTTCGCGCCTGGCCCTTGGCCCGTCTGCGGTCAGCAGGCGCCCGTCGAGGCCGTGCGGGAGGCCAACGCGCCAATCGTCGAACACTTAAAAGTGCAGGATGGCCAAATATTCAAAAGGCAGCCGGGTCCGGGCGCGAATTGGGTCGATTGCGGGATAGCAAACGTGGGCAACGCCATAAAGGCGTTGCGCGACCTTTATCCCAGTGCCACGTTCGCCGCCGATCCTCAAGTCGCCGAGGTGCGGCTGACGGACGTTGTCGTCCGCGCCGACGACCCGATGACCGATCTGGAAGCTCTGCGCACTTGCTGCGGCGGCAAATTTAATCTTAACTACCAGCAGAGAGGTCTTTTTACGTTGGAGGCTAATAATTTGACCGAGCATAACTCGTCCGCGGCGGCAGAGCGCAAAATCGATTGCTTTAATTTGACAGGCTATCTTCAACGGGAGAAAGCCCTGGGAACAGACGAAACGAACACGAACAACGGGATGCCGGGTTTTCCCAACCCGCTTGCGATGAAACAGTCCGAGGCCGTTGCGCGGTTGCAAGACATCATCGAACAAACGATCGAGGATTTTGATCCGACTGCGAGACGCGATTTACATTTTCGTTTCTATGGCGAAGCCCACTTGCTCATTGTCATAGGCTCCAATCGAGCGCTTGAGGTAGCCGCCAAGGTCATCGACGCTTTGCCCGGCCAGCAAGCTTCCAGCCGAAAACGCTTTGGCGGTGAAATCTACGGCGAGGACCAAAAACTCCTGCAGCAAATGACTCCAGCGCGTGTCGCGAGGATGAAGAACGGTGTGTCCATGGCGCCCAACCCGGCCGCTGCTGAGGAAAACTTTAACGATTCGAAGTAACTTCGAGTGCCGCCACCCACCGCCAACTCCTTGATTTCGTTGCGCCTGCCGGAACTAACCGCCGTGGCAGAGGGCCGGACCAAAGATGCGACGACCGGCGCCATTGTGTATTTGACTAGGCGGCTGGCGGCCGGGGAGGACGAAGCCTTCCGCCAATTTCAAGCGCTTTATTTTGACCGGCTGTATCGATTCTTGCTGGTGGTCGCGCGCGGCGACGAGACGCAGGCCCGCGAAGCCCTCCAGGAAACGCTGATGCGCGTGGCCCGCCACGCCCGGCCTTTTGAGGACGAGGATGCGTTTTGGAATTGGCTCAAAGCCATCGGCCGCAACACCGCGCGCGACGCGGCGCGAAGCCGGAGCCGATATTTGTCGCTGCTGGAACGATTCACCCGGAGCGGCGAATCAGAGGCGCCAGCCGCCAGCCGGGACGACGCGTTGGCCATGGCCCTGGAGGAAAGCGTCGGCGAACTGGAGAAGGCTGACCGAGTTTTGATTGAAGGCAAATACCTCGAAGGCCAGACTGTCAAAGAACTCTCCGCGCAGGCGGGCTTGAGCGAGAAGGCGGTGGAATCCAAGTTGCTGCGGCTGCGGCGGCAGCTTCGAGAGTGTATTTTGGGAAAGATGAAAGCATCATGACAGACGAGGACAAGAGTCAATTATTAGAAGGCATTCTGGGCGATGACGAACTGAACCAGGTGCGCCAGGCAAGTTTGTTGCGCGGCTTGAAAGAGATGCGCCGGCGACGCCAGCGCGCCTTGGCCGCGCGTGTTTCCATGATGGCGTTGCCCGTGCTGTTGCTGGCTGTGGCGGTTTTTTATCCGCGGTTTCAGCCGCCCCATCAAGCGCCCGCGCCCAGAGCGATGCCCCTGGCGTCCGAAGCGGCATCCAAAGTTGAATACATCAACGCCGAGCAATTGTTCGCGTTGTTCCCGAATCGCCCGATGGCGCTGGTGGGCAAGCCCGGCCATCAGCAAGCGATCTTTCTGGACGAGCATCCGGCAGACGGCCAGCGAGAAGAATAAGAGTTAGTCCAATCCCAGTATCTTGCGTCCTTCGGCGGTGATCATCGACTGGTGCCACGGCGGGTCCCAAACAATATCCACCTCCGCATCCTCCACGCCGGGCAAGTAAAGCAGCTTTTGGCGGGCGTCGGAAGCGATGACCGTTCCCATGCCGCAACCGGGCGCGGTCAAAGTCATCTTGACACGCAATTTGCTGTTGCCGCCGGGCGCAGGCTCGATCACCAGATCATAGACCAGTCCCAAATCGACAATGTTGACAGGAATCTCCGGGTCGAAACAGGTCTTGAGCGTGTCCCATACCCGTTTCTCATCAACGGGTCCGGCCGGGCCCGCGGGCTTCTGGCAAACTTCCTCCATCAGGCTGCGCGACAATTCAATCCCGAGCGCGCCGGCATCCTTGGCGGCAATGCGGAACAGGCCACCCGCCGTCTGCACGGTGTAGTTGCCGCCCAGCGTTTGCGTAATATCGACCGGCGTACCCGCCGGCAACGTGACAACGTTTCCGAGAGGAATTTGCACGGCTTCGCAATCGCGTTTTAACTGGAGGGTAGTGTCATCCATGAGGGGAGAATTGGGACGGAAACCGGAAAACGATGGTGTTCCGATACACGGCTCCAGCGTGGAGCGTGACGGTCGGGAATTGCGGGTGGTTGGGAGAGTCCGGGAAATGCTGCGCTTCCAGGCAAAAACCGGCGCGTTTGTGATAGACCTGTCCGCTTTTGCCCTTGATCGTGCCGTCGAGGTGATTACCGGTGTAGAATTGCACGCCCGGCTCCGTCGTCAGCACTTCGAGCACGCGGCCCGTGCCCGGCTCGTTCACGCGCGCAATGACATCCAGATTCCCCTTCGAATGATTGAGGACAAAATTGTGATCGTAACCGTGGCCGCGCTGCAACTGCTCGTCGTCCTGTTCGATGCGGGCGCCAATGGCAGTGGGCCGGCGGAAATCCAACGGCGTCCCCGCGACCGGCCGCAACTCCCCGGTGGGAATGAGCGCGCTGTCCACCGGAGTGAACCGGTCCGCGTCGATTTGGACCTGGTGTCCCAGGACATTTCCCTTTCCGGCGAGATTGAAATAGGTGTGCTGTGTCAAATTGACGATGGTGGTCTTGTCGGTTGTGGCGGCAAAATCAAGGCGCAGGCCAAGGTCGGCGGTCAGGGAATAGACGGCTTTGACACGGAGGTTGCCGGGATAGCCTTCCTCGCCGTCCTGGCTCAGGTAATTCAATTCCAACGCCGGCGCGGAAGCGGCGTGTGTTCGCGTGACCTGCCAGACCGCTTTGTCGAAACCTTTAACTCCGCCGTGGAGGGCATTGGGGCCGTTATTGGCCGCCAGAGAATAAGTCACGCCGTCCAGCGTAAAGGCTGCCTTCGCGATGCGATTGCCATATCGCCCGACCAACGCGCCGAAGTAAGGGTTGAGGGCCAGATAGCCATCCAGATGATCAAAGCCGAGCACGACGTCATCCAAATGGCCACTGCGGTCGGGAGCCTTGAGCGAGACGAGAATGCCGCCGTAAGTGCAGATGCGAGCCTCGATCCCGCCGGCTTCGCGCAGCGTATAGATTTCGACCGGCGTGCCGTCGGGGGTCTTGCCGAACGGAGCTTGGGAAATCAGAGTTTCCATTTTGAGAATTTTACAACACCCCTTGCGGGCAAGTCAACCCGGGTGCGGCCCAAATTTGCGGACAAGCTGCCAAGGCTAACGTGACGATGAAAACGCAGTCTTTTCTTTGGCGACGGGTCTTGGCATGTTCCGGTGCAGCCGGCACCCCCTGGCCACAAAAATAAAATATGTGATGGAAAACAAGACCGCAACGGACCAACCCGTGCCCGCGCCGCGTCCGCCCGTTTCCGAAACCGCGTCGCTGCCGCCGCCGCGCCGGCGTTTCCGGGCGGCACAATTCATTATCGTTGTGATCGTGCTGGCCGTCATCGCCGCCGCCATCCTGTATTACGTCAAGTACATCGCGCCATTCGAAACGACGGATGACGCTTTTATAGATGGTTACGTCGCCTTTGTCAGCCCGCGGGTATCGGGCCCGGTCGTCAAGTTGCTGGTGACCGACAACCAGCGCGTCAAGGCGGGCGACGTGTTGCTGGAAATCGATCCGCGCGATTACCAGACACTGGAGGATCAAGCCAAAGCCGATCTGGCCGCGGCCAACACCCGCGTTCGCGAGTCCGAAGCGCAAATCCTCGTTGACCAGGCCAAGGCCGGGCAACAAAACGCCGCCGTCGTCGCCGCCCAAGCCACAGCCGAGCGCGCCGAGGCGGACCGTGTCCGCTACGAATCGGTGCAAAGCCAGGCCGTCTCGGCCACCCAACTTGATCTGGCCAAGACGCAAGCCAGTTCCGCCGCCGCCGAAGTGGAGGTGGCCCGCTACCAAGCCAAGGCCGCCATGGCGCAAGTCGATCTCGACCGCGCCAATGTCCAAACCGCGCGCGCCCAAGTCCAACAAGCCCAGGCCCGGCTGGAACAAGCGCAATTGCAGCTTTCCTACACCACGCTCGCCGCGCCGCGGGATGGGCGTGTCACGCATCGCACCGTGGAACAGGGCGCTTACGTCCAAACCGGCCAGGCGCTGCTGGCATTGGTGCCGGACGAGGTCTGGGTGGTGGCTAATTTCAAAGAGACGCAGTTGGAGCGGATGCGGCCCGGCCAGCCCGTGCTTATCCAGGTTGATGCTTACCCGCATCGCGAATTCAAGGGCAAGGTGGACAGCCTCCAAGCCGGCTCCGGGGCGCGCTTCAGTCTGCTGCCGCCCGAAAACGCCGTGGGCAACTACGTTAAGGTCGTGCAACGCGTGCCGGTGAAAATTATTTTTGACGAACCGATTAACTCGCCCGAGTTGGACATCGCTCCGGGTTTGTCGGTCTCGCCCAAGGTGAGGGTGCAATGAGCGAACAGTGGCGTCCACTTGTCAATCCCTGGTTGATCGCTCCGGCGGTGATGCTGGCGACGTTCATGGAAGTGCTGGACACTTCGATCGCCTCGGTCGCGCTGCCCTACATCGGCGGGAGTCTGGGCGCGACACCTTCGGAAGCGACCTGGGTGTTGACCAGTTACCTGGTCTCCAACGCCATTGTGCTGCCGGCCAGCGGCTGGCTTTCGCGGCAATTCGGGAGGAAGAGGCTTCTGATTACCTGCATCATTATTTTTTCGGTTTCTTCCTTTTTGTGCGGAGCCGCTACCAGTCTGCCGATGCTCATTGTCGCGCGCGTGATCCAAGGCGCGGGCGGCGGCGCCCTCCAACCATTGGCGCAATCGATCATGCTGGAAAGCTTTCCACCAGCCCAGCGAGGCACGGCGATGGCTGTCTATGGCATCGGGGTCATCTGCGCGCCCATTCTGGGGCCGACTCTGGGCGGGTGGTTGACGGATACCTGGTCGTGGCGCTGGGCCTTTTACGTCAATATTCCGGTCAGCATCCTGGCGATTTCAATGATCTCGCTCTTCGTGGAGGACCCACCGTGGATTCGCGATGCCAAACCCGGGCGGATCGATAGTGTCGGTCTGGGCTTCATGGCCCTCGGACTGGCGACACTCCAGATTATGCTCGACAAGGGGCAGGAGTCGGATTGGTTTGGCGCGGTCTGGATACGGTGGATGGCCGCGATTTCCGCCTGCTCCCTGTTGTTTTTCATCTTTTGGGAACTGCGTGTAAAAGATCCGTTGGTCAACCTGCGCATTCTCAAGAACCGGAACTTTGCCGTGGCGTGCGGATTGTTTTTTCTTTTTGGCGCGGCCATTTACGGCTTGATCACTCTGCAACCGCTTTTTCTCCAAACCTTGCTGGGCTACACGGCGCTGAAGGCCGGATTGACGGTTACGCCGCGGGGCATCGGCGCGTTTGTCGCGCTGTTTGTGGTCGGGGCGTTGATTGGAAGGCTGGGCGGCCGGCGGTTGGCGGCTTTCGGATTTGCGGTTTTTTCCCTGGGCGCGCTTCTCTTCAGCCGCTTGTCCCTGAACATGGCCCAGAGCAACATTATCATCCCCAATCTCATCAGCGGTTTCGGCACCGGCTTCATTTTTGTGCCGTTGACCACCGTTGGGATGGGAACCTTGCGCAACGATCAAATCGGCAATGCCGCCGGCATTCAGAATCTGCTGCGCAATATCGGCGGCAGCGTGGGGATTTCGTTTGTTTCCACCATGCTGGACCGCTTTGCGCAGGCGCACCAGGCCTTTATGACCGCCGGCGTCTCCGCCTTAAACCCCATTTACAGGCAGAATCTCGGTTTGGTCCAAGGCCTCCTGCAATCCCATTTCAGCCCGGTCGATGCGCGGCTGCGGGCCCAAGGCATGATTTATAATGTTGTCCACCAGCAAACCAGTTATTGGGCGTTCATCGACGTTTTCTACTCGTTTATTTGGCTCGGCCTGGTTTCTGCCCTCGGAGTTTGGCTGCTCAAAGAGGTCAAATCGACGGGTCCCGGCATGGCTGCCCACTAGTGTGCGCACAGCATGATACGCATCATCGTCATTGAACGGGAATTCGGCGCCGGCGCCGGCACCATCGCCGACAAACTCGCCCACCGCCTCCGCTGGAAATTGCTCGACCACGCTCTGACCGAGGAAATCGCCGCCTTGGCCAAGGTCAGTCCCGAAATCTGCCAATGCCGCGAGGAACGCGTTGATCCATGGCTCTACCGCCTGGCCAAAGTCTTCTGGCGCGGCAGCCATGAGCGCAGCGTCATGCTGCCCGATGCCGATGTCGTCGATGCCGACCGCCTCATCTGTCTCGCCCAGCAAGTCATCAAACAGGAGGCCGCGGCGGGCCAATGCGTGATTGTCGGCCGGGGCGCCGCTTACTTCCTGCGTGATCGCGCGGACACTTTCTGCGTCTTCCTCTTCGCGCCGCGCGAATTCAAATACCAGCGTGTCCTGGCCGAAGTGAAGAATGAAGCCGAAGCCCGGCGCTTGATCGACACCGTCGATCAGGAACGCAAGGACTTCATCCGGCATTACTACAATGCGGAATGGCCTGCGCGCCATCTCTATCACGCCATGCTCAACACCGCCGCGGGGGAGGACGCCACGGTCGAAACCATTTTCAACCTCATCGAGGCCGCCAACCGGCGCGAGGCTCCGACCCCATGATTTCATTCCCGCGCCTCATCCCATTCCTGCTCGCGGGCTTGTTGGCCGGCTGCACTGTCGGGCCGGACTATCATCCGCCCAAAACAGCCGCGCCGGCCCAATGGGTGTCGCCGCAGTCCGGCGGAGAAAGCAACGGCCCGGCCGCCGAGGCCGCGTGGTGGAAATCCTTTCACGACGAGGAATTGAATTCGCTGATGGTCCGCGCCGCGCAGTCAAATCTAAATCTTCGCGCCGCCGTGGCCCGCGTCCGTGAAGCCCGCGCCGCCGCGCGCGTGGTTTCCGCGGACCTTTCACCCACGCTCGATGCCGCCGGCTCCTACGCGCGCGAACGTTACAGCGCCAACGGCTTTCCCCCGTACCCGCCCGGAACTCCCCTGGACGCCAACGTGTATCAGGCTGGCTTTGACGCCGCGTGGGAACTGGATGTCTTTGGCGGCAAGCGCCGCGCCGCCGAAGCCGCTCGGGCCGATGTGGCCGCGGCTGAATTTGGCCGGCGCAACGTATTGATCACAATCTGCGCCGAGGTAGCCCAGCAATACGTCGAGGCCCGCGCCTTCCAGCGGCGTTTGGCCGTGGCCGACGCCAACATCAAGGCCCAGGCGGAAATCCTGGCCTTGACGCGCGACCGCTTCGCCAAAGGATTGACCAGCGATTTGGACGTGCAGGAGGCCGACGCGCTTCTGTCCGCGACCCGGGCGCAAACGCCGGTTTTTGAAAGCGGCTTCCGAGGCGCGGTTTATCAAATGGGGTTGCTGCTCAGTCAGCCTCCCGGCACAATGCTCGGCGAACTGACCAACGCCGCGCCCATTCCCGCCGCGCCCCCGTCTGTGCCCGTCGGCCTGCCGTCGGACCTCCTCCAGCGTCGTCCGGACGTGGCACAGGCCGAACGGCAATTGGCGGCGGCCACGGCCCGCGTTGGA
>PLIU01000143.1:0-39548 GCA_003140095.1 Verrucomicrobiales bacterium | reverse complement strand
TATGAGCAATCGATGCTGGCCGCCTTTACCGACGTGGAAACGGCGCTGACGGCCTACGCCAAGGAACAAACCCGCCGCCAATCGTTGGAGCACGCGGCGCAAGCCAATGAAAAGGCGGTGGCCCTGGCTGGGGATTTGTATCGCCACGGCCTGGCGGATTTTTTGCGCGTGTTGGAATCGCAACGCTCGCTCTACCAAAGCCAGGACGCTTTGATCGAAAGCGAGCGCGCCGTCTCCTCGGACTTAATCGCCCTGTACAAGGCGCTGGGCGGCGGCTGGGAGGAGAAAGACTCTAGCTCAGCCGCTCGGCGATGAGTTGGACGGTACGCTCGGTGGCGCCGAGATTCTGGCGCACCACTTGCAAGGCGCGGGCGCCCATTTCGGATCGGCGCTGGTCATCTCCCAGCAATTCGGCGATGGCTTGTTCCAGTCCGGCGGCGTCCGGGACCTGGATCGCCGCGTGCTCCGCCAAAAAAGCGGCGGCGACCGCCTTGAAATTTTGCATGTTGGGACCGAAGACCATCGCCTTGCCCAAGGCCGCCGGTTCAATGGGATTCTGCCCTCCCTCCACGGTCAAACTCTTGCCCACAAATACCAGCGCCGCCTGTTCGTAAAAGAATTTCAGTTCCCCGGTGCTGTTGACAAGCAGACAATCAAGCTGGCCCGGAGCGAAAGACTTTTCGCCCGTGATTTCGGTGCGATAAACAAACGCGAGGCCGCGCGTGGCAAGCTCCTGGCCGGCTTCCTTGGCGCGCTCAAAATGGCGCGGCACCAGGATGAGGAACAAATTGGGAAATCGCCGGCGCAGCCTCGGCAGCATCTCCGCTAGGATCGCCTCCTCGCCGGGGTGGGTGCTGCCGGCGACCAGCAGCTTAGCGTTGGTGTTGACTCCGATTTGGCGCAGCAATCCCGGCACGTCCAGGCCGGGGAGATCCTCCGGTTGGGCGGCGTCGAATTTCATGTTGCCCACCGTGCGTACGGCTGCGGCGGAAAATCCCAGCGCGATCAGGCGCTGGGCGTCGCCCGGTTGCTGGCAGCCGACGGCGCGGAACCTGGAGAAGATGGGCCGGAACAGGACAGAAAAGCGTCCGTAGCCTTTAAACGAGCGCTCGGAGAGGCGGGCGTTGACCAGAAAGAGCGGGATGTCGCGGTCCTGAGCCTGCCACAGGAGGTTGGGCCACAATTCCGCCTCGACCAGGATGATGGCTTTGGGCCGGAGAGTGTTAAGTGCCCGGCGCACGACGCCCGAAAAATCCGCCGGATAATAAATGGGTTGGATATGCGAGGGCAATCGGCGCCGCAGCTCACCCATGCCGGTGGAGGTGGTGGTGGAAACGACGAATTGAAAAGCGGGCAGGTTTTGTTCCAGTGCGCGGAGCAATTGCAGGCAGACGCCGACTTCGCCGACGCTGACGGCGTGCAGCCAAAGCACGGGACCCCGGCCCAGGACGGCTAGGATTTCCGCGCCGTAACGGGCAAACCGCTGGCCAAAACCGGCGCGCCAGCTCCCACGCCGCCACATCTTCAGTAAATACCAGGGCGCGCTCAGCCAGAAAAACAGGACGAATAAAATATTATATGCGACTCGCATCCGTTACCTGAAAAAAATCAGCCAGAGCAGTAGTAACAGTGGAAACATGACCGGCGCAGCCCATTTAAACAAGTAGGCGAAAAAGGAGGGGGACTGGATATTGTGATGATCCGCGATGGACTTGACCATGAGATTTGGGCCGTTGCCAATGTAAGAAGCGGCACCGAACATGACCGTGCCGACGCTCAGCGCCGAAAGAAGCTTCGTCGGAAGCGCATTCATTCCGGCACCGGCGTGGCCGCCCAGCGCGCTGAAAAAGGCCAGGTAAGCGGGCGCGCTGTCCAGAAAGGCCGACAGCATCCCGGCCGACCAATAGACCCGCGCCGGAGTCAGACTCCCGCCAACGTCGCGCAATCGGTCCAACGCGGGCATCATGGTGGCGAAAATGCCGAAGAACAAGACGGCGACTTCCATGATGGGGCGAAAACTAAATTCATTGGCCTCATGCACTGCCCGGGCGGTCAGGAAGCAGGAAGAGGCCGCCGCGACCACCATGATGCTTTCCCGAAGCCACGCCGGAAGCGGGATGACAACGGTCGCGACGATGACTGCCAAAAAGACGAGATTCCAAAGCCCGTCAAAATGCCATGGATGTTCCGCCCCGGCGGGCGGCCGCGGCGCGCTCACGCCATGGCGCCTGTCGATGAAGTAAAACACGACCAGTAGAAACGCCATGCTGACCAGCCACATCGGCCAGCAATGCCGCCCGACCCACCAGAACGGAACACCTTCTAAAAATCCAACCAACAAAGGCGGATCGCCCAGCGGTGTCAGACACCCGCCCACGTTTGCGACAATGAAAATGAAAAAGACAACGTGATAAGGCGCGACCCGGGACCGATTCATGCGCAACCACGGACGAATCAGGAGCATGGAAGCCCCCGTGGTGCCGAGCAGATTCGCAGCCGCGCCTCCCAACGCCAGGAAAAGCGTTTTCCGACCGGGCGCTCCCACGCCGCCGACGCGCAAGTGAATGCCGCCAGCGACGATATAAAGCGACCCGATCAGGGTGATGAATCCGGCGTAATCCTGCGCGGTGTGACGGACCGTTTCCAGCGCCGCCGGCGGCAGAAGGAAAACGTAATAGCCAATGGTGATGGCCGCGAAGCACAGGGCCAGTTTGGCATAATGTTTTTCCCACCAATTCAGCCAATGCAACGGCAGCACCGCCATGCAGGCCAGCAACAGCCCAAATGGCAGTATCATCCATGGTGTGGGGGAATACACCAGACATTATTATTCAGAGATGGCTTCTTCAAGCAACCCCTGACTGCGCTTCCTGATTTGCTTTTGTCGCTCCTGTTGGCGCCGTGCGCGGGCCGCCTTTTCCTCCAAAAGCGTCGGGAAAACCAGCAGTGGGAAGGGCGTGAACCAGGCCACGCTGGCGGCTTCGTTGGCCGCGCGCTGCAAGGCCGTGTTCAACTCCGGCTCCACCACCGGCTCCAGCAACGGGCGCAAGAGCCGCGCCTTCAGTTGCTCCAACTCGTTTTCGGCCGCGCCCCGCAAGGGCACGGGCGCCAACGGGCCGATCTCGAAACGAGTCTCAGCCTCGAAGCGGGTCTTGACCATTTTGTTTCTCGTTCTATTTCTCATGTTTTCTTTCAAAATTCTCATCATGTGCCTATCGGCTAAAAATCGAAAAACCCACGATTGTCAGGCAATCGTGGGTTTCAAAAGTGATTTTCCTTGGTCTCAGAAAACTGAATCCACGATGCCGCACAGCCGGGAGGCGCGCCCCATCCAAATGGCCAGATCCTGGCCGCGGACGCACAAATCAGACTGCATTTTAAGCATACTATTCATTCAACGTAGCGTAATAGAGCAGACCTCGGGCCATTTGTCAAGTCACTAAAAAATGAACCTTTTTGGGCGTTGCCGTTATTAATGGGCATGAAGTCTATCACATCATTCTGTTGGTCGTTGCTCGTTTTGACAGGCGCGGCGGGCGCCGTGAGCGGACAACCCTTCCGTACCGATATCAACCCCGCACTCACGTATTACCAGGCGTTTAACGTGGCGCCGGACCATTCCCAAACGGACCGGGACTACCTGTTCACCAATCAATGGCGGAACCAAAAGCTGCCGGACCGTTTTGGCGAACTGGTGGCGGGATATGACAATGAGTTTGGCCTGCTCCGCCAGGCGGCGCAATCCAAGGCGGCCTGTGATTGGGGCATCGATTGGAGCGCGGGGCCGCAGACGCTGCTCGGCCACCTAGCCCGCGTCAAAGCGGCGGCCCAGGCGGCGCGGTTGCGTGCGATGTGGGACTTGCAGCATGACCGGCAGACCGACGCGGGGGAGGATTTGCTGGCCGCGCTCGCGCTGGGCCGAAACGTGGCCAGTGACGGCTGTTTGATTTCGGCGCTGGTGCAGTTCGCCGTGGAAAGAATCATCTGCGCGACGGTGGCGGAAAATTTAAACCAGTTCTCGCCGGAGGCCCTGCAACAGTTGGCGGACGGGTTCAGCGCGCCTCCCGCCCGCGGCACGATCGCGGCCTGCGTTCCGATGGAAAGATCAACCTTCGGGCACTGGATTCTTAATCGGGCGCTGGCATTGCAGGTCGAGAACCCTGGCAACGACACCAAGGTGATGGAGGCACTTCATCAGCGTTTTGAACTTTCCTTTTCGAGCGCGGATGGAGCGAAGGAGACGAACAACACCTGGACGCAAATCGTCGCGGCCGCGGAAGGGACGAGCGAGGGAGTCATCAAGCTGCTGCGCGACCTGGACCCCTTGTACACAAGATTGGAGAACATCGAGGCGCTGCCGCGCGCGGCATACGAAGAACAGATGCAGCAGTTCAGCGCGGATATACAGAGCTCCCCCAATCCTTTTGCGCATGAGCTATTTCCGGCGTGGGAGAAAGCCAGGCCGCATGAATTCGGTGCCCAGGCGGACTTGGCCATGGTCCAGGCCGCCGTGCAATACAAATTGCATGGCGAGGCGGGGTTCAGGAGCGTGGCCGATCCTTGCGGACAGGGGCCGTTTGGCTTCCGGCGGTTTATATTTGACGGTATTGATCGGGGCTTTGAGTTGAGCGCCGACTACGCCGGAATCGGCTACCCGGAAGTCTTCATCTTTGTTGAGACGGACGGGCCTCCTTTCCTGGTTTTTGGCAAGAACGCGGGCAAGGCGCCGCCACTCTAGCTTGGCCGGGCGAAGCGCGGAGCCAGGCCTTTTCTCTCTGGAAGGGCCTGGTTTTTCAAGCTATAATCCAAATGTGTTCAGCTTAAGTCCAACCTTTGTGGAAAGCGCGATTCCAGAAATGCGGAGTGTCCTCGACCAGGCTCGAGCCGGGGGTGCGGAGGCGTTCGGCGAGGTTTGCCGGGCTTATGAAACACGGCTTTTGCGGCAGGCCGTCGCGCTCTGCGGGAACGCCGCTCTGGCGGAAGATCTGGCGCAGGACACGCTGGTGGAGGCCTGGAAATCATTGCGCCGCTACAATGGACGCTGCCAGTTTTTCACCTGGCTTTGCGCGATTCTTTTGAACCGTTACCGCAACACCGTGCGGGAGAGACGCCCTCGGCCGTTTTCCACCTTCGCCGTCGGGGATGTCGGCGCATTGGAGCGCCGCATCGATCTAGCGGCTGATCACGAACCTCTGCCCGACGAGGCAGCCTTACTGCGCGAGCAAGCGGCCCTGGTGCGGCAGTGCGTCCAGGCGCTGTCCCCAAAACACCAGCAAGTCATTCATCTGCGCTTTTACGTGGACAATTCGCTGGAGGGCATCGCCGCCGCTCTCGGCTGTTCGGTGGGCACGGTGAAGTCGCGTCTGTTCAATGCCTTGGACAAGCTGCGCGGCATGAACGCCATGAGCGGGCAATCCATCCACATCAAATCGAAACCTGCCACTGTATGAACCCTTGTCCAAAGAACCGGGAGGCCATCGCTTTGCTGGCGATGGATGCCTTGGATGTCCAGCGTGAACAGGAACTGCGCCCGCATCTGGCCGATTGCGCCGGGTGCCGCAGCTACCTGGAGGAGATTTCGAGCGTCGCGGGAACACTGCGCGCGGTGGAGTCGGAGCCGGTCAGCCAGCCGTCAGCCTCATTTCACCGCAATGTGGTGGGCGCGCTGACGGCGGCACAACGCGGTTCCGCCGGGGAAATTCTGCTGGCACACATTTGGTCTCTCGTGACCTGGCGACGGGCGTGGCCGGCCTTCACCGCGGTCGCTCTGGTTATCGCGGCGTGGCTGGTTACCCTGCGACGCGCTGAAACGCCCGCGCCCGCGCCGCTCGCCGCCCGCGCCGTCACACCGGCCGCCCTGAAGAGCGATCTGCAGCCGACCTTCTCCAACTACGAAATGGCGGCCCATCAATCCTTGGACAAGCTGGACGAACTGCTCACGGAGCAAGGCAACAGGAATCCGGCGCCAGCGGCCATTTCCGCCACCGCGTGGCAGGCCCGCTTCAACACCGCCGAATAGCATGGGCGAGTCACAGCGCCTTCTTTAATGCCTTGAGTTTTTCCGCTTCAGGTTTGGACGCGTAGTATTTGTCAAGCGGATAGCAACCGCTGACCAGCCCGTTGCGCGGCGCGGTGGTGCAGTCGCTGAATGTCCGGCAGATGAACCTCGCGTTCAACGCGCCCTTCTGCAACGTCTCCGAGGGCAGGGCCGGATAGCTCAGCATCATCCGGCCCAATCCGATCACGTCGGCCCAGCCCTGGCGGACGACGGCTTGGGCGACCAGCGGCAGGAATTCCTGCAGATAACTGTAGGCCGATCCCACAACAATCATCCTCGGACCCGCGGCCACTTTGATTTGACGGGTGACTTCGATTTGCCGCGCCACATCGATCAAAGGGTCGTGCGGCGGTTGATAGCCGTCGGACGGAGGATAGGCGGCGGGCCGCTGAATGTGGTGGGAATAATACGGCGAGCCGGCGGTCGCGTTCAGGATTTTGAGGCCCAGCTCGGCGCAAAGCCGGACGAATTGCAGCGGCTCGGCCAGATCGTGTTTCAGCGGCCTTTGCTGGTCGATGCCGAAGCCGTAACAATAAGGCACCGGAAAATCATCGGGCACACCTGGTCCCAGCTTGCCGGGTTGGGAGCGCGCCGGGTCGGGTTTGAAGGGCACCGTGTCAAAGGCACTCAGGCGGACGCCCAACTCAATCTTGTTGCCGCTGGCGCGGATGCCCTCGACGATTTCGCGCAGAATCCGCGTGCGATTGCCGAATGATCCTCCGTACTGGCCCGGCCGCGTAAAGGCGCCCAGAAATTCGTGCAGCAAGTAGCCGTGACAATGCTTGATATCGACGAAATCCGCGCCCGCGTCCCAGGCGATTTGGGCCGCCCGCACATAATCGCCGATCAAGTCCTTGATTTCCGCGTCCGTGAAAACTTGAGCGTCGCTGACGATGTGGAATTTCCTGTCAAGTAGCGGATGGCGGCAAGCGACGCGCGATTCCAGGCGCTGGTCGTTAGGCCGGCAAAAACGCCCGGAGTGAGTCAATTGAAAGCCAATGACCAAATCATCCGCGGTGCCGTGATGTTGGCGGTGCGCCGCCACGAGTGCGTCGCGCAATCGGGCCAGGTCGCTTTGGTTGGCCTCGCAAATAATGAGTTGATGCGGGTTGGCGCGGCCGTCCGGGCGCACCGCCATGGCTTCGCCGCCGCAAATCAATTTGGCGCCGCTTTCGCCAAAGCGCGTCCAGCGCCGCAGCACATCGCCGGTTACGCCGCCCGCGCGGGTGCCGTCCCAGCCTTCCATGGGGTGGACGGCGAAACGATTGCCGAGGCGCTTGCCGTTGATCAGGACGCCCTGGACGGGTTGGTTCAAGGGCGAGGCTGCGCCGGTTTCAATATGATCGTCACAAGGCAGGCTTACGCCGAGCGAAGCAAGGTGCTGGCGAAAATTTCCCGCGGTCTTGAGCGTCGGCACACGGATCAAATCCGATTTTGCTTCCGGCATACGGCCCGCAGGTTAGCTTTCGCCGCCTGCGGGGGCTAGTGGAAAACGATCCACGATGTCGCCTGCCCGCATGTAAGGTTTAGTTTCGGTCGTGAGCAAAAGTTCATCGATGGCTAGCGGGAACGGTTCGGTGGTCGCGGCGACTTGGTCGAAATCCGCCAGCAACTTCGGCAGGTCGTTCGGCTCGCGCTTAAAACGCATGATGGTGCTGTGGATGATTCCCGGCACGTTAAGCCCGCCGCGCACCAACTCGGCGTGCAGCCCCTTGTCCGCGGCCACCGCCGCGCCGATACTGTGGCGAATGTGCGCGATGGCTCCCGTTGCATCCGTGATGGGGAGAATGGCCGCTTTGCGCGTCAACACCGGCGGTTCGAGAACCAACTCGAAGGCCGGCCGCTCCAGCAGCGGGCGGATCAATGCACGCACCGGGTTCAGGAGCGATTGCAGTTGCGCCAAGCGCTCCGGTTCGGGCCGCTTGTGCAAACCGAAATTGACGAACGTCAAGATTGTCACGTGCGTCTCCCATTCGGGATAGACATAGACCGCCGAGTCCAGGGCGGCGAGGCGTTCGGCGATGGGACTATAAAACCCCGCGGCCGGAGCGGGAAAGGGCCACGCGCATGCCAGGTTGAAGCCAAAGACCGGGCCGTCCGGGTCCGTGGCCAGAAACGGGTCCACCATGACGCCGTGTTCCCGGATTTCGCGGCGGGCGTCGAGAAGAAAATTCGTTTTGGCAGGATGAGGCATGGCAAAACTCTATTTGCCCAGGCAGAACTGGCTGAAAATCGAGTCCAGCAAGTCTTCGGTGGTCGTTTTGCCGACGATTTCGCCCACGGCCTGGGCGGCCAGACGGAGGTCCAACGCCACCAGTTCCAGCCCGAGATGGGCGCGCAAGGCTGCCAGCACGCGCGCCGCCGCCTCCCGGCCGCGCCGCAAGGCGTCCTCGTGTCGGGAATTGATCATGACTTGCAACATTTCGGCCGGAATCCCGCCGGCCCAGACTGCCTCTTTGATCGCGTCTTTCAACGCCTCGCCGCCGGCTCCGCTCAGACAACAAACGTCGATCGCGGCCAGCCCCTCGGGCAGACGGAGGCGGCGGGGCAAATCGGCCTTGTTGCGCACCAGCAGACGCGGCCGGCCCGCATATTCTGTCAACAATTTGTGGTCCCATTCTCCCGCCGGTTTCGAGCCGTCCAGAACATGCAGGATCAACTCCGCCGCCGCCAGAGTGTGCCGGCTGCGGCGGACGCCCTCGGCCTCGATCTCATCCCCCGCCTGGCGCAAGCCGGCGGTGTCGATGAATACCACCGGGACGCCGCGCACGCTGGCGGTTTCCTCGATGGTGTCGCGCGTCGTGCCTGGAATGGACGAGACAATGGCCCGTTCCTGGCCCAGGAGTTGATTGAGCAGGCTGGATTTGCCGACGTTGGGACGGCCCATGATCGCGGCCCGAATCCCGCGGCGCAACAGCCGCCCGTCGCTGGCGGTGCTCAGCAGTTCATCCATGAAGCCCAGGGCCGCCTGCAATCGTTCCAACAATTTCTCCCGCGTGTCCGGGGCGATGTCTTCATCGGGAAAATCGATGTGCGCTTCCACGTGCGCCAGAGTCTTCATCAGATCGTCGCGCAAGACGTTGATACGCCGGGAAAGTTTGCCGGCCAGTTGTTCCTCCGCCGCCGCCGCGGCCAGCTCGGTACGGGCATGGATTAAATCGGCCACCGCTTCGGCCTGCGCCAGATCGAGGCGTCCGTTGAGGAAGGCGCGCCGCGTGAATTCGCCCGGCGTGGCCAGGCGCGCGCCATTTTCCAAAAGGGTGTCCAGCACCATCTTGGCCGGCAGCAAGCCGCCGTGACAGGTGATTTCCACCACGTCTTCGCGAGTGAAAGTACGCGGCGCGCGCATCACGCTCAAGAGAACCTCATCGACTACGCGGCCGCGCCGGATGATCCGACCGAAATGGAGCGTGTGCGTGGGCGCGGCCGACGGTTTTGAGCATGGGTCGGCGGGGCGAAAGCTCGCGTCGGCGATGGCCAGGGATTGAGGCCCGGAGAGCCGGATCATGGCAATCCCGCCCTGGCCCAACGGCGTGGCGATGGCGGCGATGGAGTCGGGGTTATCGTTCCTGGAGGAAGGCACGGGCTTTCTGGTAACTTTTGCGCTGGAGGTAATGCCGCAAATCGGGGGGGGCGTCGGCGGGCAATTGCAAGGCCAGTTTGTCCAGCCGCGCAAAGAGGGGGCGCAAGTCGGGCTTGGATGGGCTGGAAGCCATTCGCCCGGCCGCCTGTTCCAATTCCAGCAGCGCGTCAAGAATCTCGTGTTCCGTTTGTGTCATAATCCAATCTCTCAGCCATCTATCCTACGCGCTCAACGCGAAAAAAGCATGGCAAAAAACCTCTTGCCGTGTTAAATAAGAATCTACCTGAAGAACTCAGAACGCAACACATCGCCGTCGGACTGTTTGAATCGCTACGTCTGCTATTTGGGAATCGAGAGCGGGGGCACGCGCACGACCGCATTGCTGGCTCCGGGCGGCGACCAGCCCTGCCTGCGCGCCGAATTCGGACCGGCCAATCTTCGACTCCTGGACGACGAGGCCCTGGCGCAACATTTCACCTCCATCGCCGCCTTCTGCCAACAGCCCCAGGCGCCCCTGGCCGGCCTGGCCATTGGCATGGCCGGCGCGCGCACCGAAGCCGACCGCGAGCGCATCCGCGCCGCGGCGGCCAAGGTTTGGCCCAACGTCCCATGCTACGCCACCAACGATTTGGAAACGGCGCTGGCTGCGGGCGCCACCGCCAGCCACTCCAAAGCCGCCGCGCAAGTGCTCATCTTGAGCGGCACCGGTTCCTGCTGCTTTGGACGCATGCCCGACAACCGGACCGCCCGCATCGGTGGCTGGGGGCACGTCATCGGCGACAAAGGCAGCGGCTACGAAATTGGTCTGCGGGGTCTCAAAGCGGCCGTCCATCACCTGGACCGGGACGGGCAGTGGTCCCGCCTGGGACAGAACCTCTTGCAGGCATTGCTGCTGAACGAACCAGAAGATTTGATTGACTGGGCCAAATCCGCTTCCAAACCGGACATCTCGGCCCTGGCCATTGAGGTCTTCGCCGCCGCCGCCAAGGGCGACAAGATCGCCGCCGCCATCTTGGAAGCGGCGGCGGAATCCCTGGCCGAGGACGGCGTCCATTGCGCCCGGAAATTAGTCAAGCCAGGCGCCCCGGTGCGGTTCCTCCTGGCGGGGAGCGTGCTGTTGCAACAGCCCGGCTTTGCCGGCCGCGTGCGCGCGCGCCTGCGCCGGCTTTGGCCGGGCGCGGCGGTGGCGCCGTTGCAACGCGAAAGCGTTTGGGGCGCGCTGGAACTGGCGCGGGAAAACTTTGGCAGCGGACACGAGCCATGGGCCGCAGCGCGGGAGGCCGACTTGAACCACGGCCTGACGCCCGTTGCGCGCGGACTTTCGCCCACCGAAGAGCGCAATCCGCGTTCGCGCAAACTGGACCAACTCTCCGTTGCCCGGGCGGTGACGTTGATGATCGACGAAGAGTCAAGAATCGGAATAGCCTTGCGCGCGGAGCGCCGGAAAATCCAGCGCAGCGTGGAGATCGTTGTGGCGGCGTTTCGCCGGGGCGGGAGGCTTTTCTATGTCGGGGCCGGCACCAGCGGACGGCTGGGGGTCCTGGATGCCGCGGAATGCCCGCCCACCTTTCGCGTGCCGCCGGAACGAGTGCAGGGCATCATCGCCGGCGGCCAGGAGGCCCTTTGGCGCTCCATCGAAGGCGCCGAGGACAGCAGCCAAGGAGGCGCGGCGGCCATCGCTTATCGAGGCGTCAACGGTCGCGACGTGGTCGTTGGCATTGCGGCCAGCGGGCGGACGCCCTTTGTGTGGGGCGCTTTGAACGCGGCCAAGAAGCTCGGCGCGCGCACCATTCTGCTCTGTTTCAACCCAAATCTCAAAATCGCCAAGGCCATCCGGCCCGACGTGGTCATCGCGCCGGATGTCGGCCCCGAAGTGTTGACCGGATCGACCCGTCTGAAATCGGGCACCGCGACCAAGATCGTTCTGAATACACTGACGACGCTGGCCATGGTGCGCATGGGCAAAGTGGTGAGCAATTTGATGGTCGATTTGAACGCCTCCAATCGGAAGTTGCGCGAGCGGGCCGTGCGCATCGTGCAAGCGGTGACCGGCGCCGACGCCATCGCCGCGCAAGCCGCGTTGGAGAAGTGCAAATGGATCGTCAAGAGCGCCTGCCAGCGCTTGCAGTAGGGTCGTGCCCTGATTGAATTGAAGATTTTTTTCGACTTGCGGCGCGAAACCTTTACCTTGTAGGGCAATTCAACATGCGCTGGCATAGTATCAGTCTGATTGGGGCGGGGTTGCTCGGTGGTTCGCTGGGCCTGGCCATCAAGCGACGGCAATTGGCCGCCAGAGTGGTGGCGTGCGTCCGGCGCGAGGCCGCGCTGGCCGAATGCCGGAAACTGAATATTGCCGACGTGGTCACCCAAGACCTCAGCGAAGCCGTCCACGGGTCGGAGTTGGTCATTCTTTGCACGCCGCTGTCGCAAATGGCCGAGCTGACCAGTCAGATGCGGCCGTTTCTCCAGCATGGCGCCATCCTCACTGATGTCGGCAGTGTCAAAGGCACGGTGGTCCAGGAATTGGAACCGCTGGCGCGCCAGGCCGGGGCGCACTTTGTCGGCAGCCATCCCATGGCCGGATCGGAGAAAACCGGCGTGGCGGCGGCGCGGGCGGATTTGTTTGAAAACGCAGTCTGCCTAGTTACGCCGGGGCGCTCTTCACCCACGGAGGCGGTCGTGAAGGTGGAATCGTTTTGGCAGTCGGTCGGGGGCTGTCCGCTCCGCATGACCCCTGAGGCGCACGACGACCTGGTGAGCCGGTCGAGCCACTTGCCGCACGTGGTGGCGGCGGAGTTGGCGAATTATGTTTTAAGCCCGGTGCATCCCAAGGAGCAGGCGCTGGTCTGCGCCAACGGTTTCCGGGACACCACGCGCATCGCCGGCAGTTCCCCGGAGATGTGGCGCGACATCGCGCTGGCCAACCGCCAGAACCTGAGCCGTGTGCTGGGGGTGTTCATTGAGGATTTACAGGAGTTTCAATGGGCGCTGGAACGGCAGAACGTCACGGCCATCGAAGAATTCTTTGCCAAAGCCAAACAGCGGCGGGATCATTGGCACGCGAATGCGGCGGCGTCGCCGGAATGAATGGTTCATCGATTCATGTCACTGCCAGAGGTCATCGAGATTTTGCCGTTGGATGCGCCGGTGTCGGCGGTCATCACGGTGCCCGGTTCCAAGAGCATCACCAATCGCGCCCTCATTTTGGCGGCGCTGGCGGAGGGCCAGGTCACGCTACGCGGCGCTCTCTGGAGCGAGGACACGCAAATCATGACGGCGGCGTTGCAGCAATTGGGCTTTGCCGTCGAGGTGGAACCTGACGAAAAGGAGTTTTGCAATCGCATGATCCGCGTTGGCGGCTTGGGCGGGCGCATCCCGAACGGCGGCACGGCGGAGAAACCGTTGGCCTTGTTTGTCGGCAACGCGGGGACGGCGGCGCGGTTTCTGGCGGCGCTGGCCTGCCTGGGCCGGGGTGTGTTTCGGTTGCATGGAAGCGAGCGCATGCATGAACGTCCGCAGGCGGGGCTGTTTGCCGCTTTGCGCGCTTTGGGTTACCGGATCGATTCCGCCCAAGACCGATTGCCGGCGGATATTCACGGGGCTGGGCCGCGCCCGGCACGCTGTCGCGTGGCCATGTCGGAAAGCTCGCAATTCGCGTCCGCGCTGCTGCTCTGCGCCGCCGCTGGCGGATGGAAAGTGGACTTGGCCGGGGACTCGCAGGAAGAGGCGCCGTATGTCGCCATGACGCGGCAACTCATTGCCGCCTTTCCCGGCAAGGGTGGAGAGTTTCAAATCGAGGCCGATGCCTCCAGCGCCAGTTACTTTTACGCGGCCAATTGGCTGATGCAGCCGCGCGCGGCAATCGGTGTCGCCTCCTTTCCGAAATCGGACTGGCAAATCGACGCGGCCTTTCCGCGCTTTTTGCCGTTGCCGGGGGAGGTGTCGCGCCGGCGGCAGCTAGGGGACAGCATCATGACGGCGATGGTGGTGGCGCCTTTTGCCAGCGGACCGACGCGCTTCCGGGACTTGGAGCGACTACGCGTGCAGGAGTGCGAGCGGGTGGCCGCGTTGAGAAAGGAATTGACCAAATGCGGCGCCAGCGTCGTGGAGCAGAACGACGACTTGACGGTTTTTCCCGCCCCGGGCGGACTGCACGGAGCGGAGATCGAGACTTACAACGATCATCGCATGGCGATGTGCTTCGCCATCCTGGGATTGAAAATAAAAGGCATTTGCATCAAGAATCCTGCCTGTGTGAAAAAAACGTTTCCGAATTTTTTCCAGAAGCTGGCGGGCCGTTCCCCGTCCGGCCTGGGCGCTGCCATCCGCGACGCGCGCACCGCCCACCCGCTACGGGAGGCGGAACTGTTTGCTGATTAGGAACCAATTGAATTCGACGAACATTGTCATCGCGATCGACGGCACCAGCGCCAGCGGCAAGAGCACCAACGCCCGTTTGGTGGCGCAAGCGCTGGACTTCATCTATGTCAATACCGGCGCCATGTACCGCACACTGGCTTGGCATGGACTGCAAAAGAACATCGACGTCCACGACCCCAAAGCGGTGGCCACTTTGTGCCGCCGCTGGAAGACCACCCTGGAATGCGTCGAGCAGACGGTCCGCCTGCTGGTGGACGGCTATTATCCAGAAAAGGAAATCCGCACGGACGCCGTGAGTGAAGCCGTGCCGCACGTGGCCGCCGTGGCGCAGGTGCGCCGATGGATGAAGGAGAAACAACGCGAGTGCCTGCGCTTTGGCAATCTGGTGATGGAGGGGCGGGACATCGGCACCAATGTTTTTCCGGAGACCGACTTCAAATTCTACCTGGACGCCAGCCTGGCCGAGCGGGCCAAGCGGCGTGCCGCCGAAGGGGTGCAGGAGAATCTGGCCGCCCGCGACCGGCGCGACAGCCAGCGGGCGTCCGCGCCGCTGATGATCGCGCTGGGCGCAGTTGTCATTGATAATTCCAATCTGACGCCGGAACAAACCAGCGCGATGATTCTCGAACGAGTAAGGGCAAAACTGAAACCGGCCTGAACGACGTTTCCTGGTGTTAATTAACCTCAGCGACGAAGTTGAAGCAAGGAATAAGGACGCGATGGCGAGGTTCGATGTATCCGGTTGGTTAGCCTGAATAGCCGGTCCAACAAAGCTACCTACAGCAAACAACCCTTCGAAGGCCCAAATAATGAGAAACGCGAACAAGGCGGTCAAAGCCCATTGCACCCATCGATGGCTGACCAAAACATCCGAGAGGATGACGGCTGTGGCGGCTACCAAACCGAAAAGTGGAAAGGCGAATGGTCCATAGGCGACAGCGAACTTAGTTACCACTGGTAAATTCAGCTCGAGGCCTTTGAGTAGTACCCCTAACCTGACGGCAGCGAAACCAAGCCAACAGAACGCGATAAGAAAAAGGGCGGCAATCGCCCATGATGTCTTGCGAATTTGGTTGGCGCTGGGGCGTTTCACGGCAGTTCATGAGTTACAACACCCGAAAGGCGCACGAGTTTCGATCAACTTCGTATAATGCGACGGTCAGTGCGTTTATTGAATCATCTGCATTTTCAAACCGTTGTTAACAATCACTGGGAAAGGGAAGAAGAAGGGATGGGGTTGTCCAGGATGAGGGATGTTTGTGATTGAATCAGCCGTCCCTTCGGGACTGGAGGTCTGCGGCGTTAGACCCGGCGTTGAAAACGCCGGGCTATTCTCATGATGTCCCTTCGGGGCAGCAGGATTGAGCGCTCGCTGAGGTTTTTACATTGTAGCATCCAGACTGCGATGAGTGCGCAAAAAACTATTCAAAGCCGCAAAATCCACTTTTATCTCCTCCACCGCTTTCGTTCTTCCGATCAGAATGGATTAAGATCAGGAGGGAATTCCCGAAATGGTTAAGTGCGCCGGTCACGGCGTGACATTTTGAAAGGCGGCCATGCGCTGCTGGACGGCCTTTTTTATGACCGTCGCCCGAGCTACGGCGGTGTCTTTGGTTTCGCCAGGAAAGGACGCCATGCGCGTCTTGAGTGCCGCGGTGACGTCTCCGTTGCGGTCGCGCAAGGGCAGCGTTACTTCCACAGCGTTGCCGTCTTTGAGGTAGTAAATCGACCCGCGCTCGATCACGTCCTGCTCGTATTTGGTGCCCGCGGCTCCCAGGCCGGCGCCGTCGAGGTCGCCCACGATGACCGGCAGGCCGGGTTCCTTGTTGGCATAAATCTTCAAGCCCAGAAGGCGCGGGTATTGGTTCTTGATGTTGGCCACCAGGATTTCGGCGAAGGGCACTTTGGGAGTGTATTCAATGCTGGCTTCGGCGAACGAGCATTGGGTGTCCGCCTTGCACCAGAACCCGATCTTGCCGCCGGCGAAGGTGGTGTCGTTGACCGCTAGATCGTTGGTTGGCGCGCCGGGCCGGGCGGGCGGAATGACCAGTTTGCCGTCCAAAAAGCACCGGGTCCGGTTGCCGGAACATTCGACGCGCAATTCCTGCCAGACGTTCCTGGGCACGGGAATTCTGATGCCGATGCCGAGCATGTCGTAAGACTTTCCGTTGACCACGCGATACCAGAGCAAGTTGCCCTGCGTGCTGGCGCGGACTACATAGTAGTTGTCCTGGTCCTGCGCGCGCAGGATCACCCCGGCCATCGGATCGACGATGCCGCCCGCCAACTTGAAGCGCGTTGTCAGGACGAAATCAGAGAAAGTCTCGTTGGTGAAGAGCAGCACCGGAAAATGGTCCTCATGCGTGTCAGGCGATTGCACCGAGAGCACCGAATGCTTGGCCATGGTGACGGGGGCCTTGTCCAGCAGAGGTGCCAGGGTCGGCGGCACCAATTCCTCCACCACCATCCAGTGCGCCGGATTGCCTTCGCCCGTCACCAGGCTAACGAAGCCGGGCGGGATTTGGCCGGGGGTATTCTTGGCGAAATCGAAATTGAGCTGCACCGCCCAAGCCCCTGAGGCGAGAGCGGCGAAAAGCCACCAGAGGCAAAGCGTCCGCATAACATCAGAAACGTAACAAAACCGGGCCGATTGAAAAGCGGCAAAGCGGTCGATTTCCAAAAGCGGTAATGCCTCAGTGACGGCGAAAACAGACAAAGGCCGCCGCCGTTGCAGGCATGTGCCCACAGACATGGTGCCACAGTTGCAACATGCTCTGCGCAACGGCCAGACCCTCGAAGCCTTGCTTTACGAACTGGGGCCTCAATTGCTGCGGCAACACCGCCGGCAGCGGGACGCCCCGCCCCAAACTTAACCTTACGAAAACACCCCGATTGTCTTACTGTCCAGGGTGTCAGGAAAAACAGTTGGTGCAGGAAATTGTCCGCCTCAAGGCTCGGTTACGCGAGAGAGGCAGTTTGACGGGCATCCTGCTCTTATTTCGGTTACTTTTTTGTGCTGCACCCCGCCGAATTTGCCGCCGAACTTCACAGTTGTGTTTATCCACGGTTCGGTTATACTCATGGCTGATCGCCAATGAGAAGGTACGCCATATCACGGGAACCAGCTTGCAAGGATTATCTGTTTTCGCAGTTGTTGAGCGGGCACTTTCACTTCTGAAGAGATTATGCATGCTGAGCTATCGCCCGCTTCCAGGCCCACTGGATCCTCCTGGTCCGCAAGAATCTTGACGCTGCTGGTCGCCGCCTTTGCTGTGCTCGCGACTCACGCTGCTTTCGCCCAAGCCTCCTTTACCGTCGGAACCAACCTGGTTGATATTAGCCAGGCTAAAGGGAACGAAACGGACCCTTGCATCGCCATCAGCCCGCTCAATCCGTCGAACATGGTCGTGGCGGCGGCGACTGACGGGACGGTGCCCGGGCTTTTTTTTGCGTTTACAACCAACCGGGGAGGAACATGGAATACCAATTTCATCGCCACCAATGGCGACAGCCAAGGTTTGAACCCGGCTTACGGAGAACCCTCGGTAGCGTGGGATTCGTACGGAAACCTGTTCCTGGCCTACCTGCCCTACAGTTTTGAAGGAGTCGCCGTGGCCGTCAGCACCAACGGCGGCGGCAACTTTGTCTCTCTGACCAATTTGGCGGCTCTGGACGTGGCCGACACACCGCGCCTGAGCGCGCCGCCTTCGGGCGCCGCCGCTGGGAGCGTCTGGGTTGTCTATAAGGATTACACTTCGGCCAACACTCCTTTGCAGGTACAGGGGTTGTTGTCCACGAGCCTGGGCGCCATCGGAACCTTTAGCATCCCTCAAATTGTGCCCGATTCCACCGACGGCGGTTTTCCGGACATTGCCGCGGGACCGCTGGGGGAACTGATCGTGGCGTTTCAAGACAATCTGCAGGGGTTTTCCTCTAATGGCTATCCTCACCCGCCGGCGGATATATGGGTCGCCATCGACACCAATGCCATCTCCGAGGGCGTCATATTCAAGAAAGGCTTTGACGTGGCGGAGAATCTCGCCAGTGACGCCATTGGCGGTGTCACCTATATTGATGCGGCTCCATCGGCCATTGGCGTCAATGCGGCACCCGGTTTGGGTATTGATTACGACCTCAACGACACCAACTACGACAAAGTCTATCTGATTTATACCGCCATCGGGCCGAACGGGAATTTGGTCATCAAGCTCTTGACCGCCATCGACCGCGGCACCAACTGGATTGCGGAAACCTATGTGGATGACGATGCCACCACTGGATTCAACGACCATTTTCTGCCGCGCGTGGCAGTGGACCCGTCCACGGGCATCATCGGCTGCGCCTGGTACGACTGCCGCAACGACCAAGGCACCGCTTCGCCGGCGCTCACCAATGTCATTGAGAGCAGCTTTACTTTTAGCGGACTCATGGTGACCAATGTCGATTTTACCGATAACGCGGCGTATATCTCTGAAACGTGGATCGACCTGACGGGCAACGGCACCAACATCAAAGTCATTATTGTCGCCGACTCTGTCAGTGGCACCTTGATGACCAAAAAAGGGAATAATATTTATATTTATGGCCCGAACAGCACCAATTTTATCGTGTCCCTGGACGCGACCAACATCGGCTCCGGGACGGCCGACGTGATGGTGCTTCTCACCAATATATTTGACCTGGCCTATACCTCCGGCACCGCCACCAACCAGGAGGCCGTCATGTACACCACGGTTAGTTTCGACGGCGCCAACACTTTTCTGCCCAATCGACAGTTAATCACCACGAATGAAGTCATCGCTGCGCCGGCCGTGGGACTCGCCTCCGACGTCGCAGGGTCGGACAGTCTGACCGGGTGGGGGCATTACACGGGGCTGGCGGCGTACGGAGCTAATTTCTTTCCCGTGTGGGCGGACAACTCGGATGTGACGGGCAATAATCCGGACGGAGCGAACAGCAAGTTTGATATTTACATGATCAGTTCGGCTTCGAATCAACCGAGTATAACGGTGCCGACGGCGGAGTTAAGCATTTGGGTCACCAATTTCCCCAATCCAGTCATCTCCGAAGGTGTGCTCGTTTATTCTGTGATCGTGACCAACCACGGCCCCGAGACGGCCAAACTGGTCATCGTCACCAATTTGCTATCCACCAATGTGACACTGGTGTCGGCCACGCCGGCGCTGGGCGGCACAACTTCCATCGAGTTCACCACCAATGGCCAGGAGGAGGTCGTCTTTACTTGGCCCTCGTTGACGGCTGGAGCGGTGCTGACCAGCACCATTCGCGTGACGGCCTCGACTTCCAGCATCGATACCAATACAGCGACCGTCTATTCGCCATATTATGACTTGGCTCCAACCAACACCACCAACACATTGGTCCTGGTCATTGATGGCCAGGACCTGGCGGTGGGAATGACGACTTCTGAAACCAACGTATTGATCGGCGATACCGTCGTCAGTTGGGTCACGGTAACCAACCTCGGGCCGGCGACCAACGGGCCGGTCTTCATCACCAATTATTTTTCGCCCAATTGGACCAATATCACGGTGCAGGCGCAAGGCACCAATCTTGTCACCAATAATTCGTTTGGTCCCATGGTCATAGTGGACCTGGGGTTGCTGCCGGTTGGCCAGGCTGTCACGGCCACGTTCTTGGCCGTGGCTGCCAGCGGCGGCACTTCGGCCTGGGAATCCAACTACGTGGCCAGCCAGGACGTCGATACCAACCTGGCCAACAACAGCGCAGCCATGAACTACTTTGTCAACGGGGAAAACCTGGCCATTGGCATGACCGAATCCAGCACCAACATCGTTCAGGGACAATCGATCACTTATACGATTGACGTGACCAACTTTGGGCTTTCCTACTCCGGGTTGGTCACGGTGAGTAACAACCTGCCCCCGAACCTCGATCCCTTTGGCACTACGCAATCGCAGGGCATCAGCACCATCGTCGGCAATTTGGTCGTCTTCAACCTTGGACTCCTTCCCGCGGGGCAGACGGCTGCCATGACGATCACGGCCATCGCCGGCAGCGGGCCGCTTTCGGCCACCAACATCGCCTCGGTGTCCAGCACAGATTTTGAGACCAATCTTGACCACACCACGGCCAACGCGACAGTCACGATCACGCCGGCCCAGCAGGTGATCAGCAATCTGGTGGTGACGCCCCTGGGCAGCAGCGCCTTTATCTCCTGGGACACCAGTGCATCGGCCACCGCCCAGGTGCAATACGGGCTCACCGCCAACTACGGCAGCTTTGCGACGGCCAGCTCGCCGGCCGGCACGAAGCACGTTGTATTATTGACAGGATTGGCGGGAGGAAGCAACTATGTTTTCCAAGCGCTGTCGTGGGTGGGGTCAACCTTATATACGACGAACGGTTCCTTCAGCACCACCAACACGCTCATCCTCACCACGCGGGACGCCAAGTATTCGGGTGTTTGGACTGCGGCTTCGGTCGCCCCCGGCATCTACGGCTCCTACTATCAATACTCCACCACAACGGTTTACAACGCAAGTGCGTGGGCGCTCTACGATCCGTACATACCCGCCTCCGGCCTTTACAATGTCTATATCTGGCATCCGCAGAACGACACCTTCACGACTAATGCCCAGGTCCGCGTCACCGGCGCCACCAACGAAATCGCGCTCTCCGTCAACCAAACGGTCGATGGCGGCGGCTGGCAGCCGTTGGCGACGAACATGTACTTTGCCACCGGAACCAATGGCAGCGTGATCATCTACAATAACACCGGCGAAACCAATAAATACGTCGTCGCCAACGCCATGATGTGGGTCTATGACGCGGCCCAGGATTATGCCGGCAACGGCACCGTCCCGGCCTGGTGGGCCAATTACTATTTCGGCACCAACGTCAACGGTTCAGTCAGCGGATCGGCCGATGCCGACGGCGACGGCTATTCGAACTATGCCGAGTATGTGTTGGGCACCGACCCGACCGATGCCGCGTCCCATTTGAATTTCATCATCAGCCCGGCGTCCAGCAACGTGGTCGCTGTCACCTTCTCGCCTTGCCAGGGCGGGCGGGCCTACCAGCTTGAGGCCGCGACTAATCTGGCCAACCCGCTTTGGACCACGTTAACCAATAGCTTCACTGCGAACACTAACGGTTCGGGCGCGTTCACCGTGACGCAGACCAATGCTGCCGCCGCCTTCTATCGCCTCTCGGCGGAAATCATCCCGTAAGGAGATCCCTGCCGGGCCGTTGACATTTTTTTGCGCGCCTGCCTGCGCTAATAATTCCGCAATTGACGGCGGTAATCCACGTTTCCGCCGAGCTGTCGATACTTCTCCAGGGCGTTGTCCAAGCGTTTGTGGAGGGCGTCCAATTTGCTGTGCGCCAGTTCCACTTGCTCCTCGACGCTTCTGGCCTGCAACGGGTCTCCCTTCTGCATCTGCTGGCGCGCCCGTTCGGCGGACGCGACCGCCAAACGGTCGGCGTCGTACTCTTTGATGAGATCCCGCACGGCTTGATCGGCCTTGGCCAAGTCGGCGATTCTCTGCCAGGCCTCCGGATCGGCTTGCACGGCGGGGGAGGTGACGGGAGCGGGGGCATCGTTAAATTTACTTTTGACAAAGAAGGCTCCGGCCAGAAGCAGGCCAATGATCAGGAAGGGCAAGGCGCATTGCGCCACCACGTTCCAATGTTGAAAGCCGCGCAGAAAAGCCAGCGCTTTGGGCGTGCTGCCCGGCCTTCGGCGCGCGGGCCCGGACTCCGACCGGCTGGAATCCAACACCTTGACATGCGCGGCTGGCGCGCCCCGTCCCTGCCCGGGCGGAATGGCCGGGAACGCAACGGACTTGCCGCAACTCGGACACTGCATCTGCTTGCCGCAGTACTCCACAGTGTACTCGATATGCTGTCCACAAAACGGGCAGGAATGCTTATACGATTCCATAGAACTCCTTCTTAAGCTTGCTCCTGCTTACGCAAGAAATCAAGCGCGGCGGCAAAGTCTTGCGGGAGCGGCGCCTCGAAGGTCATCCGCCTCCCGTCGCGCGGATGAGTAAGCGTCAACAGGCGGGCGTGGAGGAGCGGCCGGAGCGCGTTGTAACCGGTGGCTTCCTCCAGCCGTGCCGTGGCGCGCCGCCCATAAACGCGGTCGCCTGCCACCGGAAATTCAAGATGCCGCAGATGCACGCGGATTTGATGCGTCCGTCCCGTGTGCAACTCCAGTTCCACCAAGGTGGCGCCAGCCCATCGCTCCAGGACGCGATAGCTGGTGCGGGCCGCGCGTCCGTTCCGGCTGCGGACGGCCATGCGCTGGCGATGGGCCGGGTCGCGCGCGATTGGCGCGTCGATGTGGCCGCTCAAGCGCGGCATTCGCCCGCAGGCCACGGCCAGATAAATCTTCTGGACATCGCGGCCGGCGAATTGCGCGGAGAGATGAAGATGGGCGGCGTCGTTCTTGGCCGCCACCAGGCAACCGCTGGTATCTTTGTCCAGACGATGAACAATGCCGGGCCGCGCGACCCCGCCAATGCCGCTGAGTTGCCCGCGGCAGTGATGGAGCAAGGCGTTGACCAGCGTGTGCTCCCGGTGGCCCGCGGCCGGATGCATCACCCATCCCGCCGGCTTGTTGAGCACCAGCAGGTCGTCGTCTTCGTGGAGGATGTCCAGCGGCAGGTCCTCGGCTTGGGCGAGCGCGGGGCGCGCCTCAGGGCGTTGGAGGACGACGGTTTCGCCCGCGCGCGGGTGATGCGTCGGTTTGACGATTTTCCCCTCGACACGGATGTGGCCTTCGGCCAGGAGCCGCTGAATGGCGCCGCGCGAGAGGCCGGGCAGCTTGCGGCGCAGAAAGACATCCAGCCGCTGCCGGGGAAGGGCTTCGTCAACAATAAAAACTTCGGGGGCGGCGTCGTTCAGGGGACGGAGGCCGGTTTGGAGGCGGCCCGGCCGTTGGTGATTTCGTGCTCCTGTTTCCAGGAAAGGAGGATCAACAGGCCGACGCCGACGCAGATGGCGCTGTCGGCGATGTTGAAGGCGGGAAAGCCAAGTTCAGCGCCGCCGCGGCGGTAGAGATAAAAGCGCAGAAAATCGATGACCTGATGGTGATGCAGGCGATCGATCAGATTGCCGGCGATCCCGCCAAAGATCAGGCCCAGGGAGATTTGCCCCAGGACGCTCTGTATGTAAAAATGGCGGCGCCACAGGAAAAGGGCCAGGAGCGCCAAAATCGAAACGACGGCCAGGAGATCATTCCGGTCGCGGAACAGACTCCAGGCCGCGCCGGTGTTGCCCCACTGTACAAATTTGAAAAAGCCGTCGATGACCACGCGCTCCTGCGTCGGTCCCAGCCACCGGAGCACCAGGAATTTGGTCGCTTGGTCCAGGGAGACAACAGCCAGCGCGATTAAAGCCATGCGGCGATTGGGGTTACCATTCATTGTTTGTAGATGACCCGGGTTCCCACCAGCAGATCGTGCAGCGCCCGTTTGTCCGCGCGCAGGACAATGGGCAGATAGCCGGCAAAACAAAACAGGTCGCTCACGCGCGCCGCCAGCCACCGCCACGCCGCGCGCCGGTAACCAATGGGAGAGCCGTCCCAGAGGACGATGCGTGCGCCAATGGCCATTTTCCCGATGGTGGCTCCAAATCGTCCGTTTAACAGAACATCGTAGAGGAAATAGAGTGGATAAAAAACAGGCGCGGCATGGTTGGCCCAGGTCTGCCAGTTCTGCAGGAACTGTTGGAGGGCGGCGTCGGTCACTGCCGCCGGCCACACCGGCAGCGTCCACAGGCGCGACTGGCCCATTTGCGTCCAGAGCAATTGAAAGATCGCGCCAAGGATCAAGCTGTCGATTGCGTAAGCGGCCAGTCGCGCCCAGAATCCGCAAGGCTTGGCCGAAACGGCCACCGCAGCGCGCAGGCGCGCCAACGCGCCGCTCAGCTCGGCATAGGCTGCCGCAGGCGACCACGCAGCCGAATCGCTGCGCCAGACTTGGGTCATGCCGGCCACGCGCCCGTCGCGAATCCAGCTTTGCAATTCGTCCAGCGTGGCCGGGCCGTATTCGAGGCCGTCGCCGCCGATGATCTTATACTCTGCCTGCATGGGTGGATTGGCCGGCAGTTCCTAGGGAGCAATTTGCCTGGCGTAACTTTCCGCGTCGAGGAGGCGGTCGGCTTCCGACGGCTGAGTCAGTTTCAATTTGAAAAACCACCCGCCCTGGTAAGGCTCGCGGTTGACTAATTCCGGCTGCTTGGCCAGTTGGGGGTTGACGGCGACCACCTCACCGCTCAGGGGCGAGTAAATATCGCTGGCAGTCTTGACCGATTCCACCACCGCGCAAGCTTGGCCCGCCGCGACCTTCCGGCCAGGGGCCGGCAGTTCGACAAACACGACATCGGTCAACTCGTGCTGGGCGTGGTCGGTAATGCCGATGGTGGCGGTGTCGCCTTCCAGACGGACCCACTCGTGCGATTTGGCGAACTTCAGATCAGCTGGTACATTTGCGCTCATAATTCGATGGTTTTGAGTTTACACGGATTGCGCTGCTTGGAAATCTTTTTCAGCTTCGACGGTAAATGGGCCGTGGAACGGTCAGCGCCGGAACGTGCCGGCCGCGGATTTCAATGCCAATGGCTGTGTTGGCCGGGGAAAACTCGGGCCCAACGAACCCCAGGCCGATGCCAAGGCCGAGGGAAGGGCTTTGCGTGCCGCTGGCCACGCGTCCAATCGGCTCGACCCCGCCGGCGGCGCTCCAGATGGAATAACCCGGACGGGGTGGCGCGCAACGTTCGGCCATCTTGAAGGCGGCCAGCTTGCGCGTTGTGCCCTTGGCTTTTTGTCCCGCCAGGACGGCGCGGCCCACGAAGTCGCCTTTTCCCAGCGCGACGAAGTAGCCCAAGCCGGCCTCCAGAGGAGTGGTGTTCTCGTCCAATTCATGCCCGTAAAGCGGATAGCAAACCTCCGTGCGCAAGGTGTCGCGCGCGCCCAACCCGGCCGGTTTCAGGCCGGCGGGCTGGCCCTTCTCCAGAATCTTGTCCCAGAGAGCTTCGATGATTTCCGCCTCGGCCACGATCTCAAACCCGTCCTCCCCCGTGTAGCCGGTGCGTGAGACAAAGACGATGCGTCCCGCAAAGTCGAACCGGGAGATCTCATTCTTCTGCAAGGCCGCCGCTGTCTGCGCGCTGGCGGGAAAACAATGGTCGATGAAGGCCGCCACTTTCGGTCCTTGCACCGCCACCGCCGCGAGTTCATCCGAGCGATTTGTCAGTTCGACGGCGTTGCCGCCTGGAAAGGCCGCACATTGGCTTTTGAGCCACGCAAAATCGGCTTCGATGCGCGAGGCATTGACCACCAGCAGAAATTCTTCATCCTCGAGGCGATAGGCATAAAGATCGTCGATGGCGCCGCCGCGTTCATTGCAGAGGATGGTGTATTGCCCTTGGCCGGGCTGCAGTTTGCTCGCGTCATTTGTCAATACGAAATTAAGAAAATCCTCCGCCCCGCCGCCACGCGCGGAGATTTCGCCCATATGGGAGATGTCAAAGAGGCCGGCGGCGGCGCGCACGGCCTGATGTTCCTCGATGATGCCCGAGTAGCAAAGCGGCATCTCCCAGCCGCCGAACTCGACCAGATGCGCGCCGAGCTTTTGGTGCGCCGCGAACAGTGGTGTTCTTTTTAACATTGGGTCCAAGATTAAGCCGCCGCTTTGATTGGTCAAAGGATTTTCGGAGAATCGCCTCGACGTGAGCGTGACTTGCTGTTTATCCTTTGAGATCGCAGGCGACAATGAATAGCCACATTGCCAAATCGCGTAACACGCCCACAGAATCGGAACCGCATCCGCCTCCGTGGCCATTCAACTTGTGCCAGATGGTGGTGAGGGGCGCGATGGTGTTCGCGGCTTGCTCGGGTATTGGCCTAGCGTGGGGGGCGGATCAGGCGAACTTGGGCCAACTGGCTATGCCGGCGTATCCGTTGAAGGTCAGTGGCAATGGGCGATATCTCGTAGATCAAAAGAACGCGCCTTTCCTCATCGCCGGGGAGTCTCCGCAGGCGCTGATGGTCAATCTCTCGGAGAACGAGGCCGAGGCGTTTTTCGCCAACCGGCAGGGGCACGGGTTCAACGCGGTTTGGATCAATCTTCTTTGCAAACCGTACACGGGCGGGCGGCCCGACGGCAGCACTTACGACGGGATTTTGCCTTTCACGACGCCCGACGATCTCTCGACGCCCAACGCGACTTATTTCGACCGTTGTGATCGCATGGTCCGGATGGCGGCGAAGCACGGGGTGCTGGTGATGCTGGATCCGATCGAGACGGGGGACTTTTTGAAGGTGATGACGCAAAATGGCCCGGCCAAATGCCGCGAGTTTGGGCGATATGTGGGCGCTCGTTACCAGGGTTTTGACAATCTGCTTTGGTTGCACGGGAACGATTACCAAGCGTGGCACGAGGCCACCAACGACGCGGCGGTGACGGCGGTGGCTCTGGGCATCAAGGACAAGGACGCCCGGCATTTGCACACGATTGAATTGGATTACGAGGTGAGTGGTTCGCTGGATGATCCCAATTGGGCGCCGATCATAAATGTGTGCGCTTCCTACACGTATTTTCCGACTTATGCGCAGGTGTTGAAAGATTATAACCGCACCAACTTCATGCCGGTGTGCATGATTGAGTCGGACTACGAGTTCGAGCGCGAGAGCACTCCGGCGACGCTGCGGCGTGAGGAGTATTGGGCAAACCTCAGCGGGGCGACGGGGCAGTTGTATGGGAACAGATTTACGTGGCCGTTTAAGCCGGGTTGGAAAACCAACCTGGACACTCCGGGCGCGATACAGATGGCTTACGTGAAAGCGCTCTTTGAGGCGCGCGCGTGGTTCGAGCTGGTTCCGGACCAGGCCCACAAGGTGGTGACGGCCGGATACGGGACGTTCGACGGCACGAGTACAGCGGGCAATCGCTTCAACATGACCAGCGATTATGTGACGGCGGGGCGCTCGGCGGACGGGAGTTTGGTGTTGGCATACATGCCGACGTTCCGGCCCATCACGGTTGATCTGACGCAGTTGCGCGGGCCGACGAAGGCGCAATGGTACGATCCCACTTGCGGCCGATACTCCAGCATAGAGGGATCGCCGTTTACCAATTCGGAGCATGTTTTTATTCCGTCGCGGCACAATGCGGACGGGGATGATGACTGGGTTTTGGTATTGGAGGCGGGGAAGAGATAGACGTGCTATTGACCGGCGCGAATGCGCTGGTATAGGGAGGCGTAGGCGGCGGCGGCGGTCTCCCAGGAGAAATCACGGGCCATGCCGTTGCGCTGGTAATGGCGCAGCAGGGGCTTGTCGGGGTAGAGGACCAGCGCCTTTCGAATGGCTTTGGAAAGAGCGCGCACGGAACATTCGATAAACTTGATTCCGTCCGCCTTGTCCGCGTCCTCGGAGATGTCGATTACGGAGTCGTCCAGCCCTCCTGTCAAGCGCACGATTGGCGTGGTACCGTAGCGCAGGCTGTACATTTGATTCAGCCCGCAAGGCTCAAAGCGCGAGGGCATCAGGTAGAAATCGCAGCCCGCCTCCAGGCGGTGGGAGAAGCCGGTGTCGAAGCCGATCTGGACGGCGCATTTGGAGGGATAGCGTTCGGCCAGGCGGCGGTAGCCGCGTTCGTACTCGCGCTGGCCGCTGCCGAGCAAGACGAATTGCATGTCCCCGGCCAGCATCTCCTGCAAGGCGGCCAATTGAAGATCGACTCCTTTTTGCTCCGCCAGCCGGGTGACGGTTCCGAAGAGAGGAATGTCCGGCGCCTCCGGCAAGCCGCATTCGCGCTGCAAGGCGGATTTGTCGGTTTGTTTGCCGCTGAGGTCCTTGATGGTATAAGAGAATGGCAGATGGGGGTTGCCTTCCGTTTTCCATTCGTCGTAATCGACGCCGTTGAGAATGCCGAGCAGAACATGTTGCCGCCGACGCAATACGCCGTCCAAACCGCAGCCCAGCGGTTCGGTGGTGATCTCCCGGGCGTAACGCGGGCTGACGGTGGTGATCTGGTCGGCGTAGGAGATGCCCGCCTTGAGGCAATTGAGCAAGCCGTAGAACTCGACGCCTTCGGGGCGGAAATAAGAGTCGGGCAGATTGGTCAACGCGTACTTGGCCGCGGGAAATTGGCCCTGGTAGGCCAGATTATGAATAGTCAAACATACAAGCGGCGCGGCGGTCCAGCCTTCGCGCAACTTTTGGTCCAGCACCAGGAGCGCGGCCAACGCGGTTTGCCAGTCATGAAGATGCACCAACTCCGGCTGCCAGGGCAGGTAGCGGGCCAGGTGGACGACGCATTTGGAGAAAAAGACGAATCGCTCCGCGTTATCCGGGTAATCGAAACCGCGTTCCTGATAGAGATCGCCCCTCTCGAAAAAGGCCTTCTGCTCGATAAAATAGAACGTCAATCCGGGAGACGGCTCCAAGGTCCAGATGTTTCCCGCTACGCGCGCCGAGCCGAACGGCAAGTCGAGGTTCCAATCCAAGGGCCGCAAGCCGGGCAGCTTTTCCCGCAGGCCGCCATAGAGCGGGGTGACCACTCCCACTTGGTGGCCGGCGCGGGCCAGGAACTTGGCCAACGCGCCCACCATGTCGGCCAGTCCCCCGGTTTTGGAGTAAGGGAGAACTTCGCTGCTCGCGACCAGGATTTTCATCAGGGCGCGGCGGCGATCCGGTCTGTTTTCAACCAGGGCCGCAGCGCGGCGGGCACGCTCACGCTGCCGTCAGCCTGTTGATAGGTCTCCAGCAAGGCCACGAAGAGCCGGGCCAGGGCGGTGCCGCTGCCGTTGAGGATGTGCGGAAATTTGTTCTCGCCCGCCGCGGTCTTGAAGCGGAGGTTCATCCGGCGCGCTTGAAAGTCCTCGCAGTTGGAGCAGCTGGAGACCTCCAAGTACTGCCCCTGGCCGGGCGCCCAGACCTCGATGTCATAAGTCATCGCACTCTGAAAACCGATGTCGCCGGTGCAAAGCTGGACGACGCGATAATGCAAGCCGAGCAATTGGAGGACGCGCTCGGCGTTGGCGGTCAGCTTCTCCAATTCATCATAGCCATTTTCCGGGCGGGTGATTTTGATCAACTCAACCTTGTCAAACTGATGCACGCGGATCATGCCGCGCGTGCCCACGCCCGCCGCCCCGGCCTCGCCTCGAAAGCAAGGCGTGTAGGCGCAGAAATAAATGGGCAATTGGCTTTCCGCCAAAATTTCCTCCCGATGAATGTTGGCCAGGGGCGTCTCGGCGGTCGGAATCAGGAAAAGTCTGCCCAGGGTGGAGGCGTCCGCCCCTTCCTGCACGGCGTAGTATTGGTCGGCGAACTTGGGGAATTGCCCCACGCCAACCAGGCAATCGGGTCCGACCAAAAAAGGCGGGGAAATCTCGGTGTAGCCGTGCTCGCCGACGTGCAAGTCGAGCAAAAACTGGATCAGCGCCCGCTCCAGACGGGCACCCCAACCTGTGTAAAGAAGAAACCCGCTGCCGGAGAGCTTGGCGGCGCGGGCGAAATCGACCAGCTTGAGGATTTCGCACAATTCGACGTGCGTTTTGGGCTTGAAATCAAAGCGGGCTTTTTCGCCCCACGCGCGCATCTCCGCGTTATCGGCCGGCGACTGGCCGATCTTGACTTTCTCGTGCGGCAGATTGGGCAACTGGAGCATCAAGGCGTCGCGCTCAGCCTCCGCCTGGGCGCTTTCCTTGTCCAACGCGGCGATTTTCTCGCCCAGGGCGCGTGTCTCCGCCTTTTTGGCCTCGGCTTCGGCGGGTTTTTTTTGCCCTATCAAGGCCCCGATTTCCTTGGTGACTCGATTGCGCGTAGCCTTGAGCAGTTCGACTTCGGCCAGGGCTTTGCGGCGGCGTTCATCCAGGGCGAGCAACTGGTCGATTTTTTTCTCATCCCCGCCGTGGCGCGTGGCCAAGCGTTGGCGGACAAAATCGGTTTTTTCCCGAATCAATTTAATATCCAGCATGGGCGCATTATAAAAACGAGAGGGTCCACCGCAAGCGGGGAATCCAATTGTCTCGTTGGTGGTTGCCGACGGCGGAGGAACCCCTAACAGGACATAGCCCGGTTCCACTCCGTCAAGAGCTGACCAGGCGACGCTTTACTTCGGGGGGTCGGCTTTGAGATTATGTTCGCGTGATTTTTGGGATAAACGCCACCAAGTCCGATATCGTTATTGCCGAGACTAGGGGTGCCGGGAACAAGTTTGTTATCAGTGCCATCAGGTCGATTCCGTTTCAGGTCCGCTTCGGCGATGATCTGGCAGAACTGTTGCGATCTCTCAGCACTCTTCTCGACCACAAGAGGAAGGGCGCAGCTTTGGTCGTCGCACTATTGAAATGTTCGTCTGGCCGGTTCGGTTCTTGCCTGGAAGCGATCAAGGGAGAGGCGATGGTGGAACTTGCGGCTTTTCAACATGGCCTTCGCGTCGTCAAAGTTGCGCCGCAAAGTCTCAAAAAGTCGCTCGGCTGTGCCACGGATCAAAAGTGGCGGGACCGTGCCGATGAACTATTCAATCCCGGCGGCAAACGTCAGAACTGGTCCAAGGGCGTGACTGGAGCAGTTGCCGTCGCCTTTAAAGTTGCTGGAGAGTGAGTGGTACGATGACACCCCCGGCTTGGCATGCGTCATTCAGCCCAGTTGAGATTTCATGAAATCAGATTCATCGCATCCGCGCACCGACCATTGACCGGATTGAACGGGCCGACGGTACGCCACTAAGAAGGGTCTGCCAACCGCACAGTCCCCTGATTGAGCCTTCTCCAGGCCGCTCAGTTTTTGATCAGTTTCCAGACACCCACTTTTGAAGTTCGCTTCCGCTGTAAACAAGGTTTTCATAATGTGTTGAGGTCTCAGTCTCGCAATGCCTTTCAGGGCGTGGTGGCGCGACATTTTTGTTACGTTTTCGTGCGGCGAAATCCGCCCATGAAATAGACGATAAGGCATATCACCAGAATCAAACCAATCCCGCCGCCGCCGATGGCAGGACCCCCAAGGTAAAATCCGCCCCCACCGCACAACAGAAGTAGAACAATCAAAATAATAAACAGATTCATGACTATAAAATAACATACTGCAGCAACGATGCTATGGGGTCTTCACCTAACACCCGTGTGTTCGATGACGCATGGCAACAATGCGCCGAGGCCGCATGGCGTTGGGGTGAAACAAATCTAAATGGAAATCTGCCGGCCGATCTCGACCAACGCATCCGAGGGCAGCCGGAAATAATCGCTCAAATGCACGGAATTGCGCTGCATCATCGCAAAACACGCCGCAACCCACTTCGGCAATCCTTTGCCATCCTCGCGGAAGAGAACGGTCTCGTGACCTACATAATAGGTGATGTCAGAAAGGTCGATGCCACAGCCACACTCATGGGCTTGACGAAGCAGCACCGGAATATCTGGCCGCTCCATGAATCCATAATGGGCCGACGCCCGCCAGAATTGAGGGGCGGCTTCCGCCATGGTGAGGCGCCCTGCATCGTTGACCCACGGAACAGATTCCGTGTCAACCGTGAGCACGAAAAGACGTTCGTGGAGCGCCCGGTTATGGTTGAGGTTCCAGACCATCACCGGGGGGACGTCCTGTTTAGTGCGGGTTAGATAGACAGCCGTTCCGGGCACACGGGGAATCTTTCTTCGCGAAATATCCACCATGAAATCGCCGATGGGAACGATCCACTCCTGAAGCCGCGCGGAAACGGCTTTGGCTCCGCAATGCCAGACGAGCATGATGCCATAGGCCACGGCCGCCAAGAGAAGAGGCACATGTCCGCCGGAGGCAATCTTGGAGAAATTGGAGGCAAAAAAAGAAGCATCCACTATGATGAACACGCCGGCAATTCCGCCAGCCCGCAAAAAACTCCATCCCCAGATTTCGCGCATGGCGATAAAGAGCAGCGCCGAAGTGGCAAGCATGGTGGCTGAGACGGCAATACCGTAGGCCGCCGCGAGATTGTCCGACTTGCGGAACGCCAGCGCCAGACCGCAGGTGACAAGCATGAGCGTCCAATTAACGGCTCCCACATAAATTTGCCCATAGCCCTCGGCCGAGGTCTGGGTGACTTTCAGCCGCGGAAACCAGCCAAGATGGATGGCCTGGCGCGTCATCGAAAAGGCGCCGGTAATGATCGACTGACTGGCGATAATCGTGGCGATTGTAGCCAGCACGACGAGCGGAATGAGCAACGCCGATGGGCAGAGCCGGTAGAAAATGTTCTCCGAGGTCGATGCTCCCTCCAGGACAAGGGCGGCCTGACCCGTGTAATTCAGGAGGAGACTCGGAAAGACCATCGCCGACCAAGCAAGGCGGATGGGCCGCACGCCGAATTGTCCCATGTCGGCATAAAGCGCCTCCGCCCCCGTCACGCAGAGAAAGACTCCGCCGAGCACCAGAAACCCCGTCATCCCGCCTGAGTGGAGGTAGGAGAATCCGTACATTGGATTGATCGCGAGCAACACCGAGGGATGCCGCGAAATGCCCCAAACGCCCAGAAGAGCAATCGTCACGAACCAAGTCAGCATGATCGGGCCAAACGCTTTGCCGATTCGCGCCGTTCCCTGGGACTGAAAGAAAAACAGGGCGACGAGAATGACCAGAGCGCAAGTAAGAACATAAGGCGCGAACGACGGGGCGACGATGTTCAACCCTTCCACCGCCGACAACACGGAGATCGCCGGAGTAACCGCCCCGTCGCCGTAGATCAACGCGGCGCCCAGAAGGCCGAGGGCCAGGATTACGGGGCGCCTCTTCAGTTTGACGCCGAGCAGCGACATGAGAGCAAGGATGCCTCCCTCGCCATCGTTGTCGAAGCGCATGGCAAACGAAACATATTTGATCGTTGTCACGATGATCAAAGTCCAGATGACCAGCGATAGAGTTCCAAGAATTACGGCTCGATCCGGCTTCCCGCCAGTAAGGGCAAGAACTGTTTTCAAGGTGTAGAGTGGACTCGTTCCGATATCGCCGAAAACGACACCCAATGCGGACAGGCTCAAGGCCCCGAGGCTCGAGTCGGATACAGGCCGGCGCCCAATTTTAGGAATCATATCAGATAAAGAATGTCTATCACCTCACTGGAAACGTCCCGCGCGGTCAAGGGATAGCGAATGCAAGCATTGGGGGCGCTTGGAAATGGAGAGGCCGAAAGCAACTTTCTCTTTTGAACGCCCCGCATCGCCCGGCAGAAGACATGGAAATGGAAGTGTTTGATGTTATGATGCAAACAGCCAGCCATTATTGCCAAGCCCCCAATGATTTCTTCCGCATCCATAATCAGGAAACCGTTTCAAAAACCACCGTGGATGTCGAGGTCGAAGATTGTGTCCCGCTCCAGATTCGCTGTCGCTGGCAAATGAGGAGATTCACTATGGTGACCCCTGAGCTTTGTCAAAGCTTCTGGAGAAGCTTTTGCCAGGCCTGCCTGTGGCTCGGCTGTGTGTTCCACGTGTCGAGGTGCTCGCCGACTTTTTTGAGAAACGTGATTCTGATTTCCTCGCCCCCTATCGCGAGGACGCTCCTAGCGAGGTCGAAGAAGTCAAAGATGTAGAGGTTTTGGCCAGCCGTGAATGCTCTGCTGATCCGGCCATCCAGCGCTGCTTGTTCGTCTGCGCGAATTCCTTTACCTGTAAAGAGTATCTCCGTTATTTGGCGCTGTCGGGACTTGTGCAGTGTGCCTTCAACGTCGGCCAGGGTTACGGTCCTGTCCTTTACTTCGACAGCAAGGATGAGCTTTCCGGTCTTGTCGCGACACTCCAGGTCGGCGGCTTGGCCGGTCGCCTCGTCGCTTGCGTTGATGCTGGCGCGATTGACTTGGGCAAAGATGCCGAAATGAAGACCGATTGCGTCGAAAAGAGCGCCCGCAAGCGCTTGCGCCCGGTCTCCTCCCGACCTCTCTTCCAGGAACTTGGCAGAGATGCTGAGCGTGAGTTCCAAGCTAACGCGCGGCGGGACTGGATAGGAAAATTTCAGGCTCTGCTGCCTTCGAAACATTTCGAGCAGGACTTGGTGGAATAAGGCTGTTGTGAATTGAGGGTCCGCTTGCTGCTCGACGTTGGACAAAAGCTCAACCAATCGATTCCAGCCGCGCACGTCTTTTTTGCTCTGGTCGTCCCGCAGCATTTTTGGGATTCGCATTGGATTGCCTACGTACGGATCCTCTGATGTCCCCAATATGTTCTCTTGGCGCTTGTTGAAGGTCGCCACGACTTTTCTGCCGAAGCTGCGGGCGTCCCAGCCCGTTGTGTCGTCGGGATCGCTTTTCTGGAGGCGAAGGCAGTTAAGCGCGGGATTCACCATTTTTCCGAGGAGTTGGATGGGGAGGCAAAACCTGTAGGAAACAAGCGCGTGGTTTATCGAATCATGGATTGAGTCACGAATTGCCTTATCTTGAACGTAATCGCGGTCGGGTCTCGCGGCGGCTTCTGTGGTGACAGTTTGCCACTGCTCTTCCAGGAGCTTCGTGGCGAATTTAACATCAAGGCTGTCGTTGCGCTTACTTTTTGCAGCCATTGCGGTTGGCCTGCTTCCGAGATTGGCGGTCGAGAAGGCAGGGATGTTCAGCGGCGTCCGCTGTTTCTGGGAAAGGGACGGTACCTGGGTCGTAATTGGTCCAGAGTGACTCAGTGCGCTCGCCCTTGGATGAATTGCAGAGGCGCGTGTCGGCATCAACGCGATGCCAGTTTGTGTAGAGTCGGTCCATGAGCGCGCAGCGATACCCTGAGAGCGCCACTGCTCCGCGGATTGTATGAAGGACACTTGCGAGCCGCTCGTGCTGGGCATCTGTCATTTCGTAGCCGTAGGCTTTGGAATCACCCCGGGCCTCGTGAGGGTAAGGCGGGTCACAGTAAAAGAGAGTGTCAGGGGAGTCGTATCGGAGAATAATTTCGTGTGCGGGTGCGTTCTCGATCTGGACCCGTTGAAGACGCTGCACGATTTCCGGGAGACCCTCGACGCTGCCAAGCCAGCGTGAGACGGCTCCCGCCATCTCGGCGCGCGAGGTCAGAACGCAGTGTGCCCAGCGGCCCTCCGAGCTGGTCTGCGCCAGCCCGGTACGGGTTTGCCGAGCGCGGACGAAAAAGCGCCTCGCGCGCTCAAGGTTGGCAAGCCCTGTCGATGGAGTGAGCGCCCGCACAAGCTCGGCGCGAGAGAAGGGAGTGAGGCCGATGAGCCGGACCAGGTCGTCGCCACGGTCGCGGAGGCACTGGAAGAAGTTCACAACCTCCCCGTCCAAATCGTTATACGTTTCGACCTGCGCTGGGGGACGATTGATGAGGACCGCAGCCGATCCCCCGAAAACTTCGCAATAGTGGGTGAAATGTGTGGGCAAAAGAGGGAGAATGAAATCGAGATGAGAGAACTTGCCGCCGTAGTAGCCAAAGGCGATCATTTTGCTGCGGCGTTCGCTGGCCCTGCCGATAAGTCGGCGGTTCGAAGGAATCTTGTAGCGGACTCCGCCGTTAGGCTCCACTCCGGCTCCGTTACCGTCCCGACGGCCCGTGGAATGTTTTGCTTTGCTGTTCATCACTGCTGCGCTTGAAAACATTGCGTGGGATTTTGCCGGAACGCAAGGTCGAAACGGCCCGTTAGCATGTTCGCGGTGTGATTGCGTTGTTGCGCGGTGTGATTGCGTCGTGGAGGATGGTTTTCAGTTTTTTCCTTTTGCTATGAGAGGTTAAGTCATTTTGATTGACTACTCTCCTTATCAGATAAAAGATGCCGTGTATGACCAGAGCGTTTCGAACGGTTGGAATCCTCGCGTGCATCGGGGGTATCCTGCTTGCTTGGTGGTTTATCCATCGGAGTTCGTTTAGTGCCTCCGGCCAAACCCCATCGGTTAAGCAGCGGATTAACGCGGCGATTGCTGATCCAGTTGCATTTGCAAAGAATCATCTTACTGGCGGAATCGGGGTGATACTGGATATTGATCCCCGCACCGGGTTAGTGACGATTCAGGAGGATGTAACTGGGTCACCGGCCCAGAAAGCAGGTTTGCGCGAGGGAGATGTTATAACGAAGGTAAACGGCATTTCGACCAAGGGAAGGCCGCTGGCTCAGATTGTGGACGATATGAGAGGATTCGCAGGGGGTAGGGTGATGATTTCGATTCAACGGGCTGGAGCTACTAATCTGGACGTCACTGTTCATCGCAGTTCCTGGAGTGGCCTCGGTCGATCCATCTTTGGCAACCAATCAACCAGCCCAGTTATTGTTGCGCCACCCACTCCCCTCATCAACTCGCCACCGAGCAACCGATAAGATGAGACGAGTTGATGAATGGTCGAAGCCAAGGAAGGCATGGTGCGCGGCAAGGCCTCGACGGCCGATGTTTGGGAAGTGCGCGCGGATGGGAAGGGCGGGTTCACCCGGCGCACGCTTGACCCCAAATCCTTTCGGCGCGCGCAAAAAACGGCTTGGGACAAGAGCATCCCCGCCACACGGGAAAAGATGGGGTTGTCGCAGAGCCAGTTTGCCCGGCTGCTGGGAATCAGTGTGCGAACGTTGCATCACTGAGAGCAAGGGAGCCGCACACCGAGCGGAGCCGCCCAAGTGCCGCTCCGCGTCGCCGCACGGCATCCGGAAGTTCTCCTCGAATTGGCGGCGTGATGGAAGAGCCTGGGGAACGGGTGGCAAAGTCGTCCGAACTGGCCTAGAAACCTGGCATGGCGGTCCCCTTGCGCCTGTCATTTCGCCACTCCGGTCCCGCCAACCCCAGCCGTGCGGCTTCACCACATTTCACTTGAAAACACGCATAAACCAAGGATAATTAAAGAATGGGCCTTGCTGAACTCAAGCGCGCAGTGGACGATCTTCCGATGGAGGAGCGTTTGGATTTGGCTGCACACATCCGTCAAAGCTTCCGCGTGGATGATCCATCGTGGCAGGCCGAAATCGAGCGACGGCTTAATGACTGTCTCCAAGGCAAAGGCCACAGCCAGGAAGAACTCGTTGCACTGCATGACCGCCTCCGCGTCAGCGGACAGTGAAGTTGCCTTACCAACTATCCTCTGCTTCCATGTGGTCGAGCATCTGGAAGCGCTCCAGCGCCCGTTGGTAGCACTCGGCGAGAGTCACGGCCTGCTCCACCGCTTCGATAATGCAACGCATGATTTCCCGTCGTGCTTCGTGCGACAGCTTCGGTATTTGAGAGATGATTTCCGCTCTGCTCATATCGGGAAGATACGCAGCCAATGAGTTCAGTCAATATTGTGCCCTCATTGCATCCTTGGCAGTTTAGCCCCGCCCCGCCCGCGCCGCCTAGACAGGGTTAGCTACACGGATACAGGAAATTGGCAAACAAAATGAACGAACACCAACCTAGCTGGGACCCGATCACGCACAGTCAAGGCGCAATTTGGACTGATTGGCCTGGGCTTGATGGATGACACCTGCTTTGGCGGCCTTGTCGAGCGCGGAAATGAGGAGACGCTACGTTTTGGCGGCGTCTTTCTTTTTGCCGGCGAGCAAGGACTTGGCGTAGCCGGTTTCCAAAGTGCGCAAGCGCGATTTGACGCTCTGGTTCTGCGCATACTTGCGGGCGCTGATTCGCGTCGGTCCCTTGGCTGATAATGTTTTCTGTGTTCTACTCGGATGAGGAGTGATATCATCAACGGCGCTTTCAACCGACATAGACGAACGTAATTCTCCGTGCTTTTCATCGGGATCAGAACGCGAAAGCGCGGCCTTCCGCTCTCCTGCCTGACGTGCAATCAGTTCGTAAGGATGCAGAGCGCGAAAATTGACTGATTTGGCGTCTTTCCGCTCTTTTGTCGTGCGTGGACTTCCAACGGCATTCCCACCCGCAAGTGTGGTTATGTCACTTTCCAGGGCCATAGCCTTTTCCAACCATTTACGACTTTTCATGGTTAACCAAATTGACCTTTCAAGAATCGCACTGCCTGCACTTTTGTAAACTCAAAATACTCCAAGTTTTCGTGGTTGGAGTCTTTTCCGAAGGCGCTCATTTTCAAAATATCTTGATACCAATGTACTGCTTTGGGGAGGGAATGCAACCCAATTCTCCCCACGAACCCAGCGTCCCAGCTCCAAAGCGCAGCGTGGCGCAAAAGAACCATTCCGACCGGTTTGAAGCGCCGCTGGAGCGCGGAACCGCGATTCCAAGGCGCGACGCATAATCGATGGACGTAAACAAGAGGGCTGCCCTGATTATCCCAACTATTAAAACTGCCACTTTCGAGCCAAAGCAATCCTTGTAAGGAACCATCGCACTCCAAATGGAAGAAGGTGTGTGCTGCATTTTGCGCGTATGTCTCCCAAAAGCCCGTCCAGTTCCAGTGTGCATCAGCCTCTTCCATGGCCGTCAACATCGGACGCCATTGGGCCTGGCACTGCTGGAGCGCCTTTGGAGTCAGCCCTTCATGAATAAAGGCCTGCTTCCATTCGCCCGTTTGGGCTTGCAGTTCAATTATCTCCCATTGATACATTGAGGAAGCGGGTTCTACTTTGTCACGGCGAACGTTGACGAGCCGTGACGAAGGCGGCGCCGTTTCTTCGAGGCCGAACGAATCAACGCGGCATTGACAAAGGAGTGAAGACTGAATTGGGAGAAAGCCACGCAGTCTGGCAGGCCATGCTGGCCGTGGCGAGGACGAGCGTCGCAAGAAGGCGAAGGCGTAAAATGTTCATGCAAATGATTCAAAGTCGCCAATTTGCGGTGGCGCCGTGATCGCGGCAAGCGGAAACCAAAAGGGGCGCAAATCAACTCTTAGAGGGGTCTGTTTTGGAATGAGGGAATAGGATATGCCAAAGTCCGTTGCGGCGGAATGTTTCGAGACACATCAGGGCTTCGTCCCCGCTTTGGAGGTGCTGCCGCGCCACTTGCGGAATTGGGCATTCGTAGGATAATGTTACAATGAGCATTATAAAAAGGGGGTAACGGAGATGTGGAGCGACCTGGAAGAGGAGGCCGGGGAGATTGGTTTGGAGTCGCGGCTTGCTGCGCTCATGCCCATGGCGCTGGCCCGGCTGTGGCGGGAGGCGGAGGAATCGCCAGCCGGCCCCTGCAAGCAAAAGATGATTTTGGATGGGGCGCGGCAGTTGTCGCAGCTTCGGGGGGACGGCCTTGAGGCGGAACGGGTGCCGGATGCGGACTGGAAGCCGCCGCAGGAGGTTGGAGTATGTCCCGAAACCAAGGCCCTGAGTCAGGTACTCGCGGAGTCAGAACAAATTATGGCCGGCCCGCTTCGCGGGCTGCTCGCCCCTCCCGTGCCGGGTGAGCCGAGAGACCTTTCTGGGGCGTCAATCAATCCGGCCGAATCAAGGCCAATCAAACCAAATCAAACCAAATCAAACCTGCGGGGGGTGGACTTTTGCGCCTTATCGCGGCTGTGCCCTTGGCCTTGCGGGAATCAAGGCGAATCAAACCGAATCGAACCAAATCAAACCTCCTGCGGGGCGGGGGGGGGGAGTGGATAGGACAACAGCCGCGAAAAGACGCCGGAAGCGCAACGCAGCCGAGCCGCAACCCAATTCTCACCACGAAGAGCACGAAG
>PLIU01000014.1 GCA_003140095.1 Verrucomicrobiales bacterium | reverse complement strand
GCCTCGGCCATTTTATTTTCCGCGACGCTCTCGCCGGTCGAAGTCACGCGGCGCCTGCTCGGCCTGGAAAAGGAGCGCACCGCCGCGATAACGCTGCCGCCGCCGTTTCCGCGCGAGAACCGCAAGGTGATGATCCTGCCGCAAGTGCGGACCACCTTCGCCGCGCGGGCCCAAAATTACGGGCTGATCGCCACGTTGATCGCGCAAATGTCCGACGCGCAGGACGGCAACGGGCTGGTCCTGTTTCCCAGCTATAAATTCCTGGAGGAAGTGGCGGGCCGGATGCCGCCCATTCGCGCCAGCCTGATCGTCCAACGCCCCAATCTAAGCGAACAAGAGCGAGAGAGCATTTTCAAGTCATTGGCCTCCGCGCCGCGCGGGGGAGTGCTGTTGCTGGCGGTCTTGGGCGGCATGTACGCCGAGGGGGTGGATTATCCGGGTCAACTTCTAAGCGCCGTTTACATTGTTTCCCCGGCCCTCCCGCAGGTTTCGTTCGAGCGCGAACTGTTGCGGCGCTATTTCGATGAGACGGAACAGGCGGGTTTTGCCTACGCCTATTTGCAACCGGGCATGACGCGCGTGATTCAGGCGGCGGGCCGTTTAATACGCAGCGAGACGGATCGTGGCGTCATCGCGCTTCTGTGCCAGCGTTTTCTGCAAGAACCGTACGCCAGCCATCTGCCTCGGGATTGGTACGACCAATCGCCGCTGGAATTGATCGCGCGCGATCCCGCCGGGGAGGTTCAAAGATTTATGAAGCGTCCGCTGATCGAGTCACACTTACCAATATGACCGGCGATTTCCTCGTCGTCATCCTGCTCTTGGATATTTCGGTCGATCTCAGCCTCGTGGGACCGATAATAATCCCGGACCAACTGGAGATGCTCACCGGTTAGTTGCGGATAAGACTGAAGAAGTCCATGGTCCGTTGCGGCTTGCTTGAGAAAACTGACGATCAACCAGACCGGTATCCTTGTCGCTCCAATGCAAGCCGCACCTCCACAAACGCCGGGAGCCTTCCGGATTTCCAAAGCGACTTCTGTTGCAATCTCTTTCACCGCCATCAATCTAATCCGAGCGCACGATTTGTGCACCTGTTAAATTCCTTATCTGAGCCCTGGCATTTGGTTTGCTTTTGCCTGGCCGTTAAAGCATTCTCATTTTTTGCGTTTGCTGCATCGGGCAATTGCGCCACAGCATCTCAAGATTAAGTAGAACTATGTGTGACTATGACATAACAAAATTAGAGTCTTTTCTTACGAAGGTGGGGAAGTATGCAATTCCGCTCCGGGAGCCGACCTTGTTTGCCGTTGGCGGCAGGGGCCACTACGAAAATCCTGCTTCGGACCTGCTGGCCTTTTTCCTTAAACCGGAAGCCGAACATGGGCTGGGAGACTTGTTCCTCTCTACTTTACTCAAATGCATAAAGCAGGATCGCCATCAGCTCAATACAAGAAATGTCTGTGTGGATCGTGAAGTGCGAACAAGCGCACGCTCATTTATAGATCTTGAAATCCTGGGAGAGGACTGGTGCCTCATCATCGAAAACAAAATCTGGCACTGGATCGCAAATCCTCTTGATTCTTACGAGGCCCACGCCAAGAGCCGGCGCAAAAAGACGACACTTCTTGCCATTCTCTCGCCGGACGGCCACGGCAAAGGACACTGGATTGGGGTATCCTACAAGGAATATTGCCGGTCGCTTGGAGAAAGATTCACGGCAATATTGTTCGACGCATCCTTCTCTAAATGGCACCTTTTCGCCCGTGAATTTATTCTGCACATGGAAAACGAACTTTATATTCCCATTATGAAGCCCGAACAAGCCACCTTTTTGGAAGAACACGCGGCTGAGTTTATGCAAGCTCGCGAGATGCTCAAACAATATCCGAATTATCTTTGTACTCTTTTGAGGGAAGAGATGACAAAGCGGTTAGGATATGCGGTAGAGGTTGTCCCGAATTGGTCAATCAATATCAGATCATCTGAAAAATGGGGGAAGGCTTGGATAGCGTTCAGGCCACCATTCCTAGAACCTGAGCGAACACAGAAAATGTTTGACATAAGCATTTTTCCCGATGAAGGTGAATTACAGCGCGGCCACGCCAGTGAAAGCCAATTAAATCTGCTGAAAGGCATGAAGTATTCTTCCAAACATCTTTGCTGGGTAACTGAGATCGGTTTCAAAGATCGCGATGAAGCAATTAAGGACATCCTCCCACGAATCAAACTGATCGAACGCCAGCCGCAGGGCTAAAATTCTTCACCATGGATGGAGAATGAGCGTTCCTGATGTGCGCGAAAAACACCTCCGCCACGATATATCCCGCGCACTCAGGAGCCCCGCAGTGGCAGGGATGTTCCTCATAATCCACCAGGTCGTATCCGTAATTGAACGTGATCTCCTCGCCGGGCTGGATGTCGCGCAGGGCCGCGATCCAAACGCGGCCCTCCTCGCAAACCGCCTCGCAGTTGGGCGCGCAACGGTGATTGAGAAAACGCGCCGGATTCCATTCGGCATTGCCGTCCAGGTCGAATTCCTCGTCGAGGCCGAAAATGAACCAATTCTGCTCTTGACAGCGGCGCGATGATTCCGCCTTGGTGACGCGTTCCCCGGTGTACTCGATGACGCGCGCGCCTTGTGGCATCAAGCGCGTGGCAAATCCGCCCTGCCCGTGAATGGGCGACGGCGCAATGCGAACGTTGTCAAGCATAAAAATCAGACCGCTTGGCCGCTTCGTTTCCAACGCCACAATAGCACAAGAATGCAGAAAAGGCTGCGTCCCAGCGCCATGGCGTGCCTGGAACATTTCTTCGTAGTTTTGCCACCGCTCCGCTTGGCGGAGCGACGGAGGAAGCATTCACAATTCACCATTCAGCCCAGGTTTGATTTGGTTTGATTTGGTTTGATTCGGTTTGACCGGAATTGAGCGCTCTATCGCCCCTGGAAAGCCGATAAAACACCGGAACCAACATGGATATTCGTGCAAATCAACAACTTGCATGATTTCGACCGCCTCGACCAAGCCTTGAGCCTTCGGCTTGTAGCCCTAGCCTTTAACCTTCAGCATCCAGAATTCAAAATTCAGCCATAGTCCTCATCCCCTCCCTCCGCAAACTTTCAAAGAACAGGCGCGTATGTGCCGCACACCTGGCACACTACCACGTTATGGTTGGAATTCAAAATGTAAGTTGGCATGGTCTTCCCTTGGCGGAGGCGGAAGCATCGGCCGCCTGTAGGCCGCGTGCCCCTGACGGCGACCCACTGGCGAAGCCTCGGTGGAGGCGGAAACCTTGGGGAAGTGTCCAATTTCGGGACACGCCAACCACTCCGCAGGTTTGATTTGGTTTGATTTGGTTTGATCCGTCCAGCGCGGCGTTGGCCATTTCCCCCTCTTGCCGCCCCGTAGGCTGAGACTCCTTCGAACGCTACCTCCGCCTTGCCCCCGCCTGCTCGCTGTGACCACAGGGCATGTCCGAAAATTCGCCCGGCCGGGGGATCGGGCTTGCAAAGTATGGGAATTTTGGACATATCCTGAAGGCCGCGTGCCCTAGGTGGCGCTGGGTACGAATTTTCAGACTAGCCCTAAGGAAGCAAGCTTTCCAACCTCCCCCCGGTGCCCATCCAGCGCGGCATTGCCCAGTTCCCTCTCCTGGCACACCGGTAGGGTGAGACTCCGTCGAA
>PLIU01000278.1 GCA_003140095.1 Verrucomicrobiales bacterium | reverse complement strand
GCCCGCACCATTCGCATCCCGGTCCACATGATCGAAACGATCAACAAACTGATGCGGGTGCAAAAACAACTCATCCAGGATTTTGGACGCGAACCTTCCCCCGACGAAATCGCCGACGAAATGCAAATGCCCGTGGATCGCGTCCGCGCCGTCTTGAAGATGGCCCAACAGCCCATCTCCCTCCAATCCCCCGTCGGCGACAGCGAAGACACCAACTTCGGCGATTTCATCGAAGACAAGACGGCCGAGAGCCCCTCCGACATGACCAGCTATAGCCTGCTCAAAGACAAATTGGGCGACGTGCTTTCCAGCCTGACGGAGCGTGAGCGCAAAGTGTTGGAGTTGCGTTTTGGCCTCGGCGACGGTTATTCGCGCACGCTGGAGGAAGTGGGCAAGCAATTCAAAGTCACGCGCGAACGCATCCGGCAGATCGAAGCCAAGGCCCTGCGCAAGATGCGTCATCCCACCCGCATTCGCCATCTGGCCGGCTTCCTGGAAACAACCGAGCCGGCGTGAACCGGCTTCGGCTCTGAAGAGACTGCGATACGGTGGAGTTAATGAATTACAGCCCGGTAGAATCGGGCATTCACAAGGGCCGCGCCGGACGCGTCCAACGGAGAGTGCAGTGGGAAGTCATTCGTTTGGATCGGCATCCAGTTCAGCAAATCAGGGGAGACTTCAACAATGCAGCTCCGAACGTCGCGACCACCCATAGTCAATCGAAAACCTCCCTTCACCGTCAAGCTGTCTCGGAGCAAGCCGGTTGGAAGAGCGTTGGTTTGGATGCGAATCCAGTGCGCCAGGTCGAAGGAGGCCTCTATGATGCATACCCGGCCATCCTGGTTAGCCGAGGCCGGGCTTGGAATGGTCTGCGCGGGCACGACCGAATGGGCGAGACCAGGCTGGGCGGAGGTTGGAAGCGCTGGATCCTCCTCATTGATGTTAAAGAAAATGCTCCGTTGCACGGCCCCATCGATGACCAGATCCAGTTTCCAGCGCCCGGGGGTTTGGGCGGGACCGTCACCCTTGATATGCCACCAGGCGGCCATCCGCCACCAACGCGCAATCCCGTTGGTCTCGTCAATAGCTTGGGTTTCCTTGCCGTAATAATTTCCATCGGGACGGAACAATTTCATCTCCACCGGATGCAGCCCTGAAACATTCTTCAATTCCACCCAGGCAAAGAATCTATCGTCGCCAGTCTGGAACACAGCCTTGGGGATGTGCCAGTCGTGGGGCGCGTGCATCTTCGCGCTCTCGCACGTTACAAAATCGGTGATGGAAAGTGCTGGATCGGCCGGCAAGGCAAAAACCGCAAAAGGAAAAAGCAGCAATAGGAGGACGGGCCAGAGGCGTCTTCCCCAAGCCCTCTGTTGAATCGGGCTTGTTTCGTTTCTCACTTTCACGAGGCTATTTATCCCACCATTCTTAGGACTGGTCAAGAGCAAAGTCGTGAAGGGGTTTGTCGCTCTGTCGCAGAAAATTGGCATTCGCCTGATAAAAGGGGCCTAAAGGCTTCTTGGCTAGACTAGGAACCGTTGGTCGCGGCGGTGGTGGATTCCAGGGAGCGCGAGGGACGGTCGTTGCCGGGCGGCGCGGGTTCGGCCTTGCGCTTTCCCCTCATCATCTCGCCGAATTTTTTCCACTGTTCCGGCGAGAGCACGCCGCGGATTTCCTCACGCACCTTCTTGAGTTCATCGCTCATTTGCGGAGCTATTTGATCCCAGAGCGGCTGGGTCCGTTCCTGGCTGGCTTTCAAGATTTTGCCAATCTGGTCCCGTTGCCCGGCGCTCAAGTCCAATTGCTTGTCCAGCCTTTTGAAGAACTCCGCCCGCTGCATTTGCAACACCGGCCCGGCGGCCATGCGCGACGACGCCGTGGCGGCGGCGAACGGACGCTCCTCGGTCCTGATCACGATCGTCCTGGTCACCATCGCTCCCGTGATCACGCCGCAGGCAAAAATGACCATCGTCGCCAGGATGACTTTCCAGGGGCTCACCAGGCGTCCTCGATGTGTTCACCCATCGGGGCGAAAACAGCGGCTTCAAAATCCTGGGAAAAACTCTCGGCAGAATCCGGTTTCGGACGGCTGCCGTAAGACCAAAGTCCGCACACCACGGTGATGGCGACGCAGGACAGAGCCGCCTGCCAGAGTGGACGTCCCCACAAAGCCCAAATATTGGGCGCAGGACGCCCGGAGATATGGCTCAGAATCCGCTTCTCGAAGGCGTAAGGGACTTGTTCGCTGGGAGGATGTTTCCGCGCCGCGGCGATCAATTTGGCGTGCAACTCATTGACGTTCATAACGCATTGTTTCAGACGCTTTGGACTGTCCCAAGGTTACAAGTACTTGTCTTTGGTCATTCTGGTCAAAATCTTTTTCATTTCCGCCCTGGCCCGAAACGCCCGCACCTTGACCAGCGGCACGGACCAACCCGTGGCCTGGGCAATTTCCTTGACGGATTTCTGTTCTATTTCCAGGAGCGTGATCACCAGGCGCGCCGGCGGCGAAAGGCGCGACAACACTTTGTCAATCAGCTCCCGCGCCGCGTCCGCGTCCTCGCTCGCGTGATCCGGCTCGATCACAAAACGATCCAACCAATCGATTTCCGGTTCGGTCAATTCGGTGAAGGCCGTTTCGCGATTGCGCTGATGGCGGCGCAGGAAGTCGTAGCAGGTCCGCACCGCCAGCCGCATCAACCAATGCTCAAAGGGGGCCTCGCCGCGGAAGCCGTCCAGCTTTTGAAACGCTTTGATGAAAACCTCCTGGACGATGTCCTCGACCTCGCTTTCCCGCCGGGCGTAGCGCCGGGCGGTGGCAAAAATGCGTCCCTGATATTTCTTGACCAGCGGCTCGAAACTGGCGGGGTCGCCGTTGCGCGCGGCGGCGATCAACTCCGCATCCGTTCGGTCCATCGGCCCAATCTGCCAGCAAAGCTCCGGCAAAAAAAGCAGAAGATTTCCCGCCCCACGCGCCACGGGCCAATTGCGCCTGCGCCGCTTAGGTTCGTACTTTGTCCCTTGCTGTCCGGGCGCGCCTTCCGTAACATGGCGCGCCAATGAAGAAAATTCTATGTTTATTCGTTGCAGGAACGCATTTGCTCTGCGGTTGGGTCATGCACGCTGAAGTGGTCACCGGCGTGGCCGTGGTGGTAAATAATGAGGTCATCACCAAGGGAGAGATTGAAAGCACTGTGGAAGTGGGCCGCCAAAACGCTTACAACGCTTATCGCAACGACCCGAAAGCCTATGTGGACGCGGCCATCGAGGGATTGGTTGAAAGGAAGCTGATCATGCATGATTTCGTGACCTCCGGCTACCTCACCAACCTTCTGGAGGCCTACGTGGACAACCAGATTCGCGATTATATTCGGGATCATGATTACGGCGACCGCGCCAGGTTCATCCGGACATTGCACGCAGAAGGGCAGACTTACGAAGCGTTCCGCCTTAAGCAGCGGGAAGATTTGATTGTCTTTATGATGACAAGACAGAACAGTTCCGACCTCCGCAAGATTCTGATTTCACCGCTCAAGGTCGAGGAATACTACCGGTCCCACCCGGACGAATTCAAAATCGACGACCAGGTCAAATTGCGCATGATTGCCCTGCCCACGCTGCCCAACGGCACCCCCGATGCGACGAAAAAAATGGGGGAGGAGATTCTGTCGAAAATTGACTCCGGCGTGCCCTTTGCCGAAATGGCGGAGATTTATTCGGCCGCCTCGGAACGCGCGGTAGGCGGCGATTGCGGCTGGCACGAACGCCATTTCTACACTCCGGCCATCGACCAGATCGCCTTTGCCCTCAAGCCTGGAGAGCACAGCGGCGTCATCGAACTGCCCGGAAAGTGCTATCTGTTGATGGTCGATGAGGTCGAGCCAGCCCATACCAAGACGTTGACCGAAGTCCGCAACTATATCGAACAAAAGCTGATGGCCGAGGAGAGCAACCGCCTGAGAAAACTCTGGATTGAACGGCTCAAACGCAAATCGTGGGTTAGTTATTATTAATGACTGGGTGGATCGCCATTTCGCTGGGAGATGTCACGGGCATCGGGCCTGAAGTTACGCTCAAGGCGCTGGCGGCGGAGGCGCAACAGGACGACACGCGGTATTTGTTGATCGGCGACAGCGACTACACGGCGGCCCTCTATGAACAGCTCGGGTTGCAATTGCCCTTGCAGCCGTTCTCGGAGTTCAGCGCCGAGGGCCGTTTTTTTTTGCACAATCCGCTGCGCCAGCCGCTGCCCCAGGTATTGGAGCCGGGTTCCCCCGCCGCCGCCCGCGCCGCCGTGGCCTGGCTGACCGACGGCGCCCAACGCTGCCTGAGCCATGAGACGGACGCCTTGGTCACGGCGCCATTGAACAAGGCCGCCATCGTGCGCAGCGGCCAGCCGTTCATCGGCCAAACCGAGTTTCTTTCCCAATTGGCCGGGACCGATCGCACCATCATGATGTTGCTGGGCCACGACGACCGCGGACGATGGCTCCGGGTCGCGCTGGCCACGACCCATGTTCCGCTGAAATTGGTCCCGGAGCAATTGAGCGCGGCCAAGATTGGGCTGGCCATCGAATTGGCGGCCAAGGCCTGCAAGGACCTCGGCTTGTCCCGCCGGCGCGTGGCCGTTTGCGGCCTTAATCCCCACGCCGGCGAAGGCGGCGAATTTGGCCGCGAGGAAATCGACCTTATCGAGCCAGTGGTCGCGTTGATGCAAGCGAAGGGCCTGGACGCCCTCGGGCCACTGCCGGCCGACACGCTCTTCCATCACGCTTACCGGGGCGATTATGACGCGGTGGTGGCGATGTACCACGACCAGGGCTTGGGGCCGCTGAAAATGGTCGCCTTTGAAAATGGCGTCAACTGGACGCTTGGCCTGCCCTTCATTCGCACGTCGCCCGATCACGGCACAGCGTACGACATCGCCGGCCAGGGTCAGGCCAATTCTTCCAGCATGCGCGCGGCCATTCGTCTGGCCAAACAACTGGCCCGGCAAGGCGCCAAACCCGTGTTGTCGTGACCTCCGCCATCATCGTGGCCGCCGGCCAAAGCACGCGCATGGGACCGCACGTGGACAAGTTGTTCCTGCCCGTGGCCGGATGCCCGTTGCTGGTCCACGCCTGGCAGCGATTCGACAGCGCCCCGAGCATCCAGGAAATCGTGCTGGTGGTCCGCGATGGCCAGCAAGGGGCGTTGGCGGACCTCGCCGCCCAAGGCCGGTTCACCAAGCCGTTTCGTCTTGTTGCCGGCGGCCAGCAACGCCAGGACTCCGTCTGGAACGGTCTGGCGGCTTTGTCGTCCGCCGCTCAAATCGTCGCCATCCAGGATGCCGCCCGGCCCTGCACCAGCGTGGCCTTGATCGAGGCGACCATCCAGGCGGCGCGGCGGGACGGCGCGGCCGTGGCCGCCCAGCCCGTTTCGGACACCATCAAATGGTCCGACGATGGCGCGTTTGTCTCGCGGCACTTGGACCGGTCGCGATTATGGGCCGTGCAAACGCCGCAGACCTTTCGCGTTGAGATCATTCGGCGCGCCTTGCTGGCCGTGCGAGAGCGGGGACTTCAAGTGACCGATGACACTGCCGCGTGCGAGATCATCGGCCAACCCGTGAAATTGGTGCATGTGCCGGGGCCGAACCCCAAAGTTACCGTGCCGGGCGACGTGCCCTACGTGGAAATGCTCTTGCGAACCCAGTGAAAACAGCGGCTGGCCAATCTTCCAGGGAGCCTAATTACAACGGCCGCCCTTGCCAATTGGGCCGGCGCGAACTATGATATAGGCTGTTGTAATAGAGCATTTATGAATCGCCGCATCTTCTACGGGCTTTTGGTGGCCGCGCTGAGTGTCAATTTATTCTTCGGGGCGCAGATTTATTTTAACTCCGCCCACGCTTCGCCAAAGGACGATCCTTACGAAAGCTACAAGCTCCTGGCCGATGTGCTGGAAAAGGTGCGCCAGGAGTATGTCGATGGCGACAAACTGACTTACCAGGACCTCATCCACGGCGCGCTCAAAGGCATGCTCAACAGCCTGGATCCGCACAGCGAATTCATGGACCCGGAAAAATTTGAAGAATTGAGAAAGGAAACCGAGGGCGAGTTCGGCGGCGTGGGCATCATCGTGGAGATGAAAGACAAAGTGCTCACCGTCATCTCGCCCATGGAGGAGAGCCCGGGCTTTCGAGCCGGCATCATGCCGATGGACCAGATCATCAAGATCGACGGCCAGACCGCCTCTCATTTCGAATTTGAGGACGCGGTCAAAGAACTGCACGGCGAACCGGGCACCTCCGTTCACCTGACCATCCGCCGCCCCTCCACCGGCGAGATCAAGGATTATGCCCTGCAGCGCGCCATCATCAAGGTCGATACCGTGAAAGACATCGCTGACGAGGAACAATTTCCGCTGGGGCCGGACGGCATCGGCTACGTGCGCCTGCTCCAATTCGGGGAAAAAACCTCCGATGACCTGGACAAGGCGCTCAAGAAATTGAGCGACCAGGGCATGAAAGCGCTGATACTGGATTTGCGCGATAACCCGGGCGGGTTGCTGGAACAAGCCGGGCAAGTCTGCGAAAAGTTTCTGCCGCGCGGGGAGTTGATCGTCTCCACCATCGGCCGCGGGCCGGTGGCGCAGTCGGAATACCGCGCCAACGGGCACGGCAAGAGGATTGACTTGCCGATGGTGGTACTGGTCAACGGCGACAGTGCCAGCGCCTCCGAGATCGTGGCCGGCTGCCTGCAAGATCTTCAGACTATCACCCATGCCATCGTCCTAGGCGAACAAACTTTTGGCAAAGGTTCCGTGCAGAGCATCCTGCCGCTCTCCGACGGCTCAGCCATACGTTTGACAACGGCCAAATACTACACCCCCAGCCGCAAAGTCATCCATCAACACGGCATCACTCCGGACATCATCGTCCCCATGTCCCAGGAGGATGAAGAGAATTTGCGTTACAAGCACTTGCCGGGCGCCCTGCAAGTCCTCGAGGCCAAGGAGCGCGAGCAGGTGGCCGCCGTGCGCGACCGGCAACTGGACCGCGCGACGGATGTGCTCAAGGGCATCCTTCTCTATGCCCAGCGCAGCCCCGCGCCCTCCCGGGTCGCCGCCTTTCGGCCGGCTCAGTGAGTCGCATTCATGATTAAAATTGCGGAGGCCAATGGCTGCGGCACGCTTGATGCTACGCAAGACATCGGACGCGGCACGGTCCGTTTCCGTTGCGCGAGACTGCTTGCATCGGAGCGGCCCTAGCTTTAAGCTGCCACAGGCTGATGTCAACGAAACACAAGATACTGCTGTTGGATGACGATGAGCAAATGCTGGAATTATACCAGGAATTGCTCCGGCAACTGCCCAGCAAACCGGAGGTACATGTCTCCAATTCAGGCGCGCGCGCCATCGCGTTGCTGGAATCCGAACCCTTTACGCTGCTGATCACCGATCTGCGCATGCCCAAAATGGACGGCTTGCAAGTGCTGGCCATCGTCCGGCGCAAGTATCCCCATCTGCGCATCATCGTCCTGACCGGCGTGCTGGATGAGGAATACCGCTCGCGCGCCTATGCCCAAGGCGTGGACATGTTCTGGCAAAAAGCGGGCAGCGCCGAGGAATTTCAATTGCTCCGGGATTGCGTCGAGTCGTTCCTGGATCGCGAAGTCCAAAGCGAACGCGGCTTTCGCGGCATGCAAAGCAAGAGCTTGGTCGATTTGATCCAACTGGAATGCCTGTCGCAAAGTTCCGCCGTGTTGCACATCAGCCAAGGAGCCGTTTCGGGGCGGATTTGGGTGCAGGACGGGGAAATCATCGATGCCGTGGCGGCTCATTTCACCGGGGAAGAGGCCTTCAAGGAGATTCTTTCCTGGAAGAGCGGCCATTTTGAGCTCCAGCCGTCGGAGCCGAACCATCCGCGAACCATCCACCATTCGGCGCAGGGACTGCTGCTGGATTCGGCGCAGGCCCTGGATGAATGGCGCGGCCAGCAAGCCGCGGCGGCGACCCCGGCCGAGGTGGAAGCGGGCGCCGCCGCCCCGACAAACACCGCCCTGGCGCCGCTGGCGCGTTTTGAGGGTGTTGAATTTTTATTGACTATGCCGGTGGACGAAAAGGCGGTCTGCGAATCCTGGGGGCTGGAGAATCCGCAGGACGTCGCCGCCTGGGCGCGGGTCTCGCAGCAGCGACTGCGCCAGTTGGGTGAGAAGGTGGGCGCCGGCGCGCTGACACAGACGAGCGGATTCGGATTGCATTGGCATTGGGCGTTGTGCGGGGACGACCGAAAAGGCTTGTTGTGCGCGGGGTTCCGGCGGACGCTGCCCAAGGAAAAGGTGGAGCAAACCATGAAACACATTTTCACCAAATGGATCTCGTAAACAAGCAAACATCCGCAGGCGAGTTGCAGCGCCTGCCCACCGGCGCCTTCACCGTCGATGCCCAGGGCCGCGTCGTCAGTTCGACCGTGCCGCAGGTGGTGCCGGCCGCGCTGATGCGAGACATCGGCCAGTGCGTGGTGGCCGTTTTCCAGGGGGCGCGCAAAGTCAATATGACTTTTTCGGAATTGGTCGCGCAGTACGCGACCTTTAAGATTACAGCTCGCGAGATGCGCGGGGGAGCCATTATTTTCCTCTCGCCCAAGACTCCTAAATGGGCTTCACGTTCGTAACCTGTCGAGTCATGCACAACAAAAAACTAGACCACCTTATCGTCCAACTGGAGAACTATCTGGAGTGCTGGAAGCAATTCTACAGCTTCATCAACATGGCCCGGAGCAAAAAATTCACGGATGAGGACGAGAACCAGTTTCTGGAGGTCAAGTCCATCATCGTCCAGGAATTGGAGATCATCACTGCGTCGGTCGAGTGCTCCTCGCCCTCGCGCGAAGAGGTCCATGGGTTGATCAGTTCCGCCCCGTCCATCCGCTACATGAGCGACAGCACAGAGGGAAATCTGCGCGGTCTGGAGAACCATTGGCACAAGGTCTATGTCGGTTTTCAAGCCATTCTGGGGCAGCTCAAAGTCCAGCAGCGAGCGTTGGAAAATCAATCGGTTCTATCCATGTTCAAGAAAAAGAAATGAGCGCCGGCCTGCTTGGTTTGAACATCCCATGACTGACCCTATTGCCGCCGCCATTCTTGGAGTCGTCGAAGGCATCACCGAATTCCTGCCCGTCTCCTCCACCGCGCACCTTCTGATCACCGAGCGCCTTATGTTCCACAGCGCGCAGAAACCGGAGTGGGTGGACGATCTGTTCAACGTCGTCATCCAAACCGGCGCGGTGCTGGCCGTCATTCCGCTCTTTCACCATCGATTCCATCAATTTATTTTCAACTGGCGGGACAAGACGGTGCGCGATTACTTCCTGAAAATCGTCGTCGCCTTCTTCATCACCGGCGCCGGCGGTTACGTCATGGAGAAGAAAGGATTTAAACTGCCCGAGCAACTGTTGCCGGTCGCCATCGCGCTGCTGACGGGCGGGGTGCTCTTTCTCATCGTCGAACGCTGGCTGGCCGCGCGCGGCGGCGGCCAGGACAAGGACCGCGGCGATTTGCGCAACGTGACCTGGACCGTGGCCGTGGCCGTCGGCGTCGGCCAATTGATCGCCGCGGCGTTCCCGGGATCCTCGCGTTCCGGGACGACTATTATTTTTTCATTGGCGCTGGGCCTGGGCCGTCCGCTGGCCACGGAATACTCCTTTTTGGTGAGCATCCCGACCATGCTCGCCGCCGGCGGCTACAAGATTTTCGAGGCTTTCCATCATCGGGTCGCCGGAGGCCCGCACGAGAATTGGTCGATGGTCATTATGTCCACGGTGATCGCGGCGGTCGTGTCGTTCATCGCCGTCAAATGGCTTCTGCGCTATGTGCAGACGCACACTTTCAACGCCTTCGGCTGGTATCGCATTCTCGTGAGCGCGGCCCTTTTCGTGGCGCTGGCGATGCACGTGATATAAGGCGCCGGAAATATTTGAATTTTTTACCGCCCACGGGAGTCCATCTCAACAAGGTTAAATGCTGAGACAGAAAACGACATGCCGCGCGGGCCTTGCCGAGGGGTTTACTTTGATCGAGTTGCTGGTGGTGATCGCGATCATTGCCATCCTGGCCAGCATGCTCTTGCCGGTCTTGGGCCGCGCCAAGGAGGACTCCATCCGCATCAAGTGCGCCAGCAACGTCAAGCAACTTGGATTGGCCATGCAGATGTACGGTGACGATAATGGTTCCTGGCTGCCCATGCCGCACGGTTCCGTGCCCTGGAGCGCGACCAATCCCCCGCCGTGGTCGCAGCCGCTGGCCCCTTACTTCAACAACACCAATATCCTCTGCTGCCCGGCGCTGAGCCAATTCTTTTTCAAATCGCCCTACAATTATTTCATGGGCGCGCGCGCGGCCTACGTCGCGGCGGGTGACGAACTGGCCAGCGTGGCGCTCAAAAGAATCGGCCTGCCGTCGCAATACATTCTCTCTGGGGACTGCAACTTCCCGTTTGACACGACCGACGCGGATCCTGACAACTATTCGCAGGACACGCTTTTCGATCCGCTTTATTTGCCGCCGCGAGCGCATAACGGATGGTTGAACGTTTTCTTTGGGGACGGGCACGTAGCCAATTACCGCGTCTTCAGGACCAACGACATGACCTTCTCCTACGACCAGCGCGGGGTTCCGTGGGCTTCCGTGACAGCCGAGTGACGAGCGCCTGCTTAGGAGCCAGAACCCGGGCCGGTCTGTCCGCGGACAAGATCGCGCGCACGTTCGACCAAGGCCCCATCGCGCGTCAGATCGCCGAAGCGCAACGGGGGCGCTCCGCTTTGCTGCCGGCCCAGAAGCTCGCCGGGACCTCGCGATTGCAGATCGGCTTCCGCGATGCGAAAGCCGTCGCAGGTTTCTTCCATGACCTTCAACCGGCGGCGCGCTTCCTCCGTTTTGCCGGCGGAAATGAGGATGCAAAAGGCGTCGCCGGCGCCGCGGCCCACCCGGCCTCGCAATTGATGCAGTTGCGCCAATCCGAATTGTTCGGCGTTTTCCACCACCATGACGGTGGCATTGGGCACGTCCAGGCCGACTTCCACCACGGAAGTGGCCAGCAACACTTGCACTCGGTTGGCGGCGAAGCCGGACATGATTTCCTCCTTCTCGCGGCTGGGCAGGCGGCCATGCAGCAATGCGATGCGGGCGGGGTCGAAAATTTTTTCCAGATGGTGGAATTCCTTGGTCACGGCTTTGACGCCGGCCGCGGAATCCTCCGCCTCCAGCCGGGCATAAACGACGTATGCTTGACGGCCTTTGGCCAGCTCCCGGGCGATGAAGGACCAGACCCTGGGCAGGCTGGTGGCTTCGCGCAGGAAGGTCTTGATCCGTCCGCGCCCCGGCGGGCTTTGGTCGATGACGGAAATATCCAAGTCGCCGTACAAGGTCAGTCCGAGCGTGCGGGGAATGGGCGTGGCGGTCATAACTAGCAGGTGGGGGTAGGCGCCCTTGCGCACGAGTTGCTCGCGCTGGGCGACGCCGAATTTGTGCTGTTCGTCAATAATAACCAGGCCCAGCTTTTCGGGCGTGAACGTTTCCTCCAGCAAGGCGTGGGTGCCGATGAAAAAGCGCAATGTCGCCGCGCCCAAAGGCGCCAGGGAAAGCTGTTCGCGGCCGCCGGCGCGGACTTCCACGGCGATGCCCAGCGGTTCGAACCAGCGCCGGAAGTTGTGGCCGTGTTGTTCAGCCAGGATTTCCGTCGGCGCCATCAACGCGGCGCTGGTCCCGCTTTCCAGGGCCATTAAGGCGGCGCAGGCGGCCACGACGGTTTTGCCCGAACCGACATCGCCCTGGAGCAGACGGCGCATCGGAGTCGGGCCAGCCAGGTCATGGCGGATGACGCGCAGCACCTGGGTTTGCGCGGGCGTCAAGTTGAAACCGAGCGCGGCCAGGAACGGCTTGATCAGGCGGTTGTCGCCGGCGCACGGGAGGGCGCGGGCGTTTTTCTCCAGGTTCCGCCGGCGGGTCTGGATGGCGATCTGCATCTCGATGAATTCGTCCAGCGCCAGGCGATGGCGGGCGATTTCCTCGTCGGCCTGCTCCTCCGGGAAATGGAGCATGCGCACGGCCTGGGCGCGGGCGGGCGCGGGCACCGACGCCCCTTGCACGTCCATCGGCTGTCCCGCCAGGCGCAACTCGGGGCGCGGTTCGGCGATGGCAGACTCAAACTGTTGGAGCGCGCGCCAGACCAAGGAACGGAGCCAACGTTGCGGCAGCCCGTCGGTGAGCGGATAAATGGGCGCGATGCGGTTAAGATGCACGGAAGTCTCCATGCGCTGGATGATTTCGGTTTCGGGGTGGTCCAGAGTGCGTGGCCGGAGCGAGGTGGGCTTGCCGAAGACGACGACTTCCTCGCCGGATTTGAAGTATTTCTCCATGAACGGCAAGTTCCACCAGCGGCAATGCAAACGGCCGGAGCCGTCGTCGAGGATGAGTTCAAAAACCGAGCGTCCGCCGCGCAGGCGGTGCAGGCCGGAGGCGATGATCTTGCCGCAGACCAGGGCGGATTGATCGAGTTGCAGCGCGGCGATGGGCTGGAAACGGCGGCGATCCTCGTAACGGCGCGGGCGGTGGAGAAGAAGATCGCCGACGGTGTGAAGCTCCAGGCGTTGCAACTGGCGGGCACGGTCGTCGCCGACGCCGGGCAGTTGGCCCAGCGGAGTCAGCAACGGATTCGGCGCCATGATTGTTCCTTCTAATCCTAATCATAATCTCCTTCGTGCAACCGGATTACGATTACGATTAAGAAGATTAAGATTAGGAGTTGGAACGCGACAACCAAAAAGTGTCACAGCCACACCGGGAAACTACGGCCAATATTGTCTTTCCACCTGAAACTTTAAATCTACTGTAACGGGATGGCTGAATCATTGCCCGATCCGCTGTGGAAGGAATACAGCGTGGTGTTCGAGAAGTTTGACGAGCTGACGCTGGCGCGCTGGCTGGCGCAAACTTTGGGTCAATTGGAGGGGCGGGTGTGGCGCTTTTCGCATCCGTTGATAGGGGCTTACCGGCTGGCGGCGGAAATCGGGCACGAGCGGCAAATTTGGCTCAAACGGCTGGCGACGGTGCCGGCCAGCTTTCCCGAAGCGCCGTGCTGCCGCGCGCCGGTGCTGCCGTTGTTCAGCCGGGACGTGCTGCAACGGGGTTTGATTTGCCAGCACTGCTCGGAAACGCTGGTCTCCTTCGAGGAAATGCCGGCGGACTTGCAACCCGCGGTGCAACGCTGGGCCGAGGAATACGCGCCGGTGCATGCGGTCGCGCATTGGGAGGACCGGCAACGCCAGAGCGTGCCCGATTACGACCAGGCTTACGACGACGCGGCGGAGGAGGCGGAGAAGTTGCTGGGCTTCGCCGGCAGCCAGTTGCTGCCGAAGTTCCTGGAAAATTATCCGGCCATCGTCTGGGAGGATCAGGACGAATGCCTGGAGGTCAGGCCGGAGGACATTCTCTACTGAGCCGGCTATGAGGCGTCTGTTCCGTTGGGGTTTCCGCATCGTACTGGGGTTGATCGTCCTGGCCGTGGTCGGAGTGGTGGCGGTTATTCTCCTGCTGGACACGATCAGCAAGGAAATCCTGGTCAGCCGGCTGCGGTCGCAAACAGGCATGGAGGTCAAAGTCAGCGCCGTCCATGTCGGGTTGCTTTCGCCGACAATGTCGGTCGAGGGCCTCAAGCTTTACAATACGGCGGAATTTGGAGGCTCGGTCTGCCTGGATATGCCTGAATTGTATATCGAGTACGATGCCTCCGCCTTCCGCTCCGGCCAATTCCATCTCAACCTGCTGCGGCTGAATCTGGCGGAGGTATCGGTGGTGCTGGACAAGAACGGCCGGAACAACTTCGAGAGGTGGAAGAAAAAAGGCAAGGAAACAACCGGGCACAAGAAGCCGGCAGTCAAAATGAAATTCACCGGCATTGGTGTTATGAACATCACGCTGGGCAAATTGCTCGTGTCCGATCTGGCCTCGGGCCACAGGGAGGAAATCGACTTCGGCATCAAGAACCAGATTACGCGTGACGTGAAGCCCAACGCGGACCTTGCTTCCTTGGGGCTGACGATGTTCTCGCGCGGCAAAGCCACGGCCAAGGGCGACGCCGACATGGACCTGAACCAATTGTTTGAGAGCCTGCTCAAAGCGCCTTGATTCCCGGCGTTGTGCCCACGTGAAACGAAAAATGCCTCGCCTCGCGGGGCGGAAACGCCAATTCTGCGCGCGTGCCAAAATGGTTGAAAATGCTGGCCGGGATACTGCTCTTGCCGGTGTGCGCAGCCACCGCGCAGGCGCTGTGGCTGGTGCTGGCGCGCACTCGCGCGGCGGAACGCTTCTGGCCGCCCTTGCTGGCCGGGGTGGCTTGCTGGGTCGTTGTTTTTCTCCTGCTGCCCAAACCGATGTGGGTGTACGTCCTGGGCCATGAATCGACCCACGCCGTTTGGACCTGGATTTTTGGCGGCAAAGTCAAGCGGTTCAAGGCGGCCTCTTCGGGCGGGCACGTCGTCACGACCAAGAATAATTTTTTGATCACGCTGGCGCCGTACTTTTTCCCGTTCTACGCGGTGGTGGTGGTGCTGGTTTTTGTGGTTGGCGATTTGCTGTGGCACTGGGGGGCCTATTTGCCCTGGTTTTACTTGTTGCTTGGGGCGGCTTACGCGTTTCACCTCACGCTGACCTGGGAGATACTGAAAAGCCGGCAAACCGACATCACCAGCCAGGGGTATCTTTTTTCCGCCGTGGTCATTTTCCTGGGCAACGCGCTGGTGTTGTTGGCCGCCGTGCCGCCGCTGACGGGACATGAGTTGTACTACGCGTTGCGGTGCTGGCTTGACTGCAATCATCAGATGATGCACCGGGTGGCGAATTTGCTCTGAACGGCCCTCATTTAGCATTGAGCGCGCGCAGGTGTTCCGAAGCCAGCCGGTTGGCGGGTTCCAGGCGCAGGGCGGTTTCCCAGGCCTGACGGGCTTTGGCCAAGTTGTTTTCAAGCGCGTAAGCCGAGCCCAAATCAATCCAGCATTGCACGTCGTTGGATCCCTGCCGCGCGGCCAATTCCAGGAACGGGACGGCGTTTGAAATCTGGCCGGCCACGGCATAACTGATCCCCAAAGCGGCCGTGAGGCGGTGCTCATCGGGCAAAAGTTGGTGCGCTTGCCTGAGCGTCGGCAACATGGCTTCACCCTGGCTGCGCGGAATCGACGAGTCGGCCTGCAAACGGCGCGTCGTGTCGTCCAAGCCGAAAGCGGAGTGCATTTGCGGAAGGGCGAAGATGGAGGTGAGGGCGTTTTCGCGCAACCGCTTGTTGGCCGGGTGGTCAAGGCTGCTGCGCACAAAAAGAGTGACTTCGTCCCGCCAGACGGCTTGCCTGGCCAGAGAGACGGGAATCCAGAGCGCAAAGAGCGCCGCCGCCAACCCCAAGCTGGCCAGTCGCTGTGGGGCCCGCGCCCAGACCGCGCCCAACGCCAGCAACCAACCAATCAAAGACAGATAAAGGAACCGCTCGGCCAGATATTGCATCATCGGCACCAAATTGGAGACGGGCAGGAGGAAGAAGGCCAGCCAGAGCAAGCCCACCGCCGCGGGGCGGAATTTTTCGCCGCGCCACGCGGTCCAAGCGGCGGCCGCCCACAAAAGCAGCAGCGCCAGCCCGGTCATCACAGAAAGGGAAAGGAAACGCAGATGTCCGCGCATGTCGGTGTAGTCGATGGAGAATGGTGGAACGCCCCAGAGAAGGCGGAAGTAGATGGTGATCGCGGGGATGGTATCCAGCAGTGTCTGGGCATAGGCGCCGGAAATCGGCGCGCATTGGGCCGCCTGTCCGAGCATCAACTCCCGATGCGCGACGTACATTCCGGCCACCACCAGAAACGGGGCGGTCAGCAGCGCGGATCGTTTCCAGGGCAAATTGTGGCAGGCTCGCAAAAGAAAAAAGACCAGGCCCGCAAAGGGCACGGCCGATTCCTTTGCGTACACCGCCACCGCGAAGAAGGCCAGCGCGGCGGCCAGCCGCCTCTTTTCACCGTGCCAAAGCAATAATTGCCGCGCTGCCGCCAGCACGAAAATGGCGGCGAGGATGTCATCCAGCCCCTTGGCCCAGCACACCACCTCCGAGGCCGCCGGATGGACGGCGAAGGCGGCGCCGGTCAGCAACGCGGCCCAGCGGGACGGCGATTCTCCAGCCGGGAGAAAGAGGAGAGAGGCCGTGGCAAAGAGCAGCAACGCCGCCACGGTGTGGCCCAGGACATTGGCCAGGTGGAAAATCCACGGCTGTGGAGTGGCTTGGCCGCCCAATTGAAAAAGCAGGGCGTAAGCCACATTGCGCATCGGACGGAAATTGGGGAAATCGTTGGGATGCGACGCCTCCGCGATCCTGGAATAAAACATGGCGGGGATATTTTTGAGCGAGCGGATGGCTTGGTTATCGATGATGAAGGAGTGGTCATCCCAGGCAAAATCGTATTTGACAGTGATGCCCCAGACCAGCGCCGCCAGCAAGGCGATGACAGCGCGGCAGATTCGCGGGCTTGGCGCGTGGAAAAGGGCGCGTTGCATGTTGCTTTCCAATATTAGACTTGCCGCTGGAGGTTGCGAATCTATTCTTCGTTAGTGACCGCTCATGCCGAAACGCTGGCGCGCCTGCTGGAGCCGGGCCTCATCCCGGTCATTCGCGCGGACAGCTCGGAGCATATCATGGCGGCGTGCGAGGCGCTGGTGGCCGGGGGCGTCACGGCGCTGGAAATCACCATGACCACCCCGAACGCCCTGGCTTTAATCAGCGAGGCCACCCGCCGGTTCGCGCCGCGGGCCATGACGGGCGCCGGCTCCGTCACCACGCCGGAGATGTGCCGCGCCACCATCCAGGCGGGGGCGCGATTTGTGGTCACGCCCATTATGCGGCCGGAAATCGTGCCAGTGGCCAAGGCCGCCGAGTGCGTGGTGGTGCTGGGGGCGTTGACTCCTACCGAGGCGCAATTGGCTTATGAGGCGGGAGCGGACTTGGTGAAAATATTCCCGGTGGAGAGCCCCGCGTTCATCAAATCCATCCGCGGACCGTTGCCGCATTTGAAAATCATCGCGACCAGCGGGGTGACGCTGGAAACCGCCGCGGAATTCCTGGCGGCCGGATGTGTTGCGCTGGGCGTCGGCACGAGCCTGGTTTCGCCTAAAATCCTGCGCGAGCAAAATTGGGCGGAACTGACCCGATTGGCGGCGGAATTCGTGGGCATCATGCGGCGGTTTCGCAAGACATGAGGCAGTTCGAAGGAAGGACAAGGCAACGTTTGCGCTGCAATCCGTCCGAACGACGCATTTCGGGGAAGATTCTTCACCACGGATTTCACGGATTTCCCGGATGGGAATCCCGCCGCTTCTTATCCGTGTCATCCGTGAAATCGTGGTTGTATGACCTCGTTTGCGGCTGGCCGGGCTGAGTTCCGTTGTGGCTAAAGCGTTTTGGCACCTATCCAGCGGAAAAATGTTATTCCAGAACCAAGACGTCAATCTTCGTGCCGCCGGCTCCGCCGCGATAGATGCGTTCGATGGCTTGGTGGAAATCGGAGGCCTTGGCGGCCGGGATGTCCTCGAATTGCTGCGGGTTGCGGTCCACTAATGGAAACCAACTGCTCTGGATTTGCACCATGATGCGATGGCCCGTTTGAAAGGTATGCAACACGTCGGGCATCGCGAACTCGATCTTCGCCGGCTGGCCGGGAACAAACGGCTCCGGGTGCGACATGCTCTGGCGAAACTTGCCCCGGAATGGCTCCCCGCGCACCATCTGCTGATAGCCGCCAAAATGAATGTTTTGCGGATTGGGATCAGGGTCGGGCGCGTCGTTCGGATAGACGTCGATGAGTTTGACCACAAAATCGGAATCGGTGCCGGAGGTCGATACGCGCAACACGGGTGTGACTGGGCCGGCGATGGTTACATTGTGTGGCAGCGGTTCGGTCTGGTAGGTGAGCACGTCGGTGCGGCGGGAGGCGAAACGCTGGTCGTAGGTCATATAATCGCCAGGCATGCCCTCGCCGATCTCGCTCGTCACCGGCACCGGCTTGGCCGGGTCGCTGACATATTCGTCGAACTCTTCGGCGGCGTGGGCGGGGGGAGACAAGGAAAGCTTTCCGCCGGCCTGGAGATAGAGGGAGCGGCGGAGGGTGTTGGTGGGCGGCCAGGCGTCAAATTGGCGCCACTGATTCTTGCCTGTCTCAAACAACCACGCTTTGGGGAATTTCGCATGGCCTTCGCCTTTGAGGGCCTGCATGAAAAACGGAAACTCGATTTTTTCGCGGAAATATTCCCCCGTCTTGAATTCAAAGTTCAGGTTGCCCAGTTTATCGCCTTTTTCCCCGGCCCATTCACCGTGCGACCACGGACCCATGACCAGCGTCAGGGCCGGGGCGTGACCGTTGGCGTCCATCGCGCGGAACAATTTCAAAGTGCCGCCGAGGTCTTCAGCATCGAACCAACCGCCGACCAGGAGCACCGGGACGGTGAGGTGGCGCATGTGCTGACTCAAAGCGCGCGAGGCCCAGAACTCGTCGTAGTTTGGATGTTTGAGCATGTCGCTCCAATACACGTTGCGGTGTTTGAAGCAGAGGTCCTCGGCGTTTGCCAGCGGCCCCATGCGCAAATAGAAATCGTATTCATCCTCTGTTCCGAAATCAAAATGGGGACTCGACTTGGGCTCTTCGGGCTTGGGTCCGCGCGGCCAGAAGTCGGTGAAAAAACCGAAATTGGCCGCGAGAAAGAACGCTCCGTTATGATAGACGTCGTCCCCGTTGCCCACGTCGCCCATGGGCGCTTGGGGCGAATCCGCTTTGAGCGCGGGATGGGAGTTGATCAATCCGTAAGCCGCGTAAAAGCCCGGATAGGAAACGCCCCACATGCCAACGCGCCCATTGTTGTTGGTCATATTCTTGACAAGCCAATCGATGGTGTCGTAGGTATCGGTGCCGGGATCGACGTCCGCAGGCCCAACAAGGTGCGTCTTGTGCGGGGCTTCATCAATGAATTCCCCTTCCGAAAGATAGCGGCCGCGCACGTCTTGATAGGCGAAAATGAAGCCTTCCCGCACGAATGAATCCGCCGGTCCAAGCCTGGGGCGAAAGTTGTTGCTGCCGTAGGGCGACACTGAGTAAGGCGTCCGTTCCAGGAGAATCGGATGCGGCCGGCTGCCGTCCTTGGGCGCATAGACGGTGGTGAACAATTTGACGCCGTCGCGCATGGGGATGCGGTAATCTTGCTTGGTGTAATGCAGGCGGAGGTCGGGCGGCAGGTTCGTGCTTCCGGCACGATTCTGCGCGTCCGCGGCGGGCGTCCAACATAGGACCCACAGGGCCATGAATGCTATTGACTTCATCATGAATTGATAAAGGCAGGAAGCCTACCGCAGAGATAGTGCTTGCGCAACGGCACGTTCTTGATGGACGGGTGACCTCCAGGGTCATTTCATCTGGATG
>PLIU01000076.1 GCA_003140095.1 Verrucomicrobiales bacterium | reverse complement strand
TCGGGTCTGAAGACAGATTGTCCGCGCTGGTTGTCCAGCCATACTAAAAGCTATTGAGAGCGTTGGTTCCGGTGTTTTGCAACGTGATGGTGTAATCGTAAGAACTACCTGCTGCAACCCCGGAAATGGTGGCAGTGACCGTGGGTATGGCGGGTGTGGAGTTGGATACTAACATCGGAGAAAACACCGCAGTACTATCTCCAACAGCGTCCTGGCTGAAATCAATGCCGCCGACGTAGGCAACAGATTCCCCGGAAGGCGACGCAGTGATTTCCGACGGAGAAGAGCTGCTGACAAAGGTGAACGTCGCTGAAGCTCCCGGCGCCAGTGGGGTGCCATAATAATAAGTAGTACCATAATAACTGTAACTGGTATTCACCCACTTGATGGAATTGCCGCTGACCGTATTGCCCCAGCCAACTGAATTCCCGGCGCTGGACGGTTCCGAAGGCAGGTTGTCCCCGCTTGTAGTCCAACCATACCAAAAGCTATTCAGTGCAACCGATCCCGTATTTTTCAGCGTTACTGTGTAAGCATAAGAATTACTCGCGGCTGCCCAGGAAAGTGTGGCCGTGGCACTCTGCGCATGGGTGGAAACCGTCGCTGCGGCCAATACTCCGGCGAGCGCCAGGGAAGATCGGATTAAATTCATTTTCGATATCATATTCTTACCATTTCTGTTCTAATTCAACATTCGTGGTCAGGCCCAATCTGGGTCGGCCATCATGAATATGAGTACAAAGCCGGAGAAATGTTCCCCAGGGATTTCGAAAAATCTGCTTTATCGACGTTTTCAGTGAACATGGACTCTTCGTCCGCTCAGGTTACGCACTCACTGCCTAAGTGATTGGTGTTCCTGTCGGTAACGGCTTGTCGGGCAGTGGCATGGGTGCTGTTGACGGTGGTGAGTTTAGCTTGAACTGGGAAAATTCAATGGAAGCGCGGCTCTGGCGTTGACGGAGTTTGACGGGCCTGTTTCGTAGGTTTGACTGGGTGCCTTCGATTTCTGCTTTAGGCGGTATTGGTCTTGAAGGAAAATAGCCTTGGAGGACGGCCAGAGAGTGCCAGCGCGATATTCTGCGCCACAACCCTGCCCTGGCCAATCGCGTGTTGCGCGGTGGGCGGATGCGACTTTCCTGGCTGTCTGACGTCAGGCACGAACGCACAATCGCCGACCGCCCAGACCTCGGGCCAATCGGGGATCTGCAGCCACTCGTTGACCAGGACCCGGCCGCATTCTTCCTGGCAGGGCAGCGAAGAAAGCAATGGGTTGGGCTAGTCGGGTGCATTTCACTTTCTTGGGTAACTTTTGGGTCAACCGGCCAACTGGCGGTTGGTCCGGTTATAGATTTGGGTTCGCGGTCGCCTGACGGAGCCTCTCGGCTTTTTCCAAGGACAAGGTAATCCACTGATCGACCAATCGGCGGAGCTGTTTAAAAGCCAGCAGTTGGCGGCGTACTTCGGAGAGTTGGCCAGCCCGGATGAAGCGCGTGGTCTTTTTGCCTTGATGAACGTAATCAAAGTGGTAATAGGGTCCGTGGCGTCTTGGTTTGTTTGGATCCTGGCAGCGGCAGCCGGGTTTGCGGCAGACATGATATTGCCGCGAAAGGCTGCCGGGGCGGAGCAGCCCTAATGTGATCAGGGTGGCTTTGAGGGCCTTGATTTTTTCATCAATGACTTGAATGCGGCTGTTATTTTTCATGTCGGATAGCATATATATGCTATCCGATAAAATCAACCTCGATGCGCCGCTCACTCCGGCCAGGCTGGCCGCCGCGCAAGCGCGCCTCCACGATCTGGCCCAGACTCCAGGCACCAGCCTGGGGCATTTTTGGAAATCGCCCTGATCCAGGAACTCCATCATTTGGGCGTTCCGCTCTTAACGCAGGCCGCTCCCTGACGGGCGGACACGCGGCTTATGCGGCGTTCTCTGCGGTGGATTTTCAAGCGCCGCATGTCAGACAACCCAAGTCCTGGCGCTACGTTGGCTCCGAATGGGAAGACAAGTTTTGCGAGGTGGCCGAAGCCAAAGTGGTGGACTCGGGGGAAAACGTGGTTATGCTCATTCCAGAGGACAACGGCGTTTTCTATCTTCAGGAAGGAGGCCCCGCGCGAGAGCATCGCTTGTCCTGGACCAACCCAGTGCAGACTGACGTGGACTTGTTTCATTGCGGCGGACGCGGCGAAGAGGCCGCCGAAGCGTTGCTGGAACAAAATCTGAAACGAGCCTGGAAAGTGAGAGGTTTATTGTGAAGCCCGAACCGCGCCAGCGGGACGACTATAGTCCGCGAGCAGCTCGTCGCGTTCTCGGTCACCTTGGGCAGGTGTTGGCGGCCTCGGGATGTTTTCGTGCCCGCCGATGAACCCACCAGATGATGAAAGGACAGAGGAAAACAAATGCCATAAAGAGGTACACGCCGAATTCGGAAATTACCCAATTGAGAAAGTGGAAAAAACGCATTTCGTAGAGCATGGGGCCGTCTTTCATACGCCATTTGTAAGTCGTGACTAACATGCACCAAAACCGCCGCCGCCGCAATCAGAATCGTTGGCCGATATCAGATTCATCAGCACGTCGAAACAGCCGTCTTTCGGCGCTGCGTTGCCTCTGTTCGGCTAGTCGGCTTGCCTTTCGCGCCTTGATCTGACGCAGCCTTTCCATGTGAGCTCTGTCTGCTTCAGAACGGAGCATCCACCACAAAACATCATACACTCGCGCGGTCTGTTTGGTGCGACGGCGGTGCTCGTGAATGGTTATGAGGTCGCCTTTTTCGAGAGCAATCAGCAACTTGCGCGCCTTTTTGCCGTGCCCGTATGCCTCTTGACTAACCCGACGAACGATTTTGATGAGCGCGGTCATAGCAGTTCCTTTCCCTTGATGGCCGGAAGCACACTGATTTCCTCAATGGTTGCGCCTTCCAAGTACTGGCGATGAAAGACGACTCCTGAGCGTCCGCTCCAACCCATTTCCACGTGATAACGGGCGACGAGCTTTCCGCTGCGGCAACAGCAAAGAATATTGGATACACCGCGCTGGTTGGAACGGTCCATGTCCTCCTGGCCGGTGTAAAACGTGCGGCCGTAGAACCGTTCAGTAACTTTTAGGAGTTTGGTTGGAAGGGCTTCGGAGTTCATAGAGTAAGATCAAGTTGATAGTTTTGTGAAGGGCAAAGAATTCCGTCGAGAAACTGCTTCATGTCCTCTTTGGAGTGGTTAAGAAACCGGCCTTCCAATTCGAGGCGCAACGCTTCACGAGCGTTGTCGGTCAAGGAGTCGCGGCTGTCTTCATTGAGAAAAAGGCCATAGTTGGCATGGCGGGCAAACTATCCTCCATCTGCGTACATCGAGCGAAACAGTCCCTGCCACTCCTCAACGGTCGCGTCGGTGGCGATGAACACGATCTTCGGACCAAGTTTGAATGCGTCTCCTCGGTAACAGGCTTCGCGTCCCTCGTAGGTGTAACGGCATAGCTCAAGACCGCGGTACTCATCCACCGGGATCAGCGGATGGCAGTTGGCCCCGGCAGCGACCGGGCCGGAGAAAAAACCACGGCTATTTGGTCAATATAACGCCATTGTGAGTGAAGAGCTTGACTTTGGGAAAAATCTCGGCGGAATAGGCGACTTGGATGTTCCCCTCCGGCATGCGCCAGAGACCGGACGAAAACCGTTGCCAATCAGCAACGACCTTTTCCGGCCATGTTCGAGCTTGGGAAAGAATGGAAAGTAGATCCGACATAACTTTGTTCCTTCGTTCTGAGTTCATGTTTTGTTGCGCAGCGACAGGTGTGCGCGATAAAAACCTAAAGGCGAGGGCCTTGCGAGTTCGGAAAGCTCAAGGAGGAACGCAAGCCACGACCCGTAGTATCCTGATACCGTCTCCGATGTTGTTCATGACCGAGCTGAGCAGCCCATGAGGCAGGCGAGGCGAGGTTGTGAATAACTCGGCGCCGGAGCGGCGCAACTGTTCTCGTCAGCACGGTTTGCAGTATCCCGTTCCCGTGAGGATCGCGTTCAAGAACACCGGCTTGACAAGAATGATCATGCCCGCTTCGTCCGCCGTTGGCCAAAACAACTGCTCAAGGCAATGGAAGCGGCGGCGATGGGGCGGCGTGCCTGCGTACGATTGGCACTACCGGTTCCCGCGAGGAACGTGTCAAGAATATCGGCTGGGGGACAACAATCCAGCGTCGCCATCGCTTCGGCTGCCGATAGCGTGGTTGTCGGCAGCCCACAGCCCCGGCCGGCTCACGGTTGAGCAATACCCGTCCATTCGAGGGCCGCGTCAAGAATACCGGCCCGGCCGATGGTTTCCGTCCAAAAGTCTGAGAGAACTTCGCCCTGCGAGGGCATTGTATCAGGTGGATTGGTGACGGAGCAAAGTGGGTATTACTCAAAAACAAATAAAAACACAACTATGAAAGCATGGAAGCAAATCACCCATTATGCGGGATTCGACTGGGGGGCGGCGTTTCTTGCCAGTGGCCTGGGGCGTTTTCGTATTCCCAACGATGGACGCAAGCTGCGTCAGCGCTTTCAACTTCAGCCCGGTGACGTTTTGATGAACGAAGGTGGCGACTATAACAAATTCGGACGGCGCGCCGGTCTGCTGCACGACTTGCTCACGCACGGTGAGCCCATGTTCCGAGACCACTCGAAGGGGGAACTGGATGACGCCCTCCACTTCTCCCCAGAAATTAATGTCGTTTATCAACACATTGGCGAGACGCGTGTAGAGAGCTTCGATGATTTGAATCAAAAGTTCCTCATTACGTTTGCGTGCCGATGGTGGATAAGCTGTTTGCCAAGAAATGTCGGGTCAACCTCATCCTTGTTCGGACGGATGAGGGCTAAACGGTATCCGCAAACCAAGTCGGTGCGGTGTAGTCGACGATGGTCGGAATACCAATGTCGTCCGGTGTTTCCGAGTCCTTTGTGACGATCACATCACCCAGCCTCAATCCAAAGTGGTCAATCTCGGATGTGGTCGCCATGGCGCGCATGAATTCCAAATCGAGTGTAATGCATTCGTTCTTGTAAAGGTCAACGTAGTTGCAAGGTCGAACCGCCTCCTCGTTGGGACGGGAAAGCTTGTCCACTCAACTGAAACGAATCTCCGCCACAGATGAAAGCGGAACTTCAATCCACCCTCGCGGCGGCTGGACAAGTTCGCCGTCTGCAGCGGATGAAACTAGCTTTGATGCGTCAGTTGACACATCCCAATTTTTTTAGGTATTTCCGAGAGCTTTGCTGGTTGCATCCCGGCTCGCAGAAATCCGATCAAGCGGAGCGGCGTATTTGTCCCAGAGACCTTCAAGAAAGCGGGTGACTTCCTGGCGCTTCTCCGCCACGGCAGCGTCGAGACCTGACTGCGCGTCCTGTGCAAGAAGCTCCAAAACAAGGGCGCGTTTCTGTTTTTCATTCATCACGTCGCACCGCGAGCGGAGTTCGTTTACAAATTCAGCCACCAGTTCCCACCAGTTCTCTGTAACGGGCACGCGCTTCCGCCAGTTTTTCTTTGATGGGTTCGTGGGGTTTTAGTTCGTGCTCGGTGGCGGCAATCTCATCGAGCACGGCTTGAACCTTTTCCTGTGCGGCTGCAAACGCTTTTCGGTCGTCGTCGGTGGCTCGGGCTTTTGTGGTAGCACGTTCGAGTTTGGCGAGTTCCTTTAGTGCGTCCCGGTTCTCTGATTTCAAATCGCGGATGCGTTTCTCAAGTTCCTTCGCATAATTCCAACTGGCGGCTTCCTTCTCGTCCTCGGGTGGGTTCTGCGCCTCGAACGCCTCCTTCTCACCCTTGAGCCGTGCAACGTCAGACTTGGCTACGGCGATGCGTTCGAGGTAATCGCTCATCACGCGACGCGCGAGTTTGTGCGAGAACGGATCAATGGTCGGCCCGACGGATTCGCCGTCCTCCCGGCTCAACATGATTCTGCACGGCATCTCGGGCGCGGACATTCAACGCGAAGACACGCTGCTCCATCCGCTCCTCTTCAACGGGTTCATCCGGACGATGCAACTCTTGTCAAAAATACAATGGGTGCGCATCGCAAGATGGAGAGGATTTTGATTTTGAACATCGCTTGCTGATGCCGGATGGCTCCGTCAAACATGTCCGAGATGTGGCTCATGCCGAAAGGTACAGGTCAGGCGAACTCGAGTTTGTTGGGGCGGTGATGGACGTGACTGAACGCAAACGGACGGAAGAGGCGTTGCGCCGGAGCGAGAGTTACTGGCGGAAGCACAGACGTTCAGTCACACGGGAAGCTGGGCTCGGGTCTGCGCCACCGGTGAGATAAGGTAATGGTCCGAAGAATACTGCCGAGTTATAGGTTTGAACCGCACGATGGACAGCCTCGATTAGAAACGTTCCTGCAGCGCGTCCATCCGGAGGATCGCGCCAAGGTCAGGGAAACAGTCGCAGGCCCAGGGAAGGTGGACTACGAGCTGGATTACCGGATCGTTCATCCTGGGGGCGAGATCAGGCACCTCCTCACAGTAGGTCATCCCGTTTTTAGTCCCTCCGGCGATCTCATTGAATTCGTCGGTACGGTGATGGATGTGACGGAGCGCAAACTGTCAGAAACCTTGTTGTCGTCTGAAAAACACATTTTCGAAATGATCGCGGGCGGCGCGCCCCTGCCGGCTGTCCTGAATGATTTGTGCAGTGCGATTGACGAGCAGTCCCCCGGCCTGATCTCGACTGTTCTTGTATTGGATGCGGACGGCCAAAGACTGTGGCCTGTGGCCGGGCCCGCAGTTCCCCAAGGCTGGACGCGGTCAGCGTGCAGGACGCGGGCACCGGATTCAAAGCTGAGCAAACGAACCGTCTCTTCGAGGCGTTCTATACCACGAAACCGCAGGGGATGGGAATGGGGCTGGCCATTAGCCGCTCCATCATCGAAGCTCATGGCGGTCGTCTGTGGGCCGAGCCAAACCAAGGGCTCGGAGCGACTTTTCTGTTCAGCCTGCCGTTCGCCGGCGACGCCGCATCATGAACGAGGTCAAGCCCATCGTATTTATCGTTGACGACGATCTGTCTGTTCGTCGTTCCACCGAGCGTCTTGTTCGATCAGCCGGGTTCAATGTGCAAACCTTTGCTTCCGCCGTGGAGTTTTTAAAGAATGCACGACCGGAAGGCCCTAGTGTAGTGTCTCACAAACGACTGGAGTTATTATTATGCTGATCCTTCTGGAAAATGCCTCGAATGCCTCGGAAGTCGGGACGACAATAACGCCAGCCAATTTTGAGACACTACACTAGCTGTCTCGTGCTTGATGTGCGCATACCGGGATTGAGCGGCATGGACCTGCAACACGAGTTGAACGAATCTGGCATCCACATTCCGATCATTTTCGTCACCGGACATGGCGCCATTCCGATATCCGTGCGCGCGATGAAAGCGGGAGGTGGAATTCCTCACCAAGGTCTTTTGGACGCAATCCGTGCCGCCATTGAGCGCGCCCGATCAGCCTCACGAGAGCGATCCCAAATCGGAGAAGTGCGCGAACATTATGATCTCACTTCGCGCGCGCGCGAAGTGATGGCCCTGGTTGCTGCCGGAATGCTGAATAAACAGATCGCCAGCGAGCTTGCCACCACCGAGCGAACGGTCAAAATTCATCGCGCCCACACCATGCAAAAGATGAACGCAAAGTCTCTCGCGGATCTGGTCAGAATGGTCGAGAAACTTGGAGTCTCAAGCCGTAATCAATAAGAATATACCTGTCCCAAAGGACAGGAACCACTTACTGCCCCAAGATACAGTAGAATCCTTCAGTTTACCCCGATATGGTGAGGCATGACCAAAAATTGGTCAGGAAGCAGCAAAATTTGGTTGAGAGACAAGAATGAATGCGAAGAACAAAATATTCGAAGCTCCGGTCGTTTCAATCGTGGACGATGACATTTCGGTAAGACGCTCCACCCTGAGACTTCTCAGATCGTCCGGCCTGCGAGCCGAGCCCTTCGCATCGGCTGGGGAATTTCTCCAGTCCAGCCTGGTGGAAGAGACCGACTGCAGGAACAAGAGTTTGAACGGCTGGGCAGCACACAGACGACCCGTGTGGACGTGCGCGCCCGTGCGGCTCCGGACGCAGCTTTTAAGAAATGCTGTCTCCGCATTGGCCGATATGACGGCGCTCTCAGGAACCACTTTTTTCCGCGAATAATCGCAAGCTCATTGACTGCGGGCCGAAGAACATGGGTTATCACTGTAAGAGCTTATCCTTAAATAAC
>PLIU01000025.1 GCA_003140095.1 Verrucomicrobiales bacterium | reverse complement strand
CATTGAATGAATTCTTCATATTGCGGCAAGCCTGCCGCAACGGACTAATGGCGCGGTGTGTGACACACACGAAATGACTTTGCTCCATAATCCAAATTGTCTGCCCGGGCAATTGGCTCAAAAAAATGGCTCATTCGCAAATTAGCCGTCACGCTCCGCTCAACCTGGGGCTGAAATCGGATGCGGGCTTGACTATTGTCCGAAAAGAGCATACATGTTTCTGACAATAGGTTTGAAATGAATGTGGCAAATCCAATAGATCAAGCGATGCTCGCACGAATCAAAACGCGCGGGGATGGCTGGGTTTTCGCGCCAACCGACTTCGTTGACCTTGGCACGCGGCCCGCAGTGGACAAGGCGCTATCACGGATGGCGGCAACCGGAGTGATCCGCCGGGTTTCTCGCGGGTTGTATGATGTTCCCCGGCAGCATCCCATCGTGGGAACGACCGCGCCGAGCGTGGACAAGACCGCCCGTGCGCTGGCGGGCAAAGCGGGCGCGCGGCTGCAACCGACCGGAGCGTATGCCGCCAACCTGCTGGGGCTGTCCGACCAAGTTCCTGCCAAAGTCGTTTTTTTGACAGACGGACGGAGCAAACGAATCCGGCTTGGAAAATTGGAAATCGTACTAAAACAGACTTCGCCGCGAACGATGGCGACCGCCGGAAAAATCAGCGGCTTGGTGATTCAGGCATTGCGTTATCTCGGCAAAACGCATGTCAATGACAACACGGTAAAACGCCTGGAGCGCAAATTATCCGCAGATGACCGGAAGCAATTGCTGGCCGATCTGGCTTACGCCCCGACTTGGATTGGCAATATCATGCGACGCCTGGCGACGGAGTTGTGAATTATGGACGACTTCGTAAAATTGAGCGCCGAGGAACGGCGGATTTTCTTTGAGGGAACATCTGGACCGAAAAACATGGAGGCGCAAATTGTCGAGAAAGACTTTTGGGTCTGTTGGACGTTGAAGGAGTTGTTCCGACTGCCTGAGATTGGAGAGCACCTCATTTTCAAAGGCGGCACGTCGCTGTCAAAGGTGTTCAAGGTCATCCAGCGATTTTCCGAGGACATTGACGTTTCGATTGATCGGAGCTATCTCGGCTTCGGCGGCGTTAACGAACCGGAAGCGGGCGCGAGTAACAAGGAGAAGCAAAGGCGCATTGAGGCACTCAAAGCCGCGTGCCAGCACAAAATTGGAGGTGACTTGCTACCTGCATTACAAGCCGCCATCAAATCAAAGGTTCGCCATGACGAAACATGGTCACTGCATTCGGACGATGCCGACCCGGACATGCAGACTTTGCTGTTCGATTATCCAACGAGTTTTGCGCCGGACACGGCCGCCTACATCCGACGAGCAGTAAAAATCGAAATGGGAGCGCGGGCCGACCACTGGCCGAGCGAAACGAAGACGATCACGCCGTATGTTGCGGAAAAGTTTCCAACAGGATTTCGCGAGCCGAATTGCGCGCTGAAAGTTTTGTCGTTGGAACGAACCTTTTGGGAGAAGGCGACAATTCTACACGCCGAGTTTCATCGCCCGGCGGACAAGGCGATGCCGGAGCGCTTTTCGCGACACTACGGCGACTTCTACGAGTTGATTCATAAAGGCGTGTCAAAATCAGCAACCATAAAACTGGACTTGCTGGCGCGAGTGGCCCAGCACAAAAGTCTGTTCTTCAAATCCTCATGGGCGAAGTATGGCGAAGCGGCCAAAGGAACATTGCGAGTCGTGCCTCCAGAGCACCGACTGAAAGCGTTGCGAGAGGACCACCGAAAGATGCAGCAAATGTTTTTCGGTGAGCCGCCCGAATTTGACAAAATCATCGCGCTCCTGAATCAATGGGAGTCCGAGTTCAACCAGGAATAATTTATGGCGATTTCCAACCGCGAACGCAGTAGGGCTTATACGCTCATTGAGTTGCTGGCCGTCATATTCATAATTGGATTTGCTACTGCCGTGTTTGAGGTGGTTCGTGGGAAACACGGTCAGGGACCGGCAGTGGTGGCTTGCGTGCTGGCATTGTTTGTTGGCATATTTTTGGTCTTCCTTTTTTATCGTTGGACTTGGAGGCGAAATAAACAACAACTCACCCGGCTGCGTGAAAAACACCGCAACATCTATCAGGTCAAGGCATTGCCCACCGATGCCAAGAGTATTGTTAAACCGGAAGGGGCGGAAATACAAATCGGCGATTATGGGTGGGATGCCCGCCCCACCCGTCGGGATGGCTTGATCCATTTGCAAGGTCTGACAGCGCGATGGCAAGTGGTTTGGCACGCCGGATTTCGCCAAGACCAAATTGAAAAAGTCGCTGCGAAGCCCGCTTCGCAATATGACTATTGGACTCCCTATTGGGCGAAATCGCCACCACCGCCGCCGTGTCCGTTTCCAGTTCGGGAACGAAATACGCCCACTATGGGGTTACCCCACCATTCCGGCCATTATTTTGAAAATTATGCTTCTCAGTGCTATCAATCTCCAAAAGACATAACCTAACCCGATTTGATCACAAGGCATAGTCCCATGATTTCAGAACCTAACCCGACATAAACCCGACAAACCCGACATGGCGAAACGAGCCGCCAGCGACCGGAGCAGGCTGGCGCGATTGGCGCGGATGTGGCGCGATTGGCGCGATTTGGGGAACGCGGAGTCAGCAAAACCAGTGTTTGACTCCCGCGCATCCGCAGGCATCTTTTTCTAAATGAAATCGCTTTCTGATCTTTCTGTGGCCGACCTGCGGCGCGTCCTCGCGCTCAAGGAACAAATCGAGTCGTTGGAAGGACA
>PLIU01000087.1 GCA_003140095.1 Verrucomicrobiales bacterium | reverse complement strand
TGCCAAATGGCACAGCCAATGCTAACTTGAGTTCCCTCCGGCGCCCCAACAAACCATACTTCGGCACCCCAATCGGACCCATAAACGACGTTGGAAAAGGCGTTATACACGGCAAAGGCGGTCATGCCATTGGACACGCCAACATTCCCCGTACCAGCGAGATAGTCCCCGTTGACGGCCTCCAGAATCCCATTAAATCGAATGGCCGCTCGGCCTCCAAGGGCGCCTGGAAAGACCGGCAATGCTGGTTGCTCGTGTTAGTTTGAAAGGCATGGTTTGTGTGGCCGGATTGGTCCCGCCATTGGCTGACCTGACCGGAAGAGTTGGTCACCACCCCCGCGTCCGCTTTCAGCCAGAGTTGCAAGTTTCCTGAGCTGACGGACGGCAGCGGTGGTGGCGCGGAACCGTCAGCGACCGTAACCCAGAACGTCACGTTGCTTCCCCCTAGTGTCGTTTGGCTCTGCGGTTGCGTAATGACGGTGGGCGTGGTTTGGGCAAATGCGTTTGAGACGAAGACCCATGGAACTACACAAACGGCACAGAATCGCAAACTTCGCGACAGCCAAGGCGAGACACTGGTGTTCCTAGAATCCGAGAGCATAATTCAACCTCTTAGTTTTTTTACTTCTTTACTTCGTGTCCGCGCCAGCGAATCCACTACACAATGCGTGATGGTTTACTTTACGGCATTGACTAAATTAGTCAAGGTTCTTTCTAGGTTTATTATTAGTCCAAAGAACATTTGCACATCAACGACTTACGACAACTCTAGCTGAGAAAGGATGTCACTGGTCATTCCTCGATCGGCGGAACCAGCATGTTTTGCTTGAATTCGTCACGATCCAAAAATGGAAACAAATCCTCCAAGGGCTTCGATCCCATAGACCCGTCCGGCTTGATGTAGGAAGCCGCGCGCGGAATTCGATCTTCGTTGGGCGCGACGAGCACTTCGCAAACGACTGGGCCGTCCATATCGAGCACCGTTCGAATCTGCCGGTTCAGATCGGCCTTGTCGGCGATCCGTACGAACGGCAACCCGTAGGCCCTCGCCACCGCGCCCAAGTCGGGCAGCGTCATTCCACTGCTGCGGTCCGCGCCGACCAACTGCTTGAAGTAATTATTCTGCGAGGCCCGGATGGAGGCGTAGCCGTCATTGTTGGCGACAAAGAACTTGATGGGCAGCCGCAGTCGCTCGACGGTGGCCAGTTCCTGGATGTTCATCTGAAAGCCACCGTCGCCATCGACACAGATCGTCCGGCGTCCAGAGGCGACTGCCGCGCCGATTGCCGCCGGCAAAGCAAAGCCCATCGAGCCGGTGCCGCGGTTGTGGAAGCAGCGCTGGTTCGGCTTGATTTTCAGGCAGAGGAGGAAGATTTCGATGGCGAAACCGGAACTGCCCGGTGTAATGACGTCGCCGGGCGCCAGCTCATCACTCAGGGCCTCGGAAAAGTGGTACATGCTCAGTTGGTTGGGCAGGTTGCGATGTTCCGGCAGAACCAGCGGATACCGCTCCTTCCATTCCTGGCACTTCTGGACCCAAGGATGCCACGCGTCGCCATGAACCGCGCCCGCTTGGGCATTCAATTCCTCCAGGAAGGCTTTGGCGTCAGCGACAATGGGCAGATGAATCGGCGTTTTCATCTTTCGGATTTCCGCCGGATCGATGTCCACCATGATTTTCACGGCGGCGCGGGCCATGCGTTCGTGGGCGTAGGCGGTCATCGCCATGTCGAGACGTGACCCGACGACCAGCAGCAGATCGCTGTTTTGCAGCGTGAAGTTGGCCCCGCGCGGAGCCAAAGAACCGGGGCGGCCGAAACTCAATGGGTGCGCGGCAGGAATCAAATCGAACCCCAACCATGTGGCCAGGACAGGTATGCCCAAGGTCTGGACGACCTCCATGAAAATATCCTCCGCGCCCGCCGCCCGAATGCCGTTGCCGGCCAGCAGGATGGGGCGCCGGGCTTGATTGAGCAATTTGACAAACTGGCCAACTTCCTGACGGAGCCGGTCTGCAACCTTCGTTTGGTCGGGTTCGGAGGCAGGCGTAAAACCAGCCTGGGTGGCGGGATCAATCTGAGCGGCTTGGACATCGAGCGGTATGTCGATCCAGACCGGCCCGCGACGGCCGCTAAGAGCCAAATGGACGGCCTTTTCCAAGTGAAATCGAATGGTGGCGGGGTCTTCGATGGTGACCGCGTACTTGGTGATCGAATGGACGATGGAGACAATATCGATCTCCTGCACGCCCAGGATGCGGACGCCGGAATCGCGCTTCAGATCGGCCCGTTTGACTTGCCCTGAGATGAACAAGACCGGCGTGGAATCCAGCCACGCGCCGGCCACGCCAGTCACGGCGTTGGTCCCGCCAGGCCCGGTGGTGACCATGGCGGCGCTGAGGTGGTTGGTCACGCGGGAATACGCTTCCGCGGCGATGGCAGCGGCCTGCTCATGCAAGTTGCAGACATAATGAAGCCCTGGACATCGCCCGAGCGAATCATTGAGATGCATGGCGCCGCCGCCGACCAGCAGGAAAACATGCTTGACGTTTTGCCGGGCGACAAAATCCATCACGTAATGGGAAAGTTTAATCTCAAATTGTTTCATTTTTGGGCTGGTTGGAATGCGGCCATGATTTCCATTGGAAATAATCCAATCACGTCAGGGAAATGGCGTCAACTTGCAAATTAAGGCGCTTGACATGGCGGCTGGTTTTATGGGACGTTTGCGGCATGAATTTTGGGAGAGTCGCGTCTGGCGTGCATATTTTCGGAAACGATCGGAAGATCAGTCCATCGGACTCTCCCTCCGGTTTTTTGCAATCAACATGAAAACTTTTGTCAAAATTCAAATCATAAGATTTCTGGCTTACTTCGGCTATGAGCTTGTGCGCGTCAAGGACGTGCTAAAACTCAACGTCAGCAATAAGGGTTTGATCAATGTATTGCCGCTGATCGTGGATGACTACATCAAACATGGCAATCGCAGCGATTTTGTGTTCATGGAAGCCGGAGCGAATGACGGCCTGCGCGGCGACCCGGTGCGCCCATTGGTGGTTCGTTACGGCAACTGGCGTGGCGTAGTAGTTGAACCAAATCCCGCGCTATTCGATGATCTGAAAAACAATTATGCCGGTCATTCTGGCGTGCGATTTGAAGATTGTGCGATAACGGACCATGATGGCGAGGTTGTGCTATATTGCCCAAACGATAAGGGCTTTCATTCGGTTAAATCGTCGCTGGACCCAGGCAATCTGCAAATCGGGCTATGCAAGTCGGATCTGAAGTCAGTGGCGACGAAAGTGAGAGCCTCCACGCTGGCAACGCTTTTCGCCAAGCACGACATCCGGCAACTTGATTTATTCGTTACCGACACCGAGGGCCATGATTATTGTATTGTCCTTCAACTTATCAACCAAACCGAAGTTAGGCCGTCGATAATTCAATTTGAGCATGCGCTGATGAATAAGGTTCAATACGCGCATTGCTGCAAGCTGCTGTTGGCGGCTGGTTACGAATTGCTGCCTGTGGGCCAGGATACAATAGCGGTTCTGCGCGGCGAGGGGGTGAAATCAGGCAATATACTCGTTGAACTCGGAAAAATTGAAAAAGAGGGGCGCGCTACACCAAGTGCAGCTTCCGGCTAAGAGATACTGGCCCATTTTAAGCGTGCGATCATACTGATGGTGGCACCATCGAGCCGCTTTTTGCTGAAAGCGTTCGTCAAACAGTCGACACCGCGGCAGTACATCCGCAGGTTGAGTTGCTGCGAGTTCTCACTCTCGCGCCGGAGGATCATGGCGGGGAAAAATGGAGACGAAGATTTCGCGGACAACAAAGACCGGCAGACGAAGCCAGTTGAACGCGTATTTGTCCTCGCGCATAATTGTCTTGATCGTGCTGAAAATAAGTCGCAGGTTGCGGGAGTGAATACTCGCCTGCACGTTCAGCAACGCGCGGCAGGAACAGAAAAACATGCTGTCTCGGACGGTTTTTTCCCAATCGTCGCGAAACAGTTCCTTGACTGCTGGATGATTAAGGCATTGCCGCGTAATAAAGTAGAAGGCGCTGATGTTTAATCCGGTTTGGTGAAGACTTGCCGTGTGACAGACGAGCATCAATCGCCAGGATGATAAAACCTGGTCGATGTAATAAAAATCCCACTTGGCCGCGATCGTCATGCATTTCTCGAGGTCACCGGCAAAATCGGCCTGGGGAGAATCCGGTCCAGCCTCGCGCAGGGCCTCCGCCCGGAACAGTATGCCGCTGGGAACCGTGCAGGGGTAATCACGAGTCAAGAAATCCTTCAATATACGGCGCCGGTCGATCAATCCGTCGCCCACTTGATAGCGATAGCGATAGCGCATCGTCCGAAAGAGGTAGAAGCGCGGAAAAATCCGCGCGTCATTTTCGTCGATCAAATCCATGGGCGCCATGGCAATGCCCGCCGTGGGATTTTCTTCCAAGGATTTGACCATCAATTCGAGTGAGCGCGGCTTGAGCAAATCATCATCCATGAGGGATTTGATGTACTTTCCGCTGGCCAATGACAGAGCGCGTTCGGCGCTGGCCGGCCCGCCGATGTTGCGTTCGTTTTTGTAGTAGCGCACGCGCGGGTCGGTCCATTTCGAGGCCATGTTCGCCGTGTCATCATTGGTGCTGTTGTCCGTGATGATGATCTCGAAATGGGAATAAGTTTGCGCCAAACACGACGCCACCGTGCGCTGGAGGAGTTCGGGCCGGTTATAGGTTGGGATGCAGATGGAAACCAAGGGAGTATTCATGCTTCCTGCGTCGGCGCGTCAGTCAACGTTGGATCCGCGAACAATGATAAATTCACGGCGCAGTTTATGCGGGTGTGCTTGTGCCCAAGTCAACCGCAAAGAGGCATGGCGCGGGCATCCGAGATGCGGGTTGACATGCAAATCGGGCCTCTCCATTCTCGACACAATGTCGTCTTTGAATATACCAAGTGATTTCGATTCGCTCATCCAACGGCAAAAATCCGTTTTCGCCAAACTCGCCAAGGGCCGAGGCGATCAAGTCGTGATCATGGGAGCCGGCGTGCTCGGGCGCTACATCGGGGAGCGGCTGCCACATTTCCCGGTGACGATCAAGTGCTTTTGTGACAACGACCCCAGGAAACAAGGCTCAACATTGCTTGGGCATCCCATTCTCTCCGTGGCCGAAGCTGTGCAAAAATATAACGGTCAGGCCGTTTTCGTCGTCGCCATCTTTCACAGCAGCCCCGGCCAGGAGCAACTGAGGCAAATCGGCTGCGATCGCGTTGTCACGCCGGCTGTATTCTGCCGGCACTTCGGACCGCCGCTGACGCCCATTGCGGCGTTTGACCTTCCCACGACCATTGACAGGGATCGCCACGACATCTCCCGTTTGGCGACACTTTGGGCTGATGACAAATCATGTGATGAATTTCAGAAAATATTGAATTGGTTTTTGGCGGCCGACCAAAGCACGATGGCAGATCATGACCCACTTGAGGAAATTTATGTCCCACCCAATCTTTGGAGCATGAGCGATCTGGAGCATTTCGTGGATTGCGGCGCATTCGACGGTGACAGCGTGCTCGACTTGGTCAAAAAGACCGGGTCCAAGTTTAGCGCCATCACGGCCTACGAGCCGGATCCGAGGAATTTCAAGGCGATGCAGGCAAATATTGCCACCTTGCCGTTGGCCGTTCGACAGAAATTAAGGCTGGTCAATGCCGCGGTCGGGGCCACACGCGGCGTGGTGCATTTTTCCGTGTCAGGCACCATGCAATCAGCAGTGGAAGCCGATGGGGGCTTGCCCGTCGATTGCCTTGCGCTGGACGATGAGTTCCGCGATGTCCACCCATCGTTTATCAAAATGGATTTGGAGGGTTACGAATTGGAAGCCCTTGCCGGAGCCGGTAAGTTATTGGCCAACCACCCTCCGATTCTGGCTATAACCGCCTATCACAAACTTGAACATCTCTGGCAAATCCCGCTCTTGATTCACAGTTATCAACCCGGCTACCGCCTTTATTTGCGGCGTTACGCGGAAGATTGCTGGGAAACGGTCTGTTATGCCGTTCCGCCTGATCGGCAAATTCCCTGCCCCCTGCGCAAGCTTTGGCCTTTGGCCCGCTTGGACTGAAAAAGCCCGCGCAACATCAACTTCTCGCTTTCTGGTGCCACTGCGCGGTGCGGCGGATGGCTTCTTCCAGGGACACCCATTCACGCAAGCCCAGTTCCTGCTCCGCTCGCGCTGTTTCGGGAATGTACCGCGCCGCCGGTTGGCCAGGCACGGGGTTTTGCGCGATCTGAACCGGCGCATGGCCCGGAAGGGTGCGGCTGACGGCCTCGGCCAATTCCGCAATGCTAACGGCACGCCGCGATCCAACGTTGTAAGGACGGTTGCTGGCGCCTTGAACCAGAATGGTCCAGAGCCAAATCGCCAGGTCCGCCGCGTAGAGGTAGGAGCGATGGGCGGTGCCGTCGCCGTTGACCTTAATGGGGCCGCCGGCCCCAGCGTCGCGTATGAAATTGCCAATGGCAAAGTGCGCGTCCAACGGCAGATAAGGGCCGACAAAAGCGAAACACCGCGCGACCTTTACCTCAAGTCCATGCTGGCTCGCAAAGATCGCGCAGAGCAGTTCACTCATCCTTTTGCCTTCGCCGTAAACGGACTCCTTCTGGGAGACATCCGGCCCTCCGCTGTAATCCTCCGCCACGTGCGTGATCGTGGCGGGCTGCCGGCCATAGACGGCGCCGGAGCTTGTCAATAGGAATTGTTTCGCGCCGCATTGCGCCGAAAAATCCAGCGCCCGCCGCGTGCCCGTCACTACGGCGTCGAGCAACACCTCGGGATGCTTGTCGCTCAGCGGGCCGCTCGTTTCGGTCGCGGCGTGGATGACGCGCGTAAAGCTGCCGGTGGGGAAGGCGAAGTCCCGCACGTCGCCGAGGTGGAAACGAACATCCGGGCGGCGGGCCAGATGCGGCGCCTTCCGGGCGAAGGCCTCATAGTTTCTTGTCAATACTAATGCTTCCGCGCCCAGGCCTAGCCGTTCGTTGGCCCAGGCAAAGCTTTCCAGCAGCCAGCAGCCGAAGAAACCGGTCCCGCCTGTGATGAAGAGCCGCTGCCCGCGCAGATCGTCCCACAGCCCCGAAGTGTGGGCCAGAATGTGGTCCAGATCGGCGGCTAAAGGGTTGCTGGACATGCTCAGGTTTAGCCGCGACAATAGGTTTGGATGGTATCGATGACGTAGTCAAGCATGTCTCGAGTCAGCCCGGGATAGGTGCCGATGAAAAGGGCTTCGGTCATGATTTTGTCGGCGCCTTCCAGATTGCCAACAACGCGAAAAGCCGCGGGGCGGTCCTTTTTGAGTTGGACCAGGACGGGCTGGCGGACGAGGTTGCCGCCAAAGAGCATGCGGTTGCCGATTTTCTTTTCGTCCAAGTGCCGGGCGAAATCGAATTTGGAGAACGGGCCGCCGGGTTTGACGCGGAGCATGAAACCAAACCAGGAACAAACGGTTTGATGGCCGGAATTGTCCCAGCTAAATCCCGTCGGCGACCATCCGGTGGCGTGGGTAGGCAGCATGAAGTCGAACACCGTCTCCAGGTCGCGCAGGCCGTGGCGGAGGTAGTTCCAGTTGTCGATGCGGGCCTGGATGAAGCGAGGGAGTTTAGTCAGTTGGACTTGGCCGATGGCGGCTTGGATGTCCAGGGGCTTGAGGTTGTAACCGAAATGGGAGTAGGTGAATTTGTGGTCGTAGCCTTTGGGCAGTTCGCCCAGTTGCCACTCGAAGCGTTTGCCGCAAGTGTTGTCCATGCCGCTGGCGCACCAGCAATCGCGGCCCCAGTCGCGGAGGCTTTCGATGATGGCTTTGAATTTGAGGCTCTGGACGACGTTGACCGCGCCGCCTTCGCCTAGCGTCATGTGGTGCGGCGGATAAAAGGATTGGGTCGAGAGATCGCCGAAGGTACCCGTCAGTTTTCCGTCGTAAGTGCAGCCCAGGGCGTCGCAATTGTCCTCTATGAGCCAGAGTTCGTGTTTCTTGCAAAAGTCGGTCACGGCGGCAAGCTGGAACGGGTTGCCCAGCGTGTGCGCCATGATGACCGCTTTGGTGTGGCCGGGCCGGAACGCTTCCTCCAGGTGTTCGACTTTGGCGTTGAGGGTGGCCGGATCGTTATCAATAAAAACGGGCACGAACCCGTTTTGCACAATCGGCGCGACGGTGGTGGGAAATCCGGCCGCCACGGTGATGATTTCGTCGCCGGGTTTAAGGCGGCGGCCGCCCAGCTTGGGGCTGGAGAGGGCCGAGACGGCCAGCAAATTGGCCGAAGAGCCGGAGTTGCAGAGAATGCTCTTCTTGACGCCCAGGAATTGGGCCAGTCCCTCCTCAAAGCCTTCGCCTTCCTTGCCCAGCGTAAGCCAGAAATCCAGCGTGGCGGCGACGGCGGCGGCGACTTCGTTCTCGTCAAAGACCCGGCCTGCGTAGGGAACGGTCGTTTGCCCGGGCAGGAATGGGGGGCGCTGGACTTCGCCCGGCGTTTCGTAGCCGGGGCGGTTGGCAGTGTGGGCGAGACGCGAGAAATCTTTGGCTAGGCGCAGGATTTCAGCTTTGAGATCGGCGGGGGTTTGCGTCATACCAGCTTCATTCTTGCAATTACTTCCAATACAGGTCGTCCCCAACTTTACCAGCGTTCTTGAGATTGTTCAAGATTTTTAGCCGGATGAGGCGCGACTCGCGGAAATGGGCGTCGGCGAAACCAATGGCCTCCAGGCCGGCTTTGAGTTCGCGCACGGTGTCGGCCAGATCGTGGACGGGTTGGTGTTCGGGCGCCAGCTTGCGGAACAGGGAAAAATCGACTTTGTAGGAGCGTTTGTCCGGCGCGGCGTCTTTGTTGATGGATACTTCGACGCCGGGCATGGCGCGTTGAACGGCCAGGGCAAGGTCTTTGACCTGGTAATTCCATGGGCCGGACCCGACGTTGACGATGAGGAATTCGCCGCCGTTCGCGCTCGGGCGGCTGATGGCCCAATCCATCGCCCGCGCCATGTCCTTGGTGTCAATGAGTGGACGCCACGGGGAACCGTCACTGAGGATATTGATCGTTTTGAGGGCCAGGGCGCTGGCGACAAAATCGTTGAGGACCAAATCCAGGCGCAAGCGCGGACTCATGCCGCAGGCCGTGGAAAAGCGCAGGCAGGAAATGGTGTAATGAGAGTCGGCCAGATTTTTGAGGTCGTTTTCGGTGGCCACTTTGGAACGGGCATAGGCCGTCAGAGGGTTGAGGCTGGAGTCTTCGGTGCGGGCGCCGTCTTCGGCAAATCCATAGACGCTGCAACTGGAAGCGAAGACGAAGGCTTTGGCCCCAGCCTTCTTGGCCTTGTGCGCGATGGCAACGCTGGCTTTATGGTTGACCTCCATGGTGACTTCTTCAAACGCCTTGCCCATCGGGTCGTTGGAGATGGCCGCCAGGTGAATGACAGCATCCACGCCCGTGAAAAGAGACGCTGGCATGGCGCGGACATCGCCGAAATACTGGGCGTTGAGTTCGCGCTCCGGCAACGGCTCCAGCGAAGTCAGAGCCGAGGCGAAATACGCTGTGTCGTAACCGATCAACTGAGCCTCCGGCCGGGTTTGGCGCAATTGATGGACGACATTGGGCCCAACATAGCCCATGTTGCCTGTAATCAAGATTCTCATTTTATCCATTGAGCAAGAAAGGCGAAGTGTGCGTGGAGCAATGCGGATTGGGCAAGCATCAAGTCAAGGCAGCGCGGGCGAGCCGATCATAAGTGACTGTTTTGGGTGCGATTGGGTTTGACTGGCTTTGATCCGGTTTGATTGGGTTTGCTCGGATTTGATTGGCCTTGACCAAGCTGCATTCCGCCGACCTCTTGCGCCAACTGCGTGTCCAATTTCGGGACACGCAAACCGCCCCGCAGGCTTGATTCGGTTTGATTCGGTTTG
>PLIU01000067.1 GCA_003140095.1 Verrucomicrobiales bacterium | reverse complement strand
CCCAAAAAGAGGGGTCCACCTCTTGTATTCATTTTGATGCTCCTTCTTTTTTATTGATTATTTAAACCGGTGTTTCTGGACGCCGAACATGATGTAGCAGGAGCAGGGCCAAGTGAGTTATGAAGGCGGAACATGGTCCGCGCGCCCTTGGGTTCGTGGCAAAGCGGGCTTTTTGCGAAAATGAATTGCTAAATGCAATGTCGGCAGGGGACGAAGCAAATTCATCCATAATCGGAAAGTCCTTGTGGGGGATGGGATGGGTTTAGAAGGCTCAACCGCTTGCGCCGCACGGGAGATACCGGCGCATCGCTCAAGCAGCCGCTTGGGTAATTTCCGGGCAATTCGGCTTCCAGATCTTGTTCCTGTTGCTCTGGTCCGTGAACCTATCCAGAAAATTTGCCAGTTCCGTGCAAGAGCGAACGATATTGTCCGCCAAATGCACCGAACGTGCTTCAGCCCGGCGCCTCATCCTCCGGCGAAGCTTTTGCGCATCGGCCTGCATGCGTCCGCACTGCGCCCTGAAATCGTCGGTCGGCCACGCTGACAGTTCGTTTCGATGAGCGGAGAAATGCTTCAGCAATGCCAGGAGTCGGCGACCAGGGCCTAGAATATCCATCACCGCACGCTGGGAGTCTTCGTCGTTGAAACACATGCCCTGTTCGAGCAACAATTCCGCGCTCATGACCACCCCAGCCAGTGAGCTTTGTAAATCATGCGTCAGGGCGCTGAGCGCATAGTTGGTCTTTTTTGGCAGCGTTTCCAATTCGTCGCGCGTGGATTTCAAGACCAATGGCGTGCGCACCTGCTTCGGGACCTTAGGGGCCTCGGATTGCTCCACACTTGCGCCCGCTTCCCGAAACTGCGGTAGAAATCGCGCGAGTTCGTTGAATAGGTCTTGACTGGAAAAGGGCTTCTGGAGGCAGCCGTTAAACAATGCCTTGATCTGGTTCTCTTCCGCGATGAGGCTGGAGGCGGTAATGGCAATGACCGGGGTCAACTCCAAAGCCGAAATTTTGCGAAGCGCTTGCAGAACCTGGCGGCCGTCCATTTTCGGCATGCGAACATCCAAAAGGATGAGGTCGGGCTTTGCTTGGCGGGCCATCTCGATGGCCTCGCGGCCATTGCTGGCCAGGAGCAACCGATGGTGCGAGCCGCTCAACATGGCTTGGAGTAATTGGCGATTGGTTTCATCGTCATCAACACCCAGCACCGTGGCCGGCCGCAGGCAATTGAAATTCGTTGCCACAGTCCTCATCAACTGCTCCGCTGCCGGCAGGCACGCTGAGATGGCGATATCCGGAAACCGGAGTCGAAAATGCGAACCTCGCGCCAATCCGCTGGTCACCGTAACAGAACCGCCCATCCTTTCCGTTAACCGTTTGACAATGGCCAGGCCAAGACCGCTACCCTGGCACTCCCGATCCGGATGCGCTCCCGCTTGGACGAACGGATTAAAAATCACTTCCAGCCGGTCCGGCGGAATGCCGACGCCGGTGTCCTCTACTTCGATCAAAAGGGTCAGCAGTTCGCCGGGAACCTGGTCTTCCCATCGGATATGCAATTCAATGCTCCCCTGATCGGTGAATTTGACGGCGTTGCCCACCAGATTGGCCAGAATCTGGCGCAGCCGGACGCGGTCCAACACCAGAGAGCGTGGCAGACTCTCGGCCATTTTCCATGACAGATGCAGATGCTTCCGGGCCGCGGGCTCCGCAAACATCGTTTGGATGAATTGGCAGATTTCGCGGGGATCGGTTGGTTCTGGACGCAGCTCCAGGACGCCTGCTTCGATCTTGGACATGTCAAGCATGTCGTTGTTCCAGCAAAATCGATGACGAAGCGGGGCGGGCTATCGCCGCTTTCCGGTCGGATGCGCGTAGAGCGCACCCGCAGCAGGGGAACCTGTTCCGGCCCTGCCAGAAGCGCGGAAAGGCGATACGTCAAGTGTAATTCCTGCCCTGGAGCGGGCACCGCCTGCGATCTCGAGTAGGCCACGATGTTGTCATTCCAATCCGTGGGCGTGGGAATCTCGACCAATTCAATCGTGCCCGGTCCCCAGTGCCCTCCCGGTTCGCCCCAGTAGCTGGGGCGGCGCTCGAAGCGGCTGCCAAGGTCATCGTAATCGGGAAACTCGCGGTCACGGTGCATCAGGCCAAATCCCTTTAACTCCGCGAGGGGAAATCGGCTGATTTGGTGTTCTTTGGCCGGGTTAACCAGAAGGCGCCACATCCAGTTGCCGTCACCGGATTCGATCAGCAGCCCGTCTGAATCATGCACCTGCGGAAGATAATCTGAAATGAAGCGCGTGCGGTTTTGTCCCGCCAGGAAAAGACTGCCCAACGGAGCAAGGCCTATTTTTTTCGGACCTTTACGAAAGAACAAGCTTGCTTCCACCTCGACCACCGTGTTGGCGCCGGGTTCGATGACAAAGCAATATGCGCCGGTCACGCTGGGACTATTCATGAGAGAGCGAACACTCGAACGCCGCCGGCCAATGGAGGAGGCTTTTCAAGCCAGAATTCTGTAAATCGGGAAACTCCTCTCCCGTCGTTTCTGCGGTATCAATCGCCAAGCCGCGGATGGAGGCGCCGTATCGCTGCGATGCGCCGAGGACGCGAAAGTAGCTGGCTCCTAAAAATTCCGCCACCTCATCCATTTTTTGTGGCGAATTCAGAGGATAAAGCAGGCGGAAGCCGGCGAACTGTATCGGCGCGGGCAGATTTTTGGGGACGCGGATTGTATCGTAATCAAATTGCTCTGGAGAAAAGGCCACGTCGGTCACGCTCCCGCGGTCCATCACATGAATTCTAACCGGGTCCTGGTACAAGTAACCGCGTTGGAAGAACTGGGCCATGAAGCGCACATGATCATCTTTCCAGAGATTGTGCTCCGGGAGGAAACGGATCATTTGATACTCATCATAAGTGAGCTTCTTCAGAGCCTCTGGCAGGTCCGAATTCTGCTCCGGGCGAAAATCCTTGGCGGCCAATGCCCGGGCTATTTCGCGTACAATGCTAAACGAAAATCCTGTCCCTGCGCCGCCGGCGCATGCCATCTGCGCGTGCGAACAAAAAACCGCTCCCGCAGCCAGCAGGAGTCCAGTAAATTTCCGCAGCCGAGTGCCAGTTAGCGTTTTCAACATGCCCTACTTTAAAAGGTGACGAAGCGGGATTCCAATGGGCAGTTTACCCCAATGCCGCCATTAGGGCCGATTTGGCATCTTCACAGGCACGGATGAAGCTAATTGCCATGATGGGCGGCCGCCCTCTACTTGAAAAAATGAGTTCCGTTTGGCCTGAGCCTTTTGGGCTGACCGGCCGGGAGGCGATGCGCCACGGCCTTGAGGAGCACACTGGTCGATTGGCGAACTGGCCTGGAAAGCACGGTTTCGGACTCATTTCTCCTCTGTGCATTGCACCCTCGACCTTCCAATGCCAAGGCCATCCTATAGCTGGATCGAGTCGCGGAGTGGCTGGCCCTTTGGAAAGAGGACCAGACAAGGGAGCCTCGCCTGTATTGGTCAAAAAAGGAAACTGACCGGAATTGGCGGTAACTTTAGAGGTTTTTCGCGAATTGGAAGGCCCGTTGCGGTCGTGGATCTTGGCGCCAGCGTAGCGAGTCAGCCATGCCTCTTAAAATTTGCTCAAAGAACTTGCATGACATCGGGTGGTGTACTATGCATTCTCCGCAATGCAACCGAAAGCAGGAAAACCAGTGGTGGTTCTCATTTTTTTGGCCGCAGTATGCCTGCTGTTGCCGAGCTTGGTTACTGTTTATCTCGCTGGTGTCATGGCGGTCGAGGCCAACCAAAGGACGGAGGGGGAGCTTTCGGCGTTGATTCAGCTTGATGACCTCTTTTCCGATTTGAAAGACGCTGAAAGTGGCCAACGCGCATACCTGCTCACGGGTGAAGTGTCTTACCTCCAGCCTTACACGAACGCGCAATCGCGAGTCCAAATCGGATTGGACCGCCTTCGCCAGATTGCCCGAACTGGTGATTTACCAAGTGACAGCGTGGAACGTGTCGCGACGCTGACCCAGCAGAAAATGGCCGAACTCGATCAAACCGTCCAGCTTCGCCAGGATAAAGCGCTGGAAGCTGCCCTGGCCATAGTCAGGAACAATAGTGGCCGGCACATTATGGATGAGATGCGAGACCAGATCGAGCGCCTGCGAACCGACGGGCAGAATAAATTGAAAGAAGCGACCCGGCGCGCGAATTGGGCGGCCGCGATTCGGACTTTGACGCTCATCGGAGTGGGCCTGCTGAATCTCGCTTTTCTGGGCTGGGCCTTGAGAAGAGTCTCCAGCGAGGTGGGTCTGCGAGAAGCGGCCGTGTTGCAAACCCGGCAGGAAAAGGAATTGCTCGCCATCACGCTCGCCAGTATCGGCGACGCAGTCATCGTCACCGACGCCGAAAGCCGGATTACCTTTCTCAATGCCGAAGCCGAGAAGTTGACCGGCTGGAAACACTCCGACGCCAAGGATCAAGCCCTGCCCAACGTTTTCCGCATCATCAACGAAAAAACCCGTCAGCCAGCGGAGAATCCTGTGGACAAGGTTCTACGGCTTGGAACCGTCGCAGGCTTGGCCAATCCTACGCTGCTCGTCTCCCGAAATGGCCAAGAAATGCCAATTGAGCACAGCGCCGCTCTCATCCACCAGCCAGACGGCTCCCTGTTCGGCGTCGTCCTTGTTTTCCGTGATTGGAGCCTCCAGCGCAGCGCTGAAGAGAACAGAGCCCGGTTGGCCGCCATTGTTGAATCTTCTGATGATGCCATCATTTCGAAGAACCTTGATGGAATTATTCAGACTTGGAATATCGTCGCGGAGCGTCTCTTTGGCTACAAACCGCAGGAAATCATTGGCAGACCCATCATCTTGCTTGTCCCCAGCGACAGATTGTCGGAGGAGGATTTCATCCTCGGACGCATTCGGCAGGGACAAAAGGTGGAGCGGCTTGAAACGGTGCGAGTGACAAAAGATGGGCGGCGCATCCCCGTGGCCTTGAGCGTTTCCCCCGTCAGGGATGGCCATGGGCGGATCACAGGCGCCTCCAAGATTTTGCACGATGCAACGGAGATCGTGGCGGCGCGCGAAACTTTGGCCCGCGGACGCGTAGAGCTTGAACGATTGGTCGAAGAACGGACGCGTAAATTGCAGGAAATGGTGGACGAACTCCAACATGTCTCCTACGCGATCACGCATGACATGCGGGCGCCGCTTCGAGCCATGAGCGCCTTTGCCGGCCTCGTCTCGGAAAGAATCGCTGCCAGGGAAGACCAGGAAACCCACGAATACTGCCGGCGCATCCAACTTGGCGCCAGCCGGCTCGATAGACTCATTCAGGATGTTCTCCAATACACCAAGGCTGTCCTCCTGGAGATGCCTCCGGAACCGGTGGACCTCTCCAAGCTGGTACCCGGCATCATCGAAACCTATCCAGACCTCCAACCGGACAAAGCAGACATTCGCATTGAAGGTCAACTCCCAGTCGTCCTGGGCAACGACGCCCTCTTGACCCAATGCTTTTCGAACCTTCTTGGCAACGCCGTGAAGTTTGTTGCACCCGGCACACGACCGCATGTGCGGGTCCATGCTGAAACCAACGGGACCATGACCCGGATATGGGTCCAGGACAACGGGATCGGAATTCCCCAACATTCGCATGAACGGCTCTTCAAAATGTTTCAACGACTAACCAATGAGCACGGGGGAACCGGAATTGGCTTGGCCATCGTGCGGAAATTCGTGGAGCGTATGGGCGGGAAGGTGGGAGCGGAATCCGAACACGATCAAGGCAGCCGGTTTTGGATGGATCTCCGTCTGGCCGACCCGCAAGAGTGATCCCGCTCGCCACTATTTTTCGCTTGCGCCACGGCGACATCCACACATACTCGATCCCGTGCCGGATATTTCGTCAAAATTGGGTTTGGTGCTGGCCGCTGAGGATGAGGAAAGCGACGCGGTCCTTTTGCAGTTGGCCTTTGGCAGGGCCGGATTGCCGAACCTTCTGGTCATCGTGCGTGACGGGCAGGAAGCCATAGAGTATTTGAGTAGGTGGGTCCCCTATGCTGACGGCGACTCCGATCCGCTGCCAAGTCTGCTGCTATTGGATTTGAAAATGCCCCGTATGACGGGGTTCGACGTGTTGGCGTGGCTCAGGGATAAACCTCAATTTAAGGACCTCCCGGTCGTGGTGCTCTCTTCTTCGAGCCACGAATCCGATATCCAGAGAGCGCGGGAGTTGGGAGCCTGGGATTATCATATCAAACCGCATGGGCTGCATCAATTCGTGCAATTGATCAAACAATTGACCGCCGACTCATTCCGTCCCGCGATGGCTGGCAAGAACGTCTAGTACTGTGACAAAGAATTTTCGATACATGCGCGGCAAGGGATTTTTCGGCCAGAGGAGGCGCGAGCGACGCGCTTACAGACCCATGAAGGGTATGCTCGCTCCTCGCGGGTTGCCCCAGGCCAAAGGCGACGCAACGCATGTATCGAAAATTCTTTGTCACAGTACTATTGCTGGGCGCGGTGACGGAGCCGCGCCTGGTTCCTTACCACGAGGGTCTGACGGTGGCGGGCGCAGTGGCCGGGGCCTACGGAACTTTGAAGGGCGCCTATCTAAGCCACATAGCAGTGGTGCGCGGGGCACTGGCTTAGCCGCAACTGACGAGGTGGATTTCAAACGCGTCGTCCGGGGTGAAGGGGCGGATGTGCCGCTGGAGCCGGGTGAAATTGTGTATGTGCCACTCTCGCCGTATCGTTATTTGGATCATTATTTGGAGGTGATCCTGGACACGTTTGTCAGCTCGACGGCTATTAATGCCGGAACGAGTTTGATCGGCGTGCCCACGACTGGGGAGGCACGTATTTTCATTCCGGTGGGGAGCGGGGTCCAGATCACCCCACCGGCTGCACCTCCGCCGATTCGTTAGTCGTTTTTGGGGGATTCTACCTATACCGGACTGAACTGGACATGCTATAGTGCCCGCCTATGCAAACCGTAAAAACATCTTCTAATTCGAATGGGAAACCGGTGTCCAAGGCAACGAATCCTCGCACTCGCAAGAGTGGGAATGAGTCCACGTGGATACAGCCTACTCGGGAACAAATCGCCAGTCTGGCACGCCAACTCTACATTGAGCGTGGTTGCCAGGAAGGGAGGGACGCGCAGAACTGGCTCCGAGCAGAACAAATCTTGCGCCAACAGACCGCAGGCCAGGCAGCCTTAGCGGAGCCGCAGTCGGGACGCAAACCGGAGGATGGAACCAAGCAACGCTCCTCCAGTCAACAATCGTGAGAAAACTGTTCCTCGGTCGCGGCGGATCTGGCCAACGTCGGATGGCCCAGCCAGAACGAGGTCGGCCAGAATAAGAAGGTAACGAGCCCGCCTCGCCTTATGAACGAAACCGTGACGCGAAAGAGTTTTTTGGAGGAGCTGACCAACGGCTTCTCGACGCTGCTGACGCGGGCCATGGAACAGATTTTCGGCCCCGGCGTGAGCCGTCCGGTGCTCGGCCCCTTAACGTGGGTGGATTTGGCCACGGCCCTTGGCTTGGTGCTGCTCCTATTGGTGGCGCAGAGCCTGGCGGCCACGTATCTTCACCGCAAGACCAAGACGGCCGAGGCGTCTGAAACCAACGGTCTGTCGTGGCATCAGTTCTTCCATGCCTTAGGCGGCCCGATCTACTCGCTCATTTGGGTGGGCGGCATTTACCTGGCGGCAGCCACGCTTTTGCGGAAACTGCTGCCAGCACATGAATGGGACGCGGTGGTTCAATTCTTAAGCAAGCTGGTTGACCTGGGCGTGTTCGCGGTATTGTTCTGGTTGTTCTTTCGCCTAACGCGGCTGCTGGAAACGAGGCTAGGGGCGTGGGCAGCCAAGAGGGCAAGCAAGCTGGACCAATTGTTCGTGCCGTTGCTGGGAAAGTGCCTGCGCGTAGTAGTTCCGGTCATGGGTATCATTCTTGCCCTGCCGGTTCTTGGCCTGCCGCCACAATACGCCGGCTTGGTGGCCAAGGGCACCAGCATCTTGCTCATTGTGGCGGCGGCTTTGATCTCATTTCAGGCGGTCGGCCTTGTCGAAAAGGTCGTTTTGATGAAATTCGACATCGGTGTGGCAGACAATTTGCGCGCGCGCAAGGTCCACACTCAGCTTCAAATCATCAGCAAAACGGTCTATGTTTTCATCGGCATCTTCACCGTCGGCTCGATCTTGATGTTGTTTGAGGAGGTGCGCCACCTTGGGACCAGCCTCCTGGCTTCGGCGGGAGTGCTGGGAGTCATCCTCGGGTTCGCGGCGCAGAAAACCATCTCCAACCTCTTCGCCGGCTTTCAAGTGGCCCTGGCCCAGCCCATTCGCATGGACGATGTGGTCATCGTCGAGGGCGAGTGGGGACGCATCGAGGAAATCACCTTGACGTACGTCGTCGTTCACATTTGGGACGACCGCAGACTGATTGTGCCTCTGAGCGATTTCATTGAAAAACCGTTTCAGAATTGGACCCGGGCTTCGGCGCAGTTGCTGGGATCGGTCCTCCTTTGGGTGGATTACTCGCTGCCTTTGGAGGAAACGCGCCAGGCCGTGCGGCAAATCGTCGAAGCCAGCCCACTCTGGGACCGCCGGTTCTGGAATTTACAGGTGTCCGACGCTTCCGAGCGCGCCATGCAAATCCGTGTCCTCTGCACCGCCGCGGATGCGTCCAAGGCATGGGACCTGCGTTGCGAAGTGCGGGAAAAGCTCATCGTTTTCATTCAACAGCACCATCCACGAAGCCTGCCGCGTCTCCGTGCGGATTGGGAACGCCCCGTGACGGGCAAGGCTCCATAGGCGACCTGCTTCCACCGGTCAACGGCACTCGCATAAGGATTAGTTCCATGGCGGAATACGGTTATCCTGTAATGAAGTTCAGGGGGTCCGCCCGATTGTGTTGTTGTCATGGAATGTTAAAACTAGCGCGAGTTAATGCTGTTAAATGACTAATAAAACTATGAAAAAAATATCATTATTACTGGTGGATGATCACACGGTCGTCAGGCAGGGATTGCGCGCGTTATTGAGCCAGGAGGAAGACATCGAGGTGGTCGGTGAAGCAGAGAACGGACGCCAAGCAGTGCAAATGGCGACGAAGACGACGCCGGACGTTGTCCTCATGGACGTAATGATGCCGTTAATGAATGGATTGGAGGGCACACGGCAGGTGCTGAAGAACGTCCCGTCCACCAAGGTGCTGGTGCTCAGTTCATACTGCGATGATGATTACGTGCAGCAATTGACGGAAGTGGGGGCCTCCGGTTATGTAATTAAACAAACGGCCGCGGACAACTTGATGCTGGCCATTAGGGAGGTACAAAAAGGGAATGCCTTTTTCAGTCCGACGGTCGCCAAACGGTTGCGGGACCGATGCCGGCAGGCGTTTGCGGATGGCCAACCGCTCAAGCGCAACGTCGAACTGACCTCGCGCGAAGCGGAAGTGCTGCAACTGATCGCCGAGGGGTTGCCGAACAAGCAAATCGCCGGGGAATTGGGGATCAGCATCAAGACGGTGGAGAAGCACCGGCAGCAAGTCATGAACAAGCTCAATATTCATGATGTGGCGGGATTGACGCGCCATGCGATCTCCAAGGGAGTGGTGAATCGGGATCTGGCGCTGCCGTTGGACGGCCTGGGTCCTGTTCACTTGGAAACAGGCAGATAACAATCCACCACGGCGCCTTCCCGGTCGCCGGGCTTGACTTCGAGAGAAGCGCCAATCAAGTGGGCGCGATAGCTCATGATACGCAAGCCAAGGCCGGCATTGGAATCGACGGCCGAGGGGAAGGGCGCGCCGTCGTTGCGAATGGACAGCACCAGATGGTTTCCGCGGTTTGCTAGCTGAATTTCGACATGCTTGGCTTTAGCATGTTTGATGGAGTTAGTTACGGCTTCCTGAGTGATTTTGTAAAGTTGACTGACGACATTGGCTTCCAGGGCTGGTGCTGTTGCTTCACACTGGAATCGGCATGAAATGCTAAAGGTTCGCTTGACGTGCAAGACCATTCCTTCCATGGCGGAAACCAAATCCTTTTCCTGAAGATCGAGCGTGACCAAATCGTGAGAGAATTCGCGCGCTTGGGTCATGGCTTCCTGAATGAGCTTGTGGATTCTAGCGGCTTCGGTCGCGCCCTCCGAGCCGTGCCGGGCGAGCTGGGCTTGGAGTCCCTTGGCCATCAGGGCGATGCCAGTGAGTTTTTGACCGAGATCATCATGCAGGGTCAGGCCGATCCGGCGCCGTTCCTTGTCTGTGATTTCCAGCAATTCATTCTCCAGGCGGCGTCGCTCGGCCAGGGCGGTTTGGAGTTGGGTGTTGGCGGCGGAAAGCTCGGTGGTGCGCTGGCGCACGCGTAATTCCAACTCCTCATGCGAACGGCGCAAGGCGTCCTCGGCTTGTTTGCGCTGGGTGATATCGGTGATGGAGCTTAACCAGCCGGTGATGTTATCAAACGAATCCTTCAACGGCGTCATCAGCAGGAGCGTGTCAAAGCGTTCGCCGTCTTTTCGACGCAGCCGCAATTCTAGTCCACCATGCGGGACATCGCCCGCCACCACTTTGGCCAGGGCGGCGATGATGCTCTCGCGCTCTTCCGCGGGCCAATAATCGAAGGGTGGTTTCCGGCCAAGCAATTCGGCTTGCGTCCAACCCACCATCCGGCAAAAGGCGGGGTTGACATAAGATTGCCGGCCGTCCAAATCGACCGCGGCAATGCCGGAGGGAATAGAAGTTTCAATGGCGGCGCGGAAGGCCTGCTCTTTCCAAAGATCTTTCTCGGAGGCGCGCTGCGCCTGCCGCCCCTGGGCATCGCGCATTTCGCGCGCAATGGCCGGGGCCAGCCGGGCCAGTTTGTCCTTCATCACGTAGTCGTGCGCGCCGGCTTTCATCGCCGCCACGGCGGTGGCTTCGGTGATGTGGCCAGAGACGATGATGAAGGGCACGTCCAGCGCGCGCTCCTTGACCATGACCAGCGCCGCCAACCCGTCGAACTTGGGCATGACATAGTCGGCGATGATGGCGTCCCAGTCTTGGGCCTGGAGGCCGGCGGCCATTTCTTCAGCCGTTTCCACCCGTTGGCAAACGCACTGGGCGCCGGACCGTTCGATCGCAAGCTGCAGCAATAGAGCGTCGTTTTCTGAATCCTCAACCAGAAGGATCTGCAAGGGCTGGTTCAAGTTTTTCATGGTGGGCGCACGAGGGTTTCAGCGTCTCGGTTGAGACTGGGTAAAGTAAAGCAAAAAGTCGCGCCTTGATTGACCGCGCTGGTGGCCCAGGTGCGTCCGCCGTGGCGGTTAATGATGCGGCGCACGGTGGCCAGGCCCACGCCGGTGCCGGGGAATTCGCTGGCGGAGTGCAGCCTTTGAAAGACTCCGAACAGTCTCTTGGACTGAGCCATGTCGAACCCGGCGCCGTTGTCGCGCACGAAGAAGGCAGGCTCCTGTCCGTCGATCCGGCCAAACTCAATCCGGGCCTCGGCGCGTTTGCCGCTGAACTTCCAGGAGTTGCGCAGGAGGTTGTCCAGGGCAAGTCGAACCAGACTGGGGTCGCCGCGGGCCGAGCAGTTTTGCGCGATATTGAATTGCACGGTGCGCGCCAGATCGCTGTTGACCAACTCGGCGGCTATGTCGCTGGCCAGTGAACTTAGATTGACTTCCTCCATTTGGATCTCGGCGCGGGACACCTGCGCCAGTTTCAGGAGATCCTCGATGAGCCTTTCCATGTGGAAACTGGCGGCGCAGGCACGGCGAAGGAAGTCCTGGCCACGGCTGTCAAGCTGCGACGCGTGGACCTCCAGCAGGACCTCGCTAAAACCACGCAAGGCCCGCAACGGTGCGCGCAAGTCATGTGAAACGGAGTAACTGAAGGATTCCATCTCCTTGTTCGCGGCTTCCAATTGTGCCGTGCGTTGCTGGACCCTCTGCTCCAACTCCAGATTTAATCGGAGAATCTCCTCTTCCGCCCGGCGGCGTCCGGTGATGTCCTGGGCAAAAAGCAGGGCGCGGAGGAAACGTCCTTCTTGAACATCAGCGCTCGAACTGATGAGAACGTTGCGCAAGGAACCGTCGCGAGCCCTCAGGTTGGTTTGGTGCTCGTGGAGCGTTTCACCTTGGACAAGCCGGACAAGAACATTCCGGCCGTCAGGCGGGTCGGCATAGAATTCGGCCGCATTTTTTCCGACGTAGTCCTGCCGCGAATAGCCCAGCAGCTCCAATTGGGCGCGATTGGTCCACTGGATGATGCCATCGGCGCCCACCTGAAGCAAACCTAGGGGCGCGTTCTCAGCCATGTCCGCCAGCATCGTGGCCTGGCCTCGCCGGTCGGCTTGAGCGGAGTTGCGGCGCCAGAGGGCCGCCGCCACCGCCAGGAGCGCGACGATGAGCATCCAAACCCGGGCTGCCCACCCCCACGCCGAACCGGCGACGGCCAAAACATTTGCAAGGTACAAGTAATTCATTGTGAAAACCTTTGCCATTGAATTCTGGCCGAACTTCGGTTCATCAGTATGGGGTAAACACCTACTCACTGGACAAGACGATGCTGAATGGCGTAATGCAGGAGCGCAACGTTGTTTTTCAAGCCCATTTTTCCAGAATCCGGGACAGACAGGTGCTGATGGTTTTGACGCTCAGGGACAGTTTGCGGGCGATATCCGTGATCATCCGGCCTGAGGCGAGTTGTAACACTTGAAACTCGCGGTCCGATAGTTTCTCCTGCGGCGCTTCGTGATTGGCGGAAAGGGAGGCGGCCAGGTTTTTCGCCAGGGAATTGCTCACGTAGCGTCCGCACGCCAGGACCTTTTTGACCGCCCCCACCAAGCTGGACGGGCAGCCGGGGCTTGAATCGTTTGATTTCGCGCTGGACGTCCAACCCGCTACGATCGGGCATGGTGATGTCCAGCACGACGACGTCCCATTCCTCTTTCCGCCGGCCAGTTGAGCATCACCCACCCCGTCCTAACCATTAGGTTTCGCAATTTATTTGATAAGCCTGAACCTTCCGTATTAGCTTAGCCGGGAGCTGGGCCGGGCGATATGGGGTGAATACCGTGGGGGAAAACGCCAGCACCCAGCGGGGCGAACACCCTATAGGATTAAAGGTCGAGATGATAGATAGTGAACTTATTGCCAGGCCGCGCGGGATGTGGCAAAGTCAGAAAACAGAAATATCAAGAGAAAGAACATACAATGAAAAGAAATGTGAACGATTGGGACCACAACGGCACGGCGCAGTTGAGCGGATTCGTAGCTTCCCCGGATGCCAGGGACCACGCGATTCAACTGGCCAAGAACACGGAGGGCGTGAAGAACGTCAGCGACCGCATTGACATCAAGCAATAGTCCCGTTGGGGAGCGCGTCGCGTATGAAGAAATATATTTGCGTGCATGGCCATTTTTACCAACCCCCGCGGGAAAATCCGTGGCTGGAGACGGTGGAATTGCAGGATTCCGCCTATCCGTACCATGATTGGAACGAGCGGATCGCAGCGGAATGCTACGCGCCCAACGCCCATTCGCGCTGTCTGAATGCCGGGAATCGCATTGAACACATTGTCAATAACTATTCCAGGATCAGTTTCAATTTCGGCCCGACCCTCCTGTCGTGGATGCGGGAGAAAGCCCCGGATATCTACGCGGCCATTCAGCATGCCGATCAGGAGAGTCAACTGCGGTTTTCCGGCCACGGCTCCGCCATGGCCCAATGTTACAGCCACCTGATCATGCCGCTGGCCAATGCCCGCGACAAACAGACACAGGTAGCCTGGGGCCTGCGCGATTTCGAGGCCCGGTTTGGGCGCTCGCCGGAGGGAATGTGGCTGCCGGAATGCGCGGTCGATCTGGAATCGCTCGAGGCGCTGGCCCAGTTCGGCATCCAATTCACTATTCTATCTCCTTTCCAAGCCAGCAGGGTGCGGCCTCTGAAGGACGCCGAGTGGCAGGACGTGAACGGTGGCAAGCTGGACCCGTCAATGGCGTACCGGGTTCAATTGCCTTCGGGCAGATCCATCGCGGTTTTCTTTTATGATGCGCCCATAGCCCAGGCCGTGGCCTTTGAGCGGCTGCTCACCGACGGTGGCCGTCTGGCCGAACGGTTGTTGGGTGCCTGCAACGGCAACCGGACTTGGGATCAATTGGTTCATGTCGCGACGGATGGGGAATCTTACGGCCATCATTTTCGCTATGGTGACATGGCCTTGGCTTTCGCGCTCAAAACCATCGAATCGAATACGGATGTGCGTTTGACAGTCTATGGGGAGTTCCTCGAGTCGCATCCCCCCACCCACGAAGTGGAACTGCACCAGGCGAGCGCCTGGAGTTGCCCGCACGGGGTGGGCAGGTGGCGCCGCGATTGCGGCTGCAACACCGGCGGCCACGCCGGATGGAACCAGGCCTGGCGCGAACCTCTGCGCAACGCCATGGATTGGCTCCGCGATGAGCTTGCCTCACGTTATGAGAAGCATGCTGAAGCGTTGTTCAAAAACCCGTGGGCCGCGCGCGACGATTATATCAACGTCATTTTGGATCGTTCCCCTGAAAATCAGCGCCGCTTTTTCAGCCGTCATGCGGCGCACGAGTTAAATGAACAAGAGCAAATCACGGCCTTGCGGATGCTGGAGGCCCAACGGCATGCCCTATTGATGTACACTAGCTGCGGCTGGTTTTTCGACGAATTGTCCGGTTTGGAAACGGTACAGGATATCCAATATGCCGCGCGGGCCGTGCAATTGGCCCGCGAACTGTGGAATGAAGATTTGGAAACGGAGTTTGTCGATAGGCTGGCGCAGGCTAAGAGCAACATTCCTGAAAACGCGGATGGACGCGTCATTTATCAGAAGTTCGTGAAGCCCGCGATCGTGACGCGAGATACCGTCGGTGCCCATTACGCCATCAGTTCGATCTTTGAATCCTATCCGGTGGATGCCCGACTCTATGCCTTCTCCTTTCATCAGGAGGACCGGCAGATGTTCACCGCCGGGGCCGCGCGGCTGGCCCTGGGACGGGCGCGGGTCACGTTTGAAATCACGCGGGGTTCCGATGTTCTGACGTACGGAGTCCTTTTCATGGGCAGCCATAATTTGAACTGCTGGGTCCATCTGAACGGACACTCCGAGGAATTCGACCAATTGGCCAAGGCCGCGCACGAAGCTTTGGATCGGGCTGATTTCCCGCAGATCATCCGGCTCATGGACAGTCATTTCGGCCCGATGCAGTACTCCCTCAAGAATCTGTTTCGAGATGAACAGCGTAAATTGCTGAACCAAATCCTGGCTACGACTCGTGAGGAAATCCACGGCGCCTACCGTTTGATCGCCGACCGTCATGCGCCGCTCCTGCGCTTCCTGGCCGAGTTGCACGCCCCGCCGCTGCAAGGCTTGAAAATGGCTGTTGACGTCGTGCTCAACAGGGAGATCCGCGGCCAGTTCGAGAACGGCCACCTGGATGCGGAGCGGGTGCGGAGCTTGCTGGCCGAATGCCGCGCGATGAATGTCACGCTGGAACGCGAGATCATCGGCTATGCTTGCAAAAGTTATTTCGACCGCTTAAGTGAGCGATTGCTCAAGACGCCGGAAGATGTTGAGGTATTGCGCGGACTGATTGAAGCGGCCCAATTGGCTCGGGAACTTCCATTTGAGACCAATCTTTGGAAGCCGCAAAACATCTATTTTGAAATTTCGCGAACCATTCGCCCGGAGTGGTCGAAGCGGGCTTTGCAAGGCGACGACGCGGCCAAGCTGTGGGTCTTGCGCTTTGCGGACCTTGGGGAGGCCTTGGGATTCTACAACGCCATGCAACCTGAAGCACAGGGGTACGCCCCGGCCTGTGCCGACAAACCGGCCGAGGCCGCCCCGGTAGAAGCCGGCTAGCCCGCATCCGCACATGCGACTGGACTTGGTCACGAATTCGCCCGGAATAAATCCAGTTCCGAGCGCGACTTATCGTCTCCAGTTCAATCGGGATTGCACATTGGCCCAGGCCCGCGCGCTGGTTTCTTACCTTCACGCTTTGGGCGTGAGCCACATTTACGCTTCTCCTCTGCTCAAGGCAGTGGCTGGAAGCATGCACGGATACGACATCTGTGATTTTGAGGAGTTGAATCCCGAATTGGGAACACCGGATGACTTGGCCAAACTTCACGGCGAACTGGCGCGCCACCAGATGGGTCTGGTGCTCGATGTCGTTCCCAATCACATGGGGATCGATGGCCAGGCCAATCGCTGGTGGTGGGATGTGCTCACCCACGGTCCGGGCAGCCGTTATGCCGGCTGTTTCGACATCGATTGGCAGGCAGCGGACCCGCGTCTTCGGGGCAAGGTGGCCATGCCTATTCTGGCAGAACGCTACAACGAAGCGCTGGTTCGTGGCTTGATCCGCGTGGTCGAAACGGAAGGATCGCTCTCCCTGCAATATGCCGGCCAAACTTTGCCGGTTTCGCCAGAAAGCGTGTCGGCGCGGCTCCGGCGCGCGGCGGAATCGGTCCCCGCCAACCGAGTCGGGGCCATTCGTGCAGCGGTGGCTGAACTCACCAATAGCCCCCAAGTCTTGGATGAGTTTGTTCAACAGCAGAACTATCTATTGATGTTTTGGCGCAACGGCCATGCGGTGTTAAATTATCGGCGGTTCTTTAGCATTACCAGCTTGGCGGGGATCAGAATCGAAGAGCCTTGGGTTTTCGATAAGGCTTTCGCCTTGGTCAAGCAATGGCTGGACAAGGGATGGGTGGACGGGTTGAGAGTGGACCATGCTGACGGATTGCGCCAGCCGGAACAATTCTTGCGCCGTTTGCGGGAGATGGCACCCAAGGCCTGGGTCGTGGTGGAAAAAATCCTCGAGCCGGGCGAGCCGCTCAATCCGCTTTGGCCGGTGAATGGCACGACTGGATATGATTTCCTGAACAACCTGAACGGAATTTTTGTTGATCCGCAAGGCGAAAGACCGCTGTCAAATTTCTATGCTGAATTTACGGGCGATACCTTGGATTATCCGGCCTTGGTGCGAGCCAAGAAGCACATGATCGTCCAGGACGAACTGACGGCGGAAACCGACCGGCTGACCGATTTGCTGGTTCACATTTCGGCGCGGCATTGGGAGTGCCGGGATTTTACTCGTGCCGAGTTAAGTGATGCATGGACCGAACTGGCCACCTGCATGCCGGTGTATCGAACCTACGCCGGAGCCAGTGACGACCCGGAAGTCAGCAAATGGGACGCGCAGCTCATTAACGCGGCGGTCAGGGCCGCTCGCGAGCACCGGCATTATCTTCCCGCGGAACTGTTCGATTTTCTGGAGGAATTGCTGTTGCTCCGTCGCCGTGGAATTTTGGAAGACGATTTTGTCCTCCGCTTCCAGCAGTTGACCGGTCCCATCATGGCCAAGGCGGTGGAGGATACCGCGTTCTACTGTTACGCGCGCTTCGCCGCCTTGAACGAAGTAGGCGGCGACCCGGGTCGGTTCGGTTTAAGCGTGCCGGTTTTCCACCAATTGTGCCAGCGCCAGCAAACGCTCTGGCCTGCCTCTATGGTGGCTACCGCCACGCATGACACCAAGTGGGGCGGGGATGTCAGGGCGCGGCTTGCTCTTTTGTCGGAACGGCCTCAGGAATGGATTGAAGCTGTCCGCCGCTGGTCGAAAATGAACGAACCCAAACGGTGTCAGAACTGGCCGGACCGTAAAATGGAATATCTGTTTTATCAAGCCTTGGTCGGAGTCTGGCCGCTGACGAAGGAGCGAGCGCAGGCGTATGTGCAAAAGGCCGCGCGCGAGGCCAAAGAGCAGACTCGCTGGCGGCGGCCCGTGCCAGAATACGAGCAAGCCTTGCAAAGCTTCGTCTGCCAGGCGATGGAAGATTCCAGGTTCCTCGGCGACGTGGAGCAATTCGTAGAGCCCCTGTTGGATCTTGGCCGGATCAATTCCCTGGGCCAAACCTTAGTGAAAATGACTGCTACCGGCGTGCCTGACTTCTACCAAGGATCTGAGCTTTGGGATTTGAATCTGGCCGATCCAGACAATCGGCGTCCGGTGGACTTTGCCTTGCGCCAGCAACTGCTGGCCGAAGCGAAGGGAATTTCCGCGGAAGCGGCCTGGCGCCAGCGCGAGTCCGGGCTGCCCAAGTTATGGCTGATTTGGAAGGTGTTGAAGGCCCGCCTCCTCCATGCCACTCTTTTTGGCGGCGCCGGGAATTATGAGCCGCTGCCCGTGTCGGGCGCCAAAGCGCCCCATGTGCTCGCGTTCATGCGGGGCCGAGGAGCGGCGACCGTAGTGCCGCGATTGGTGGGCGCACTCGACGGCCAGTGGGCGGACACGATGGTGGAATTGCCGGCGGGCCGCTGGCGAAACGTATTGACAGATTCTCCGGTTGCCGACGGGCGGATGGCGGCGTTGGTGGCTCGTTTTCCGGTGGCGTTGCTGCTCAAGGAGGGAGAAGAATAATGCATCCCTTTCGCGTGTGGGCGCCAACACCAAAGAATGTGGAGTTGGACATTCCTCCTCAGCGCATCTCCATGACCCGGCAGGCAGGGGATTGGTGGACGGCCGAACTGCCCTCGTTGGGGGCAGGCGGGGATTATGGTTTCGTGCTCGACGGAGAAGGCCCATTCCCGGACCCACGCTCTCCGTACCAGCCGCACGGAGTTGATGGCCCTTCTCGTCCGGTTACCCACGCCAATTTTGCCTGGGCCGACATGGGGTGGCAAGCTCCGCCTCTGTCCTCCGCGGTGATTTACGAATTGCATATAGGCACCTTTACGCCCCGGGGCACTTTCGATGCCGTTATCGAGAAGCTCGATCATCTTGTGGACCTGGGCGTTACGCACGTGGAATTGATGCCGGTCAACGAGTTTTCCGGTGAGCACGGCTGGGGGTACGACGGTGTTGACTTATATGCGCTGCACCACGCCTACGGCGCTCCCGAATCCCTCAAGCGCTTGGTGGAGGCCTGCCATCTCAGGCGCTTGGCGGTCATCCTGGACGTTGTTTACAATCATTTCGGGCCGGTGGGCAATTTTTGGGCGAAGTTCGGCCCCTACCAAAAGGATAATTTTTCCACACCCTGGGGGGCAGCGATCAATTTCGACGGCGCCCACAGCGAGGAGGTGCGTCGTTTCTTTTGCGATAACGCGTTGATGTGGCTGCGTGATTACCATTTCGACGGCCTTCGCCTCGACGCCCTCCACGCCATCGCGGACAATTCGGCGGAACCATTCATCGAGCAACTGGCCGAGGAAGTGAAGATGCTGGAAGCGCAATTGGGCAGACATCTGGTGCTCATCGCCGAGGATGATCGGAACGAACCTCGCCTCTTGTGGTCGCGCGGCCGGGGAGGGTTTGCCTTGCACGCACACTGGAATGATGATTTCCATCACGCCCTGCATTCGGTGCTGACAGGCGAAACCACCGGCTACTATGTCGATTTCGGTACGCTGGCAGATGTCTGCAAAGCCCTGCAACGAGCTTACGTTTACGACGGGCGTTTTTCGGCGTTCCGAAGAAGGCGCCAAGGCCGGACCCCGCTCGGATTGGATGGTTCCCGGTTTCTGGCGTATCTACAGAATCATGATCAAATTGGCAATCGCGCCTTCGGCGAACGGAGCGGGCATCTGATGAGTGCCGGCCGGTTAAAGGCGGCGGCGGCGCTCATTCTTACCTCGCCGTTTTTGCCCATGTTTTTTCAAGGTGAAGAGTGGGGCGCGTCCACCCCTTTTCTCTATTTTTCTGATCACCGCGATGCCATGTTGGCCGAGAAAGTTCGTGATGGTCGCCGGCGCGAGTTTCCAGCCTTGGCCAACAAACCCGAAGCGATTCCCGATCCTCAAGCGCCGGAAACTTTTCACCGCTCCAAACTCGCCTGGGACGAAATTTCCCAACCGCGACACGCCGAGTTATTGGATTGGCACAAGCGGTTGATTCGCCTCCGGCGTTCCAACCCTTCCTTGTGCGATGGCCGGATGGAGGACGTCTGCGCGCAAGGCGATGAAAAAGAGCGCTGGCTGACCGTGCAACGCGGACCCTGGACGATTGTTTGCCACCTCGGCCCGGTGCCGGTTTCGCTTCGGTTGCGCGACGGCATTCACGAATTAGTGGCCGCCTCCGAAACCGGAATTATCTTCTCGCCGCCATCAATTACTCTGCCGCCGGATTCGGTCGCCATTCTCAAGCTGCAAGACCGGGCGGGTGCATTAATTTGAAAAAGCGGTACGTAGCAATAAGCGGAAATGAGTGCGCTGACATATACCGGATATGCCGATTGCTCAACGGGGGTTCCAAGGCGGCAAACCTCGAATTGGGTGCAAAAGAGGCGCCTCTGCTTCTTGGCGGCTATCATTTGATTGACACAGCCGATCCGCCTTTTGTTACGATAAAGCTTTGCGCAGGCCGTCAGGTGAAGAAAGCGAGGAGGGGATAAGTGGCACATCTAATGCTTCCTCCATATTCAATGTCGAGTTTGAGAGGTGTGAGGCTTAAGCTTTAAATAAATTCCAGCGCGAAGTTCAAATTCTCCGCGAAAACGGAGCGGAAACCGTTCAATCATCCGAAGGCGGCCAAGCACACTCGTTCCCTAAGCCGACAATCCGGTTTTCCGGCGGGAGCCACTACACCAGGCCGGGATTGATTGCATTTTGCAACGCCCCGCCAAGGCAATAAAAAACCTTGCTAAACCGTGAATATAGGTGATTGTACTAGCGTTGATTAAGCTGATAAATGGAGGTATGTCCCTAGTCCAAAAAGCGTAGAAATTCGATTCGCAATTATGATACAAAAATTGTCGCTGGCCCTGGCCCTTTTCTGTTTGTCTTCCTCTGTTTCCAATTTTGCCGCCGTCCTGCCGGTTCCACCCAGTTCCGGAGGGGCAGGCATTCAATCGGCGTTGGACTCTCTTCCCGCTGGAGGCGAGGTTCAGCTCAGCGCCGGCCAGTATCTTATCCGCCAGCCGATCATTCTGCGCAAGGACCACCAGACGTTGCGCGGTTGCGGTGCTTCGACGGTGCTCTTCCTGGCCGATGGCGCCAATTGTCCGGCGGTGGTGCTGGGTTCTCCCACAGACCATGCCAGACCCACCAAAGATATTCTGTTGACTGGACTGTTCATCGACGGAAACAGGAAGAACCAGCAGAAAGAGGTTTGGCGCGTGCTCAGTGATGGCGCGGGAGTGTATAACAACGGCGTGGACGTATGGGATGTCGATGGGGCCACCGTCGAACAAGTGGTGTGCTGCCGTTGTCGCTCCGGGGGCATGGTCACCTCGGCCCGGACCCGGCGTCTGACGGTGCGTGATTACACCGCCTTCGACAACCAATTTGACGGCCTGGCTTGTTATTTCACCGAAGACAGCGATTTCAGCCGCCTGAACCTTCACGACAACCTTTCGGCGGGCCTTTCTCTGGACCTCAATTTCAACCACAACGTGATCCATGACTCCGTCCTGTCCGGCAACGATCTGGGCATCTTCATGCGGCAGTCGCGCGACAATGTCTTTAAAGGGCTTACCATCCAAAAATGCCGCCACCACGGCGTATTCATGGCGCAGACCTTCGTCGGCACCGTGGCCGGGTGGCAGCCTTGTCCAGGCAGCGAATGCGCCGGAAATACATTTGACAATCTTCTGGTCGCCCATTGCGGCGGCAAAGGCTTCCTGGTTAACGACGCCACCTGCACCAACAACGTGATTTGCGGCGGGCGATTTGCCGACGACGCGCCAGTGGCCCAAGCCGTCCCCAATCTGGTTTCTATGCGACTCCTCGCCGGGCCTAATGAACCGGCGCCCCTTGAATCCGTACTAACGGCGTCTCATCCCCTACCCGATCACGCCGCCCCCGTCCAGAGCGCGCCCAAAGCCCTATAATTTGGAAATGAGCCGTTGACCAATTTACCTGGAGTTCAGTTCATTGTGGCCCGAATCCCCCGGCGAGGCGGCCCTGGCGTCCACAGCGGAACCAGAAATTCTGGCCCGTGTCCTGGCTTCCTCCGACTTCCAGGAGGAGCCGGCTGCGGAAAGGATGATCACAGGCAAAGCGCCGCAGTAGATGTCAATTAAAAAACTCCGTCGGCAGACTCAAGGCGCGGATGGCGCAACGGATGCTTTCGGCTTTGACCGGTTTGCTCAGGAAGGTGCGGGCGCCCAGTTGGTAGGACTTTCTTATTTCTCTCTGTCGGTCAAAGGCGCTGACCACAATAACTGGAATCGCCATGTGGCGCGGTTCGCTCCTGAGCCACTGGAGCAGTTCGAATCCGTTCATTTCCTGCATTCTTAAGTCCAGCAGGATCAGTCCCGGATACGGGAAAACTTCCCGGTCGGCGTAGAGCCCATGGCCTTCCAGGTACGCTATGACCTCTTTGCTGCTGACCACGATCCGAACCGGGACTGACGGGCGAAGACTCATCACCGCCCGTTCGATGAGGGCGGCATCATCCGGGTTATCATCCGTTATTAGAATCGAGGACAACATTTCGATACTCCATGAACATGAACATAACCCTGCCGAAAGGCAATACTTAGAAACCCTGATTGTTTAATCCACCCTATTGCCGCGGAATTGGACGGGGAATCACCGATAGGTTCGGAACCGCCAGGCGCTTGGGCCTGCGGAAGACTGCTGTCCGCAAGACCCATCTGCTCCTGCGCCAACGGTCCAAGAGCTTCTGCGGGGAGTGTCTTCAAATTAAGACACTACCCTTCTGCGCACCCGGTTGACATCCAGAAAACAAGAATGTATTGTCATGCAAACATGAGTTGTAAGTGAATATCGAATCATTTTTGAAACGTCCAAGCCCGTTTCTTCAAAAACTTCTCGGGAGAAAAATCGAACCCGATTCTGTCGATGAAAGCGATCTACCCGAGGGCATACTCATTGTCTTGGCCGACCAGCCCCAGCAAGCCCTCGCCGCCGCGCTGCGATGTCGCCCCTTAATATACGAACACATCGCCGTCCTCATGGGAGTGAGCCGCAATCGAGTGCGTCAACTGGAAGAAAGAGCAGCCCTCACGCTCCGCCGCGCCGGCCGTTTCCGCCAGTTGTCCCGCTTCATCCCCGGCTGGCAAAATGCCCTCCGCCTGCCGCCGGACGACTTCCTGTCTCTGCTTCCTGGTGAGACCGTCCCGCTCAAATTCAGGGAGACGTCCCAATGGCAATTCAACCCGCAGACCAGACTCGCCTTTGAGCTGACGCTGGCAAGATGGGAACGATTAGGGCAGTCCTGCGGCTATCGACAAGATGAAAATTCGCTCCAACGCAAAGCGCGACTAGAGAGACAAAATCGTTGCGAGGCCATTTTTAGCTGGAAATACGACAAGCTCGAATGGAAGAAAAATCATAAATTCGCCGGCAATTTTCGACTCTGTGACATGTTCCTGAGAGTTGAAGGAAAACCTCCATGCCAGAGCTGTCCGATTAACCAAATTACAGGAGCGTCGCATTGCAAACGCGCCCCCCTTGCTGAGGCGCTGAGTGCGTCGCGGTTGGGGCTAAATCATCAACCATTTCAAACCGCTGCTGGGAAAATGGCGGTCTTTATGAGAAATCTTTGGACTGCGACCAACGGCCTGAAGAAAAAAATGAAACCCTCGAAATCCACTCAAGACTGACATAGCGCCATGCGAAAAAGCCTTTCGATGATGAATTCTTACCAACCGCCCGCACGCTGCTATTGCGCGCAGCCAGACACGTCGCTCAAAACTGCGAGCTTGCCCGGTCGGATCTTCTACCCGCGCCCCACAAAGTTCAAGGATTCCCCTGCGCGTCTCAAATTGGAAGCAGCCCTGTTGATGTGAAGGAAATCGCGCGGTGATCAGCAATCAACAANNAATCGTTTTGCGGCTAATTGTATCGGCGGCTCTTGGCTCCGTGGTCGGGTTGGAACGTTCCCGCCGCGAATCGGCGCCGGGACTCCGCACGCACATGCTGGTGTGCGTGGGCTCCACCCTGTTCATGATCGTTTCACAGTTTGGGTTTGGAGATATTTTAGGCGCCCCGAACGTGGTCTTGGATCCGTCCCGAATCGCGGCTCAGGTTGTGAGCGGAATTGGTTTCCTGGGGGCGGGCGCCATCATTCTGAGGCGCGAGATGGTGCAAGGCCTGACCACAGCCGCAGGTATCTGGGCCGTGGCTGCCGTTGGATTGGCGGNNCGGAGGCGGCCTGTTTTTGGCCGCCGTTATCGCGACGGGGTTGATGCTCGTGATCTTGTCCGTAATGAAGCCGCTGGAAAAGAAGTTCTTTTTGAAACGCCGCGGTCTGGTCATAAATGTGACGGCAAATTTTCAAGAACCGGCGTTGGCATCGATGGAATCGGCTTTGACATCGTCGGGTTTGCGCCTGAAGCGTCTTGTGGTGCATCGAGGGGAGAATTCCGGGGATGATCAAGTGGAAATCGCCGTGTCCGGAAAGGGCGATGAGAACGTTACCAAGATGGTGGCCGCCTTCATCGCGAAAGTGCGGGATATTCCGGGTGTGCGGGAAGTCAGTTTCGAAGGCTCGGAGGACCACTGATGGCCGGTTCATCCTCCCGTTCTCTCCCTCGAGAATCGTCTCTGTCGCCGCCGCGTAAACGGTCCCCTTCAACCGGAGATTTCCGCGCCTTGCGCATGAGGCGAACCCTCGGCTCAACGAGGCTCATTCTGCGAGTTCGGGGTCTGAGTTAGTTGCGCCGTAGTTGCAACAATACCGCGCTGGCATGAGGCGCCAGCCAATGCACGGTTCCGTCCGTCGCTTTAACTTTCTCAGGCGGCTTCGGCGTCCATGTGCCGTCCGCGGAAACTTCCGCGCCCGCGAGGGTCACATGATCCTTGCTCTCCATCGAGGGT
>PLIU01000007.1 GCA_003140095.1 Verrucomicrobiales bacterium | reverse complement strand
CTGGCGCGGGGTGAGGGAGCCAGGATGACGATTCGTTGGGAGGGCAAAGAAGGATTGGACCTGTTTGGCCTGGTCGAAGCGTTCTGGAGGTCTGGACCATGATCCAGATCACTCCACAGATGCGGATTTGGTTGGCGGTCGAGCCGGTGGACTTTCGTAAGGGAATAGACGGTCTTGCACAAGTGTGCCGGCAACAACTCAAAGTCGATCCGATGGCGGGTGCTTTGGTGGTCTTTTCGAGTCGGCGGCGCAAGGCGCTGAAGTGCCTCGTTTTCGATGGCCAAGGTTTTTGGCTCTGTCAAAAACGTCTTTCCACCGGGCGTTTTGCTTGGTGGCCGACCGATGCGAAACCACCGACCTTCGGGCTGGGCGCCCATCAACTCCAGTCGCTGCTCTGGAATGCCAAACCCGCCAGCACTCAGGCTGTGCCGCTATGGCGGCCGATTACCCCTACGGGTTAAGGGTAGAGGGGTTCATCGGACAAGGGGACGTTCAGGATCAACCCTTTAAAAGACTTGCGAAAAGAGACAGTGCGAAATGAATGCACAAGATAATCTTGCACCCGGACCTGCTGCGGCTGGTGGCGGAGCTGCTTACTTACCTCTTATTTTGTCAGCCGAAGGCCGAATTAAGCTTGAAACTCGGGCGATTTTTGCCAATCTCATCCCGGTTGTCACCATTCCAGGTTTCGTGGCTGTGAGACTGTTATTCTGGCAACGCCGAGTTTACGTCGGACGAATCACGGCCAAAGACGAAATCTATGAAAAACTTGTTTGCGCGTCTCGCGTTCGCTGCCACATTGGGCAGCCTGCTCATCTCCATCAAACCAGTGTTCGCCCAAGGCACGGCCTTCACCTATCAAGGCCAGTTGACCAGCGGCGGCAGTCCCGCCAATGGCAACTACGACTTCACTTTCGCGCTGTTCAACACGAACAACACCAGCGGCGGCCAGGTGGGCGGCACGATCACCCAAACGAACCTCGGCGTGACCAACGGATTGTTCAGCACGACCCTTGATTTTGGGGCCGTCTTTGCCGGGGACGCCACCTGGCTGGCCATTGAGGTGCGAATCAATGGCGGCAGCACCTTCACCGCGCTCAATCCCCTTCAGCCGTTGACCCCGACCCCGTATGCGATTTACGCGTCCGGCGCGGGCACGGCGGCGAGCGCGAACGCGGTGGCCGGGTCGAACATCGTGGGGACGGTTCCGTTGGCGCAATTGCCTGCTGGCTTGGTGACCAACACCGAAACGGGCGTGGCCTTGAGTGGCACATTCAGCGGCAACGGGACCAACCTCACCAATGTGACCGCCTTTTCATTGAACGGTTTGAAAGCGACGAGTTTCTGGCAGTTGGGCGGCAACCTTGGCACGACGCCGGGTGTCAACTATGTCGGCACGGCGGACAATCAACCGCTGGAAATGCACGTCAATGGGATGCGCGGCTTGCGCTTGGAATTCGGCGGAGTATCGAGCGCAATTGGCGGCTCCATTCCAAATGGCGCGCCGAACGTCGTTGGCGGATCGCCGGTCAATTTTGTGACGCCCGGCACGGTGGGCTGCTTCATTGGCGGCGGCGGCGCCACAAATTACAATGGCTCCGCTCTTGCGCATTCAATCGGAGCCTACTCGGATTTTTCCGTGATCGGCGGGGGCGTTCTGAACACCATCCAAACCAATTCCGGGGAATCCACCATTGGCGGCGGTTACGCCAACACCCTCCAAGCCAATTCCGATTCTTCCTTCATTGGCGGGGGCATTTTCAACAAGATCCAAAATAATTCCGGGCAATCCACCATTAGCGGCGGTTATGACAACGTCATCCAAACCAATTCAGGCTATTCCCTCATCGGAGGCGGCGACTTCAACACCATCCAAGCCAGTTCCGTTGAATCCACCATAGGTGGCGGCGCCGGCAACATCATCCAAACCAACTCACCCGGTTCCTTCATCGGAGGCGGCAGTGGCAACGTAGCGGCCAATGAATATGCGACGGTGAGCGGCGGCTCCGCGACCACTGCGTCCGGGGCGTACGCCACGGTGGGCGGCGGCTTGGGGTCCTCGGCATTAGCGGCCTACGCCACGGTCGTGGGCGGTAACGCCAACGAGGCCCTTGCAATAGGGGCTTTCGTTGGCGGCGGCGGCGACGATGGTGTGACTGCTATAAATGCCAATATAGCCTATGGCGGCGGCTCGGTCGTCGTCGGCGGGGTGAATAATGCTGCCGGTGGTCTTGACTCTATCATCGGAGGCGGCTTAGGGAACACTGTGGACGAGTCCTTCTCCACGCTGGGCGGCGGTTACGACAACCAGATTCTTACCAACTCCCCCTATTCATTTATCGGGGGCGGATTAAACAATGTCGCTTCTGGCGACGAAAACAATTTTGGCACTCTGGTGATTGTCGGTGGCGACGCGAATGTGATCGCCAGCAATTCTTGGAACTCGGCCATTGTCGGAGGCGAGGCAAATCAGATCGGCCTCTCTTCTCATCACTCCTTCATCGGGGGCGGCCTTGGCAACCAATCGGCAAATGGCTACGGCACGGTGGGCGGCGGCAATAGCAACACCAACCTCGGCTTTGCCGGAACCATCGCCGGGGGCCAAAACAACGTCGCCGGCAACAATTTTCAGCCCGCAGTGGGCGGTGGCTTCGGCAACCAGGCCGCAGGCCACTACGCCACCGTGCCCGGCGGCTTTAAAAACCTTGCCAGCAGCGAGTATTCGTTTGCCGCCGGCTACCAGGCCCAGGCGACGAAGCAAGGTTCGTTTGCCTGGGGCGACAGTTCGGGCGCGACCACCACAACCTTTGCCAACAACCAGTTTATGGCGCGGGCATCCGGAGGCTTCGTCTTCCTGACCGGCACCGGGGCGTCTCCGACGGCTTACGGCAGCGGCACTGCTGGGGCCGCGTTGGCGGCCAACGGCACTTCGTGGAGCACCATCTCCGACCGCAACGCCAAGAAGAACTTCGCCCCGGTGGATACGAAGGCGGTCCTGGACAAGCTGGCCGGGATCCCGATCCAGCAATGGAACTACAAATGGGAAAAGGACGGCGACGTGCCGAACATCGGCCCGATGGCGCAGGATTTCAAAGGGGCCTTCTATCCGGGACGCGATGACAAAAGCATCACCACCCTGGAATTCGACGGTGTGGAACTGGCCGCCATCCAGGGCCTGAACCAGAAACTGGATGAGACTCGGGCGGAATCGCAGTCCAAGGACGCGGAGATTGCCGCGTTGAAGGAAAAGGCCGGCAAAGTAGATTTGTTGGAAAAGCGGCTCGCCGATTTGGAACAAACGGTCCAGGCATTGGCCGGAAAGAAATGAATCACGGATAACAAGCAACGCCAAAGCGGGCGCGGGGAACGGGCGGAGGCCGCCGCGGGCGCATCCTGACACTGCTACGTTGGTAGGGCGTGCGCTGCCGCGCCGCCCTAATTTCCCGCTTCAGGGTTGGCGATGTTTCCTCTTGGCACACCGTAGCGCGCGTGGCCCGAGAAAAGTCACGGCAGAGCGCCAGCTCTGCCCTACCACTCTTGGTGGCAGTGTCAAGATGCGCCCGGCCGTCGCCCGAATTCTAATTGGCAAAGGATGCGCAGGCGTGGCAGGCTGACCGTGTTTAGTTAAAAACTCGAAAACCTATGAAAAAATGCGGTTTCATCCTTTGTGCCTTGGCGATGGCTTCCTTTCACAATGGCCTCCTCGCCCAAGGCACGGCCTTCACCTATCAAGGCCAGTTGAACAGCGGCGGCAGTCCGGCCAATGGCAACTACGACTTCACNNCTGGCTGGCCATCGGCGTGCGCAGCAACGGCGGCAGCAGCTTCACCGCCCTCAATCCGTTGCAGGAGATTACCCCCACGCCGTATGCCATGTATGCGCCTAACGCCGGCTCCGCCGCCAGCGCCCATAGCGTGGCGGCGACGAACATCACCGGTGCCCTTGCGCTGGCGCAACTGCCCGGCGCGGTGGTGACCAGCAATGATTCCGGCAACGTCACTTTGAAAGGCGCTTTCACCGGCGACGGCTCCGGTTTGACCGGCGTCAACGCGGCGGCGCTGGGCGGTTTCGGCAGCGCGGCCTTTTGGAACACCAACGGCAATGCAGGCGCCAATCCGACCAATGGCGCGTTCCTGGGCACGACGGACAATAATCCCCTGGAATTCCACGTCAACGGCACCCGCGGTTGGAGGATCGAACCGACCGCCAACAATGCCAACTACTCGAACATGGTCAACGTGGTGGGCGGTTCGCCGGTCAATTTTGTTGGCAACAATGTGGTCGGGGCCACAATTGGCGGTGGCGGGGCGGCAAACTATTTTGGCACTGCCGACAC
>PLIU01000314.1 GCA_003140095.1 Verrucomicrobiales bacterium | reverse complement strand
TCAACCCCGGCAACAGCGGCGGCCCGCTGGTCAATCTGTATAGCGAAGTCATCGGGATCAACACCATGATTGAAGGGTTGGACACTGGCATTGGCTTCGCCATTCCCATCAACCTGGCCAAGCGGGTCAAGGACCATTTGATCAGCGAAGGCAAATTCACTCGTTCTGTGCTCGGCATCCTCATTCACGAGCTCAAGAACGACAGCGATTACTTGAGCCTGGATGGGAAATTGGCGCCCGACGTGCGCGAGGGCGTGGTGGTCGATGTCATCTTGCCGGGCGGCCCGGCGTCCAAAACCGATTTGCGGCCAGGCGATGTGATTACCACCGTGGACGGCAAAACCGTCCAGACCGTGCGCCAACTCCGAGACGAAGTCGCCGACAAAAAGCCCGGACGCTTGGCGGTGTTGAGCGTGGTGCGGGGAAAGGAACATCTGAGCGTCAAAGTCACCCCCGGCGTCATGCCAGTCGTGGAGGACTTGGCCGGCAAACCGCACGGCGCCCGCAGCGCGATAGAGCCTGCCAGCCTGGGGTTGACCGTGCAGGGCCTGACCAAAGATTCGGCGCAACAATACGGGGTTGAGGCCATTGCCGGCGTCCTCGTCACCGCTGTAGAGCAGGATTCGCCAGCCGACTTGCACGGCATCAGGGCTGGGGATGTCATCACGGAAATCAACCGGCAGCGCGTCTCCACGCTGCGGCAATTCCGCGACGCGTTAAAATTGGCGGACCTCAAACGAGGCATGATGATCAACCTGGTCGGCGAAGGCGGCAACCGGTTTGTGGTGCTCAAAGACAGCGGCGGAAACTGAAGATGACCAAACCCGATCTCCGCTCGCAAACGCAGGAGGAAATTCGCCGACAGTTCCAACTCTGGCAGGAGCCGGCTTACCGCGTGACTCAATTGTTGCAATGGCTGTACGCGCGGCGCGCAGCCCATTGGGGCGAAATGACCAATCTGCCCAAATCCCTCCGCCAGCGCCTGACGGAGACTTATACGCTTTCCTGGCCGGAATTGGCGCTACGGCAGGGCGCGCGCGACACCACCCAAAAATTCCTCTGGCGTCTGGCGGACGGCGCGTTGATTGAGAGTGTTCTCATTCCCGCAAGTCCCAGTCTCTACGGCGAATCCAGCGACCGGCATACCTTGTGCGTTTCCACGCAAGTCGGCTGCGCTTACGGCTGCAAATTTTGCGCCAGCGGCCTGGACGGCTGGAAACGCCACTTGGGCGCCGAGGAAATCATCAACCAGGTCCTGGCCGTCGAGCGAACGGAGAACGGTCGCGGACGGTGGATCAACAATCTGGTCATTATGGGAATGGGAGAGCCGCTGGCCAATTACGACAATCTGCTCAAGGCCTTGCGTATCCTCAACGCCCCGTGGGGAGGCCAGATGGGCGCGCGCAAAATCACCGTTTCCACCAGCGGTTTGGCCCCGCAAATCCGGCGTCTGGCCGACGAGCCGCAGCAATTCCGCCTGGCCGTTTCCCTGCACGGCGCGACCGACGAGACCCGCGCCCGCCTCATGCCCATCAACAAGAAATACCCATTGAAAGAGCTCGCCGCCGCCTGCGCCTACTACCAGCAGAAAAAAGGGCGGATGATTACGTTGGAATACATCTTGATCGCCGGCGTGAACGACGGCCTGGACCAGGCCCCGCCGCTGGCAAAACTGGCCCTTGGCCTGCGCGCCAAGGTCAACTTGATTCCCTACAACCAGGTCGAGGGTTTGCCATGGGTGCGGCCCGAGGAGCCGGCCCAAGAAGCCTTTCTTGCCGCCTTGGAGCGCTGCAAAGTCCGGGCCACCTTGCGCCGGGAAAAAGGCGGGGAGATCGACGCCGCTTGCGGCCAACTCCGCCTCAAAACCGAACGCCAAGGGGCCAACGTTGCGTAATTATGGTGTCTAAGGGGAACCGAACTGGAAGACGCGGTAGTATCTCGGGGAGGCGCTGAACGGCAACGCGGTGGTGGCCGGAGGGCCGCCATCCGTCCAACTTGCCTTGGGACCCGTGGCGGCCACCTCTCCGGTCGGCGAAGCGAACCAAGTCATGAGGTCAGGTGAGTATTCGACTTGATAAGTGGCGCCTGCCTTTGCGGCCCAAGTGAGGGTGAAGGTGTTCTGGCTGGGCAAAGCCTGCCCCTGGATCGTCACAAAGGGGAGTGAGTGAAAGCCCGCGCGTTGCAATCCGGTTTGGATCTCTTGGTTTTGCATGAAAAGCTGCCAAGGACGCTGTGTGCGGTAGTTCTCGATCATAATCACGATGGGTCCTTGGTCAATTCCCAGCTGGTCGGTATCGTACCACTGGGCGCTCAGGTTAAACGCGTCGTAGAAACCGTAAGCAGTCCAAATGTGGGGCCGGTAATGGCGGTAAAAGTAGCTAAGCGTCGGCACCGAATATTCAGGCGTGAAGGCGATGACCCCGCCCGCGCCAGTGGGAGCGATGGTTCCATCGTCAAATCCCACCGGCGGCAGACCATGCACCGCATAGCCTTCAGGCCCATCAGACGCGGTCAGACCCCAAACGTTGCTGCTGTATCCCACTTCATCCATCGGATTGGCAATGGCGTAAGCCAATTGCGCGAGGCTCGCTCGCCGTGAGTTCTCGAAGTAGGTGCTGTTGTGGTTGCTCATGTAAGAGTCCGCAATATGGCGGTAGTCGATCCAGCAGTGGGAGTATGTATGTACATACAAAGAAGGAAATTGGACGTAGGCCTGACCCCAGTTCGTGGCCCACATATATCCGCTGGTCCACTGGCCCCATGCCGAAGCCGGCAAGGGATTGGTCGCGGTGCCAAGGCCGATGGTGTAGAGAATCATCGCCTCGTCATAGCCAACCCAATTGGCCGTGTCGAAACCGGTGGTGGGATACCAGGCCATGGACACGGCGTTCGTTCCTTGAGCCATCCAGTTCCAATCCACTCTATTGAAGATGGCGTCCGCCATTGTTCGTATGGTGGTTTCGCCGGCATTGGTGCCATTGAAATACTGCTTGGCGTAGAGAATGCCGGCCAGCAGAAAGGTCGTGTCGATCGAGGACAATTCCGGCGCCGAGCTGGCTCGCAAGGCGGTGTTCATATCCAAGTAATGATAGAACCACCCATTGTACCCGATGACGCCCGTGGCGGCTGGGCCTTGCGGTCCTTGGAGAAAAGTGTTCAACGTCGTCGTGACCCTCGCCACGCCTTGGGCCCGCGAGATCCAACCGTGGTCAATAGCAATACCGATTGCGGTCAGCCCGAATCCAACCGCCGAGATGCTGCAAGCCGAGTCGGTCTCGCTTCGGTCCGGGACGAGGCCATTGGCGGGATTGGCCCAGTACCAAAAGTAATCGAAATCGGTCTCCTGGACATAATCCAGAAATTGATCATCGCTCGCAAAGGGGTTGGCGATCGCGGCCAACGTGGCCGAAGAAGGGCTTTCATTGGTGGTCATGTCCACAGCGGTGACCTGGTAAAAGTTTGTCTGACCATCGGTGACATGGAGATCCCTGAAGCCCGCCGACGGCAGCAAAGTGGTATTCTGCACGGTAAATGGACCATTGCTGTTGGCGGAACGATAGACATTGTATCCGGCAAGGGTGGGATCGGTACTCTGGTCCCAATGCAAAACGATGCTCTGATCTCCCGCGCAACTCACCAAATTGGTGGGTACATCGATGGCGGCCGCGATGTCAATAGTGGCTGCCATGGCAATAATTCGACAAACCAAGCCCGCGCCATAGGCGAATGGATGAGATCTTTTCATGCCATCGTTTTTCATGATCAATCGGCAGGCCGCTCCCGCCGATTGGGCCTCATGGAGCCACGACCTTAAAGAATTGCGCACTGGATGTGACCGGGATGCTCACGGGTTCGACGGCGCCGTTGCCAAGGACGCTGGTCAAAAGGTCCCAGTTGCCGGAGGTCAAATCATTCCGGTAGAAAACTCTGTAAACAACCCCGGCCTGCGTGGCGAAAGAAATGACCGCGTTGGCGCCCTGCCTCGCGGCCCCCAGCTTGATGCCGGAGGTCGGCACCAGCATGAAGTAGTTTGGGTAGCAGTCGCCGGTGGTGGTCGTGATACGGAGGGTTTCGACCCCGCTCAAACTTACCGCGACCGGCGCAGCGGAGCCTTCCTCCGTCAGCGGCACCCAAGCATGAGTAACATCGTTGATTCCGACAGAGTCCCAGTCGCCCAACTTCTTGGCGAGCTGATTGGTCGTGCCCGCGCCACTGACCACCTGTTCCAGATACATCGAATTGGAGCCTAATCCTGCGGAACGCATATAGACAAAGAAGTTGGCCGCCGGATAGGCCCGGGTGTAGTTGGCCCAATCCCCAGGCCCAAACCAACCCAGGTCGTAATCAATCGCCCCATTACTAACGAAGATAGGCGTGAGGTAGTCATAACCTTTTTCTTGAGGAATGCCATTGGGCCGATACGGGTACTGCTCGCCAAGAATAATGCTGTGTTGGAAATCGATGTTCGTCGTGGCGTCATAGCCTTCATACGCATTGGGGTACCAATCGGCGGCAGGGATGTACTGTCCGCCGTTGTAATCGAAATCCGACGCTTCCACCATGAAATTATTCGTGCTGAACGTGTCGAACTGATTGGTGATGAGGATGCCGTGACCGAGAGAATTGGTGGCGGAGATAATCGCGGTGTGGATGGCGTTGGGCAGCAGATCGGGATAAACGACGGTTTCGTTCGACGCCGAACCGCTGATAACCAGCGCCGAAGAAACGTCGAAGCCATCCAGGTTGAGTTGGATACTGTTGGCCGGAAAGGTGGCGCCGTCCGAGGTAACGGTGAAAGTAAGAGCATTGGTGTACTCGAATGGGTGTGTGCCGTCGGGATACATCCCGCTCAAAATCGGCAAATCCACCGTTGCTTCGACCAGCGCGTAGAAGTTCGGCAAAAGGTTGCCCCCGCTGGTGACTTCTAAAGTGGTTTTGCCATCCAGCATCACATTTGCTTTGTTGCCGTTGGTATCCAGCAGAAAGACATTTTCAAAGGTGGTCCAGCCCAGTCCGTTGGTAATGGTGAAGGTGCCCAGTTCATTGGTAGTGTCGTCGTCCAAGTTGACCAGGCTCAAAGTCAAATACCCGGAGAGGCTGGTGCCGGTGGCAAGGCGGCCGATCACCCAATAGGTGCCGTTGCTCCAGTCCCGGGTGTAGTTGACCCACTGGCCGAATTCGAACGGGTTTAGGGCGTAATCCGTCCTGTCTGCGAGGAAAAGGTTCTCGCGAAGATAGTCCCCCGAAGCTTGAATGCTCATTTCATCTTCCGGGCGGTAGAGATTATTGGTCGGCGGCGGCACGCCATCACTCTGCTCGTCAACGCTGGGCGTGCCTACTGTCCCATAGTAGCAGTTGGCATCGCCGGGTGCGTTGCAGAGGTCAGGGTTATCAATGAACATGCCGCTGTTAAAGTCAAAATCTTCGGCTTCCCACAGATAGAGGATGGGAGGAATCCCGACCCAAGTGGTTTGAAAGTAATTGCTTGCGCTGGTGGAGAGGTCAAACACGTCCGTCACGGTAATGGACGCGTTGTAATTCATGTTGGATTGCAGTCCTTGATAGGACACGGCTTTGTTCGATGAGGAGCCGCTGATCGCCAGGTTGCTGGAAACATCCACGCCGTTGAGGATAAGTTGAATAGCGTTGCTTTCGATGGTTGAGCCGCTCGGCGAGCTGACATTAAAGCTGAGGCCATTGCTGGGAGGGACGAAAATCATGTTCTGCGGGAAGATGTTGCCAATGACGGGCGCGTACAAACCAGCGCTCTGGTCCAGCACGGGTTCGTCGAAATAGCAGGCGCCGCCGTAATCACCGCCGTTGCCGTCATTGCCTGCCTGCAGATAGGCAAATCGGTAACGAACCGTCGTTGTCCCGATTGGCGCGACCAAATTCGTCACCGCCTCCGAGACCGCGTAGTTGGTGAAATAGGGATCGCCGGTGGCAACCGGAGACGATAGATCGCAGGCATTGGTCACCTGATATTGGAACCAGGCATCCGCCCCCACGCTGGCGGAAAAATCAGCCGATGTGTAAAGGGCGAGAAGATTGTTGTGCGCATCGAGGAACGAAACGTCTATCCAGACATAGCAATCGGCCCCAAGCATGTCGCTGCTGGAAGTGTAAAACCATCCACTGGCTTGATAGACTGAGCCAGGAGAGCTGCCGAAGATCTGGTATATGCCGGCCACATTGTTGGTCGGGGCTTGAAAGTAGCCGGCGCCCCACTCCTTCCAATAATTCGAGCCAGAAAGCGGCGTGGCGGAGAAGCCTCCGGTGGGAGGGCCGCCGATCCAATAGTCCTCAGTCGAATTCGGGACTGTCGGCGGTTTGAAATAGGTCCAGCCCGTCGCAACGGCCTGGCCGCTGTTTTCCCCGAAATTGGTATTGACCAGAATATTGCCTGCTTGAGCAGGGGCGGCAGCCAGAGTCAGGGCGGCTGCCAGAGCCACGCCTGCGAAGTTGAGGGCTTTTCGCTCGTTTGGCCTCTGAAACATCAACCGGCGCGCGGCCGATAGCCACATGGCCAGCCTCGGCCGCCAACGCGCAAGGCATCCAGGCCAGGCGCGATCATCTGGATGAGAGTGTGTGGTGTTGTTCATGGATCCTCCTTTTGGCCGCGCTTCTTTTTGCAACAGCTTTATAATCAAGCACTTCATTGCACGTGACAAAGGTCTGAGCCATTATCGTAACAGCCGAGATTGAAGTCGTCAATTTGTTTTATAATGCGTAATTGTACAGTCTGACGTGCCATGCCGGATATGGGGTGTTCACCCCATTGTGCGTAAGCTGCGTTTTTCTTATGGTCAGGTAAACAAATGCACGCCATTGGCCAACACATTAGAAAACAATTAACTCAAATTGTGCTCAGACTAAAATCCCATATATGAACTCAAATATCAATCCACTCTCATGTACCCACGCAGCGTCAGAAACAGGCCGTTGCCGAACGGTCCGCCGCCTGTGCTTCGCCGCCGCCATCGGCCTCGCGTTCGCTGCCGTCAACACAACATATGCCCAGGTGAGCGCAATCAATTCGGTCGTCGTGACGACGAATCTTCTCGCCACGACCAATCTTCCCAGTGCCGTGCTCACGGTGGTCACCAACTATCCCTCGCTGATTTCGTTCACAGAGACGAACGCCGGCGATCCAACTTCGCCTTCTTCTGACTTCTTCCCGATCCAGGAGCTTTGGCAGTTCTCCACCAATGGGACATCCGCCTACCTGTTCCAGACCAACGACTATTTCACTGTTACCGTGAACGTGACGTTGACCGGCAACCCGGTTGCCCCGCGCAAGGAAGCCGGGTTTGCGTTCAACGATGCCGATGGGATCATCAACGGACAGTACATTCTTGATACCGATGCGGGTGAGGTCGTGGCGTTCGGAGGCAATTTGCCCTTTTACGCCAGTCCACTCGATCATGATTTCAAGTCAGGCGAGACGATCACGATGAGCATAACCATGTGCAAGGACAGCGACGGTAGTAATGCGATCATTTACTCGGCCAATGGCATCAGCAGCGGGGTCCTGGAATTCAACCCACAAAGCGGAAGTCCCCCGGAACCCTACACCTTGGGAGGCTATTTCCAACTTCAAGGGCAAGACTCTGCTGTTACCAACAACGGCTCGGCGGTCTTCCAGAATATCAGTATTGGGACGCCGTTGAGCATTGCGGCCTCAGGCGCCAATTCAGCCGTCGTTTATTGGCCGGCTTCAGCCACCAATTATGTCTTGCAAACGGCCACCAATCTCACCTCTACGAATTGGACGACGGTCAATGGCCAGCCGGTCATCGGTGTCATCGTGCCCAATACGACGCCCCAGTCTTATTATCGTCTTCACGCGCAATAAGGGAATTCGAGTTTCGTGGTCCGCTTGGCCGGTTTCCTGGTCTGCTGCGCGTCTTGCCTCAGGATTCGGGCAACAATGGAAAATGCCATTTAGGGCGTGACATTCCGTGGGGATGTGGCATATTTGGGGTTCGCCAATGAAATGGAGAGAAAATGCAATGAAGTCCGGTCCCATGGGGGATCAAACTGGGCCGGAGACCAGGGTGGATACGCGGGCGGCCGGCGGATTCACCTTGATTGAACTGCTCGTCGTTATCGCCATTATCGCCATCCTGGCGGCGATGCTGCTGCCGGCCTTGTCGAAAGCCAAGGTGCAAGCCCAGGGCGTCCAATGCATGAATAACGGCAATCAAATGGCAAAAGCTTGGGTGATGTACGCCGGCGACAACAACGACCGGTGCGTCAATAATTTCGGCATTTCCCAGACGGACTATGATGTTTCAAGAGGGACCTACAACACCTGGTGCGTGGATAACATGGATTGGTCAACAGACCAGCAGAATACCAACCTCAACCTTCTGCAAAAGGGGCAATTGGGGCCGTATATGGCGGCGTCCGTAGGCTCGTACAAGTGTCCGGCCGATGTTTATCTCAGCAGCGCGCAACGCGCGGCCGGGTTTCCATACCGCGTGCGCAGCTATTCCATGAACGATTTCCTTGGGATTTTTTCCGATTGCCGCACTTGTGGCGGCGGGGGGCCCGGTTCTGGAGACGATTATACCTACGAGGCAAAGAACGAATTCAATACCGACTGGCCGCAATACTTGAAAGTGGGCATGATTCCCCAACCCTCCCAAATTTATGTTTTCCTCGACGAGCATCCCGATAGCATCAACGATGGCTACTTCGATGACGGCAATCACACCCCTCCTTCAGCT
>PLIU01000158.1 GCA_003140095.1 Verrucomicrobiales bacterium | reverse complement strand
CGAATCCGCCAAGTCGGGCTAGTTTCTCTGAGTCTGTTGAAAAGATGGATTTTTTGATAATGGCTTCCACGTCTGCATCGCTCAATTTGATGGCATGGCGCAGCCGGTCGAGATATTTGGCTGACCAAAAGATTTTGCTGCACTTTTTGTCGAGCCGGTTGAACTGGCGCAAAAAAGCGAAAACGAGCGCAGTTAAAATGACGCTCATAGCGGCTAAATAGATAATCAAAATGTATACGATTTGACGTAGTTCGCTGTTGACCATATACGACAAAGAACATAGTTTTTAAATTCGTTACGGCCATTGGACGCGATTCGGCAGCCTCCACCGCTCGCGGTGCGTTGCCCTCCGAGGAAAAATCCGGGCTGATGCCCAATTCATAAAACGCGCTGACGAGGCAGCAAAAACACATCCCGGAAAATACCGTTTCAGTTGCTTTTCACGCTCATAGCCGATGTATCCCGGCTTGAGCACGGCGTCTGGCGGCGGCTCGCATCGAGAATCGTAAAGCACTTTCCCGCTCTCGTCGGTGATGCAAAGGTAGCAGTCTTCAAGCGCAAGCCTGTCTCCGGGGACGCCGCCTGACGTGTACGCTCTGATATATTTTTTCCCATCGGGGTCCACTTCGCCCGCAAAAAAAAGGCGTGAACTGCTTCTGCAAATTCCGACCCTATGATCTTCCGAAAGTGGGTTTCCGTACCAGTCCAAGAACACTTTTTGTTTTGCCATGCCATAAAGAACTGGATTTTATAGAAGTGATACACTAGGTTCTTGACCAAATGAGTACCGCGTCAAAAACACCTCGTGACTTCGTTATTGGCGTCATTGAAGAATATCGGTATCAAAAGGCTTTGGCGGACAAGGCCAAACCTCCGCGCGTCGTCGATTTGGTGTGTCTTGTCAACGGACGCGAAATCCATGTTAAAAAATACGGATATGCAGCCCAAGCGTCTTCCATTGTAATTGTTGGGAGAACATCCGAAGGGAACCATTGCGTTCTTCACGCACCGGCAGATCAAGTGGCATTTCTGTTTATTGTAACCGAACCCAAAGAACCGGAAGCCAAATCGCACGAAATAGGTTTCCACACAATCGTAAATAATGCCGGGGATATGGAGTGACCCGACTTTTTGTGCAGACCGCTGACTTTTTGTGCAGAATGGGTTTATTGTGCAAAGCCCGGCCACGCATGGCGCAAGTGTCCTCCCTGGTTCCCGCTCCCTTTAAAATGAAGCAGATCGACGCTATTATGGGGGACTCCGACTTCTCCGCCGCCGCCGCGCGCCTCACAAGTCCGGCCCAGCTTGCGCGCAACACAAGGAACACACAAAAGAAAAGGCCCACCAGAGGAGACCAGTATTCTGCTTCACTTCTTCCTTTTTCGTTCTTTCTTTGGTTTCGCAGGAAGGCGCAAACCAGGTGTTGACCAAAAAGGGTGCCGGTGCGATAATTTGAATCAGATAAAAAGGCCCATTCATTCGTCCTTGATCAAAGCGCGCCGCAAGGCGTCACGAGTGATACGGGCCATTTTCTTTCGGGATTATCCCTTCACGGCAAGTAAAACAGTTTTACAAAATTAAAACATCCAGAACACTGCGATCCTACTCCTTAATGATTCGGGATGGTTTGTGGGCGCGTTGCGCGCGGTCCGCTTCGTGTTGCGATATGGCTGACGATAAACTATTTTGCGCGGCATCGGACGAACGGTGAGTTCCAACCTCGAAAGGACAGTCGATGGGTCTCCCGGCATTGGGCGCTATGTGCCACTGCTGGTTTTGGCCGCCGCGCTGGTTGTGGTGCTGCTGCTGCCCTTGCAGATCATCGGCTATGGCTTCTTGCCGCCGGATGATGCCCTGGCTGACGCGGCCAAATCGATCACCGGCAAACCGTGGCCGGACATCCTAGTGCTCAGGAGCGATTATGCCATCGATAATCACATCGGCTGGCATGCGTTGTTGCGGCAGGTGTATCTCTGGACGAAGTGCGGGGATGAAACGCTGGTGCTGCTTTCCATGACGGCGTTGTTCGCGCTGGTGGGATGGTCAGCGCTGCCCTGGCTCAAACGGCCCGAGGCGTGGTTGATCACGCTCGCGCTGATGTTGGGCGTCCAGATGCCGTTCATGCGCCGATTCATGGTAGGACGCCCTTTTATGTGGAGCATGCTGGCGCTGATGACGATTCTCTTTCTCTGGCAAGCCCGGGGTTCCGCGCCGCCGGACAAACGCGCCTGCGCCGCGATGACAGGATTGATCGCATTGGCGGTCCTGCTGCATGGAGTTTGGTATTTCTGGGCGCTGCCGGTGGCGGCGTTCTTTCTGGCCCGGCAATTCCGCTGGGCGTGGGCCTTGGCGGGTTGCTGGGTGGCGGGTGCTGTTTTGGGCGCGATTTTCACGGGGCGGCCGGTGGTGTATTTGGTCGAGGCCTGGCGGCAGGCCTGGGGCGTGATCGGCCTGCACACGACCCAAAGCACGCTGGCGACCGAACTGCGGCCCACCACCGGCAATTGGTTCCCGCTCCTGCTGATGGGCGGGTTGCTGGTGCTGCGGCAACTGGCCAAACTGCCGGCGCGTCCCTGCGGCGCCCAGCCGGCTTTCTGGCTGGCGTGCCTGGGCTGGGTGCTCGGCTTCCAGGCGGAACGATTCTGGGACGATTGGGGCTTTCCGGCGTTGATGGTCCTGATGGCGCTGGATTTGGACCAGTTTCTGGCATCCCTGCTGCCTGCCGAATCCGTCAAGCGCCTGGTTTTGACGGGCATTCTGGCGGTGACGGTTTTCCTGACCACCACCAGTGACGGGGACGGGCGCTGGTCCGCGGCCGCGGGCGCGAAATACTTGACAGAGGACGACCCGCGTCTGGCGGGCTGGTTGCCGGGGCACGGGGGCATCTTCTACCAGACGGACATGGAATTCTTCTACCACACATTTTTCCAAAACCCCGCCGCGCCCTGGCGTTACATGGCCGGCTTTGAACCGGCTTTCATGCCGCCGGACGATTTCATCACCTATCAACAAATCCTGGCCAACAACGGCGATCCCGATAATTACCGGCCATGGATCAAAAAAATGCGTGCGCAAGACCGCCTGGTCTTGAGCGCCCGCAGTGATCCGACGTCTTTCCTGCCGGAGTTGGAATGGAAGTACGCCGCCGGCACGCTCTGGCTGGGGCGCTTGCCCCGAAAGGAATAATGGCGCGGCGATGGAATCGAGTTTGGAAATGCGCTTCACGCCGGCGGAGTTTTCCGCGCCGTGGCGCGTGGCTCGGTTGGTATTGCGATATGACTGAGGATAAACTATTTTGCCGGACATCGGACGGACGATGAGTTCCAATCCTGAAAGCGCAGTCGATGGGCCTGCCGGCGTTGGCCGCTATGTGCCGCTGCTGGTTTTGGCCATCGCGCTCCTGGTGGTTCTTCTGCTGCCCTTGCGCATCATCGGCTATGGCTACATGCCCACTGACGACGCCTTGGTCGATGCGGCCAAATCGATTTCCGGCAAACCGTGGCCGGAAATCCTGGTGCTCAGGAGCGATTATGCCATTGACAATCACATTGGCTGGCACGCGTTGCTGCGGGGTGTGTATCTCTTGACGAAGTGCGGCGATGAAACGCTGATGCTTTTTTCCATGACGGCGTTGTTCGCGCTGGTGGGATGGTCGGCCCTGCCCTGGCTCAAACGGCCCGAAGCGTGGCTGATCACGCTGACGTTGACACTGAGCCTCCAGACGCCGTTCGTGAACCGCTTCATGTCGGGACGTCCTTTTTTGTGGAGCATGGTGTCGCTGGTGACGATTCTTTTTCTCTTCCAGGCCCGCGGTTCCGCGCCGCCGGACAAACGCGACTGGGCCGCGATGACGGGATTGATTGCGCTGGCCGTCCTGCTGCATGGAGTTTGGTATTTCTGGGTGATGCCAGTGGCGGCTTTCCTGTGTGCCCGGCAATTCCGCTGGGCGGCGGCCTTGGGGGTGTGCTGGGTGGCAGGCGCGATGCTGGGAGCCGCTTGCACGGGGCGCCCGGTGGTTTATGCGGTGGAGGCTTGGCGCCAGGCCTGGAGCGTTCTCGGGCTGCACCCCACGCAGAGCACGATGGTGGGAGAACTGCGATCGGCCTCCGGCAATTGGTTTCCGCTGCTGTTGATGGGAGGGTTGCTGATCCTGCGGCAGTTGGCCAAACTCCCGTCGCCTCCCTGGACCTCCCAGCCGGCGTTCTGGCTGGTGGTGCTGGGCTGGGAGCTGGGCTTCAAGTCGCAACGATTCTGGGATGATTGGGGCCTGCCGGCGCTGATGGTGCTGATCGCGATGGATTTGGATTTATGGCTGACGGTTCGCCTGCCCGCTGATTCTGCCAAACGGCTGGCCGTGGCGGGCGGCCTGGCGGCGACGATTTTCCTGACCGCCACCAATGACGCCGACAGCCGCTGGTCCGGCAGCGCGGGCACGGCATACTTGACAGAAAACGACCCGCAACTGGCGGGCTGGCTGCCGGAGCCGGGGGGCATCTTCTACGAGGCGGACATGAACTTTTTCTACCGCACTTTTTTCCGCAATCCCACAGCTCCGTGGCGGTACACGGCCGGCTTCGAACCGGCTTTCATGCCGGCGGACGACTTCCGGACGTATAAAGGAATTCTGCTCAACTATGACGTGGCCGACGCTTACCGGCCCTGGATCAAAAAAATGCGCCCGCAAGACCGTCTGGTGTTAAACTCCAACAATAATCCTTCCTCCTTTCTGCCGGAGTTGGAGTGGCAACACGCCGTGGGCGCGGCCTGGCTGGGCCGGTTGCCCCGCAAGGCCTAATATTGACTGCTATGGAATCACAATTCGAGGTGCTCTTCACGCCGGCGGAATTTGCCGCGTTGGCCGGGCGTGACTTGTCGGGTGCGCATTGCGTCGTCTTTGATGTATTGCGGGCCACCAGCACGATGATGACCGCCCTGGCCAATGGGGCCGCCAGGATTTTTCCCGTCCGGGAAATTTCCCAAGCCCTGCGGCTGCGGGCCGAGCATCCCGCCGCGTTGCTCGCCGGCGAACGGGACGGCGTGCGGATTTTGTCCGCGCGCAGCGGCGGGGTGGATTTCGACCTGGGCAATTCGCCGCGCGAATTCACGCCGGAGCGCGTGGCGGGACGGGACATCATCATGACGACCACCAACGGGACGCGCGCGTTGCAGGCCTGCCTCGGGGCGACGCGCATTTTGCCGGGCGCGTGGCTGAACCTCGGCGCGCTGGCGCGGCGCCTTCGAAGCGAAAAAGCCGCGCGCCTGCTCATCATCTGCGCCGGAACGTACGACGAGGCCGCTTACGAGGACACGCTGGCCGCCGGCGCGTTGTGCGATTTGGTTTGGGCGCAATTCGAAATGGAGCCGGATCGGATTTCCGATTCCGCCCACATCGCGCGCCGGATTTACCTCGAGGCCGGAAGCGATGTGGAAGGCGCGATGCAACGCCATTCGCGCAACGCCCGCCGCCTGCTGTCGATTGACAACTTGCGGGCTGACGTGCCATTCTGTCTGCGCCGCGACGTCCTGGAGGCCACGGCGGAACTGCGCGACGGATCGGTGGCGCTGGGCCCGTAGTCATTGACGCGGCGCGATAAACTGCTTAATTCTCTTTCCGACGAATTTCATGGCGACAGATCAAACAGTGCTGGTCCTGAATAGCGGTTCTTCGAGCATTAAATTTGGGCTTTATGCCAAAGATGATCCTCCGCGCGCGCTGATCTCTGGCAAGATCGAACGAATTGGATTGCCGGAGACCTCCCTGCAATGGCTGGACGCGGGCACGGGGCGTACGGCCCATGAAATCATGGAAGCCGCGCAACATCAGTCGGCGGCTCAATTCCTCATCGGCTGGCTCGAACGGCGGCCGGAGTCGGCGGGAATCGCGGCGGTGGCGCACCGCGTCGTGCATGGAGGGCCGAACTATAACCAACCACAGGTGGTGACGCCGGAGTTGCTGGTGGAATTGCGCCGCATCGGACCGTATGACCCGGAACATTTCCCGGCGCAGATTGAGTTAATGTCGGTTTTCCGGGAGCGTTACCCGAGCGTGCCGCATCTGGCCTGTTTCGACACGGCTTTTCACCACAACATGCCGCGCGTGGCTAAAATCCTGCCATTGCCCCGGCGTTATGAAGCCGCGGGCATCCGCCGTTACGGCTTTCACGGTTTGTCCTACACCTTCCTGGTCGAAGAACTGGAACGGTTGGCCGGACCGGAAGTGGCGCGCGGCCGGCTGATCCTGGCCCATCTGGGCAACGGCGCAAGCATGGCGGCGGTGCGCGCCGGTCAGAGCCTGGACACAACGATGTGTTTCACGCCTACCGCAGGGATGCCGATGAGCACGCGTTCAGGCGACCTGGATCCGGGCGTGTTTGTCTATTTGTCACGCACCGAAGGCATGACGGCCGATCAGTTCCAGCGGCTCGTCAATTACGAATCGGGATTGCGCGGCCTCTCGGAGACCAGCTCGGACATGCGTGATTTGATGGCGCGCGAGGCAGAGGACCCGCGCGCGGCCGAGGCGGTGGCGGTGTTCTGTTACCAGGCCAAAAAATGGATCGGCGCCCTGGCGACGGTCCTGGGCGGCGTGGACACATTGGTCTTCGCCGGCGGGATCGGCGAAAACGGACCGGACGTGCGGGCGCGCATCTGCGCCGGTCTGGATTTCCTGGGCATCGCCATCGATCCCGCGCGCAACAACGCCAACGCGCCCGTGATCTCCCCAAACCAACCCGGCGGACGCGCCACTGTGCGGGTCATCCGCACGCACGAGGAGGTGGTCATGGCGAGGGCGGCTTGGGACATCGTGAGTCGATAATAATAAAGTGAAAACAAGAATCAGGAAAAAACCCCTTGTATCAGACCCGTTCCAAATCAATGAAGCCCTTGGAGGCATCCACTCCCGCCAGGCGGGCGCGGAATTTATCGCCGACGTCCAGTCCGCGCTCCCCGCGCATCACCCGCCCTTCCGCCGGGACCGTCAACAAACGGGCGAAGGTCCCTTTGGGCGAACCGCCGGTGACCATGGCGTCAAATACACGGCCCACCTGGGGCGCCAGCATCATGGCCGCGGCGACTTTTTTCATGAAGCGCTCGACGTGCCGCGCCGCAGCTTCGCGTTCGGTGCAGTGCGCGGCCAAGTCCGACAAGGCGCTCTCGGAAAACGGGGCATTGGAGCCGGTCAGGCATGCCTTCAAAAGTCGTTGCATCGTCAGATCGGCGTAGCGGCGGTTGGGCGCGGTGGCGTGGGAGTAATCGTCCACCGCCAGGGCGAAATGGCCCTGGCGTTCCGCGCCCGGATGTTCCACCGCGTATTCGCCGGGGCCGAGAGACTTGAGCACCGCCAGCGACAACTCCGGGAAATGATCCGGGTCGGCCTGCTTGCGTTGGGCCATGAACTCGCTCAGCGCGCGGGCGTCCGGGGCGTCCGGCAACTTCGTGCCCAGCGGCGCAGCCAGGGCCTGGATGCGATCCCAACGCTTGGGCGCGCGCACGATCCGCCGCAGGCAGAGGCAGTTGCGCGCGCGCAGAAACTCCGCCATGGCCACGTTGGCCGCGACCATGAAACTTTCGATCAGATCGCGGGCCGGATCGTCCTGCGTGAAGGCAAAACCCAGGACCACATTGTTGACAACAATCGGCGCGCTTTCCTCGCCGCCCAGGACCAAGGCGCCGTGCTGCTTGCGCAAGGCCTTCAAACGCTGGCTGGCTTCGTTTTGCAGGAGCAGTTGTTCGCCCAGGCCAGCCAACTGGAACGGCGCGGCCGCCGCGGGCGCGTGGCTCTTCAGCCAGCGTCCAACCTCGTCGTAGTTCAAGCGCGCGCGGTTGCGAATCATCGCCTGGCAAACGTCTGACCGCAATACCTGCCCGTCGGGGCCGACGACATACTCCATCACGATCGCGCGCCGGTCGGCGTGCTGCCGCAAGGAAGTCAGGTCAGTGGACAGTCGCTCCGGCAGCATGGGAAAAACCGGCCCGCCCGCATAGACCGAGGTGGCATTGATCCGCGCATGAGCGTCGGCCGCCGAATTGGCGGCCACGACGGCATCGACATCGGCCACGGCGACCCGCACGCGAATGTGGCCCTCCGGCGTGCGTTCGGCCCACTCGATCTGGTCCAGATCGCGCGACTCGGTGTTGTCGATGGAGGACCAGAGCAGCGCGCGCAAATCGCGCACCCCTCCATCCAGGCCTGTGGCGGCGTGAAAAGAATTGACCTCGTCGGTCACCGGTGTAGGGAAATCAGGTTGGAATCCTTCAAGGATCATTTCCTGGCGCGCCTGGCGTTGGAAATCGAAATGTGGCGTTGGCGCGTTCAATGGATTTGCGACTTTCGGATTACGATTTACCAAGCGCGGTCCGCCCGCAAGAGAAAATCCAGTTGCTCACAAGGGCGCTCAAGCCTGCAAGGACATGAAGTTTTTGAGAATTTGCCGGCCATTCTCAGTGAGGATGCTTTCCGGGTGGAATTGCACGCCCCAAATCGGATACTCCTTGTGCCGCACGCCCATGATCTCTCCCTCCTCGGTCTCAGCGGTCACTTCCAGGCAACCGGGCAGCGAGTCGCGCTTGATCACCAGCGAATGATAGCGCGTGGCGGCGAAGGGATTGGGCATGTCGCGGAAAAGGTCCTTGCCGTTGTGCCGGATTTGCGATGTTTTGCCGTGCATGATGCGATAATTGACAATGATCTCCCCGCCAAACGTGTAGCCAATGCATTGATGCCCCAGGCAGACGCCCAGCAACGGGACTTTCTGCCCAAAGCCGCGGATGATGTCGTTGGACAAGCCGGACTCGCGCGGCGAGCACGGGCCGGGCGAAACGAGAATGCGGTCCGGGTTGAGCGCGCGAATTTGCTCCAGCGAAATCTGGTCGTTGCGGCGGATCTCCATCGCGACCTTCATCTCGCCCAGGTACTGGACGAGGTTGTAGGTGAACGAATCGTAATTATCTATGACTAAAACCACGCCGCAGGATAAACGGAACCGTCCAGGTTTAAAGCATAAATTGAAACAAGCCGGGCGCGGAATTCTGTCCTGCGCACTGCTATTTCGGACGGAGGCTGGTTGGACGGCGGGCGCCTTCCTGGCTAGCCTGGCACGCCGGCTCCGCCGCCGTTACCTCAGGCAGAGCCAAATACTGGCGGGCGTTGCTGTAACAGATATTGCGGATCATTGTGCCGAGCAGCGCTTCGTCATTGGGTAATTCGCCCCGTTCCACTTCCTGGCCAATAAGATTGCAGAGGACGCGGCGGAAGTATTCGTGGCGGGGAAAGGACATGAAGGAGCGCGAATCGGTCACCATGCCGACAAAGCGCGAGAGCAAGCCGAGGTTGGAGAGGGCGTTGAGCTGCCACTGGATGCCTTCTTTCTGATCCAGGAACCACCAGCCGGAGCCGAATTGCATTTTGCCGGCCATGGAGCCGTCTTGAAAACTGCCGATGACGCTGGCGAACACATAATTGTCAACAGGATTATTGTTGTAAACGATGACCTTGGGCAGGCGCCCCTCGCGCTCCAGCAAATCAAGGTAACGCGCCAGGGACTGGGCTTGCGGAAAGTCGCCCATGGCGTCAAAGCCGGTGTCGGGGCCGAGTTGTTCCAGGAGCCGGGTGTTGGTGTTGCGCAGAGCGCCGAGGTGCAATTGCTTGACCCATCCTTTCTCCGCATCCCATCGCCCAAAATGCAGCATCAGGCAGGCGCCGAACTGCGCGTGCTCTCGCGCCGAAGCCGCCCGGCCGCGGCGGGCCTTGGCAAAAATCGCCGCCGCGGTCCTGTCCGGGCACGGGCTGGCCGGGCATTGGTTTAGTCCGTGGTCGGAGAGTCGGCAACCGTGCGCGTGAAAATAGTCGTGACGCCCTCGCAAGGCGGCTACGAAATCGGCCAGGTTGGCGATGTCCTTGTCGGCCGCCTGCTCCAAGCGGCTGACCCAGGCGTTGAAGGCCGCCGGCTGGTTGACCGCGAGCGCCTGGTCCGGGCGGAAGGTAGGAAAAACGCGGGTGGCCACGCCGTCGGCCGCGATTTTTTTGTGATGCGCCAGGTCGTCGGTCGGATCATCCGTGGTGCAAAGGGTGGTGACGTTGAATTTTTTCAGGATGCCGCGGGTGGTCAATTCCGGGCGGGCCAATTGTTCATTGGCCTTTTTCCAAACGCGCGCGGCGCTCTGCTCGTCCAACAATACATCGATGCCGAAATAACGCTGGAGTTCCAAATGGGTCCAGTGATAGAGCGGATTGCGCAAAGTGTGCGGCACAGTAGCCGCCCAAGCGCGAAACTTGTCAAACGGCTCGGCCGCGCCGGTGCAGAATTTTTCCGCGACGCCATTGGCACGCATGGCGCGCCATTTGTAATGGTCGCCTTGGAGCCAAATCTCGAAGAGGTTGCGGAACTGCCGGTTGTCGGCGATGTCCTTGGGGGCCAGATGGCAATGGTAATCGAAAATCGGCTCCGCCTGGGCGAATTGGCGGTAGAGCCGTTGCGCGGCGCGGTTGTGCAACAAGAACTTCTGGTCGATGAATTTCATGTCAGGTTGCGGCCAAAACAAGCGGCTTCACGTGCGGCTGGCCGCCACGGAATTCTTACATTGTTCAAGCGCCATCAAATAACCCATTCCCATCCTGGGCGCAAACTTATATCCTGATTTTCGGGCCTCACCGGGGCGCCTCTGGGCGGGAGCGGGGCGAGTCCCGTGGGGTAATCTGCGCATGAACTTGTCGCAGGCAGAAATGAACTCACGCGAACTGCTTACGAAGCGGTGATTCCGCTCCACCTCTCATGTCTGGGCGACCAGATGTTGCACTGTTGCTTCGAGTTCATTCAAGCGCCGGGCGAGTGAAGCGCCTGGAAGCCATGAGCCGCGTTGAAGGAGCCGGTCGTGTTGTCGAAAAGGGCATAAGCGCCGTCGGCCGTGTTATTGTTGCCGGTCGTGTTGGAGTAAAGAGTCTCGTGCGGCGGCGCGTTGCTAACGGTCGGTTGCCAAAAGATGTCGGTTGATTGCGCACTTACAAAAGGTTCGCCGCAAGGCCGTGCTCGACGGGCATGCAAGAAATCTGGCAAAGTCCTCCCGTGGTTACTTTTATGGGAACAGTCGCATCTCTGCACCTGCACGCGGAAGTGGGCGGGGAGCCGCTGCGAGCCGTGAGCGAGGTCTATGCCGAGGCCGGCAAGGGCCTTGTGGGCGATGCGCGTGTTTTTGGCCGCAAGAACCAAAAGGGCCAACCTGGCCGCCGCCAAGTCAGCCTGATCGCGCGTGAGGAAATCGCCCGGCACGCGGCCACGCTGGGCCTGCCGGAAATCGCTCCCGGTGTGGTCCGGTCCAACATCGAAACCACCGGCATGAATTTGGTGTCCTATCTCCACCGCGAAATGGAAGTCGGCGAAGCCGTGCTGCTGTTTTACGAGGCCCGGACGCCGTGCTGGAAAATGGACCGTATTGCGCCCGGTTTGCAGGCCATGATGTCCCAAGGCCGCCAAGGTGTGCTGGCGCAAGTCGTTCGTTCCGGGTGGATTCGGACCGGGGACGCCATGCGGCCATTTTCGGCTAGATTGTAATAATTTAACCAGATCCCAGATTATTTTTGGAACCATCAATACTACACTACGATGCCGATATTTTTTCCATATCTGGCGACAAAATAGAGCTGAACAACATCCCGCGCCGGCATGAATTGAAACTGCCGATGCTATGAAACTGGAGATGCGGCAAAAGCTCGCGCGCGAATCATTCGAGGAGAGAATTCGGAAAGCCGGGCAACTCATCCGGCCGGCAAAAACCTTTCCCAGTCGCAGGTCCCGGCCAAACTCTTCCTGTCGACCCGTCAAATAAAGATTAGTGTTTTGAGCAGTCTCTCGATTGGTCACTCAGCGCGCCCCCATGCCGACGCTTTGAACGGTTTGGAAAAGCTTGCCTTCGGTCTTGATGCTCGGGGCGATGATGATTTCGGTCTCTTGAAATTCCCGAATGCTGGAGGCGCCAACGTTGCCCATGCAGGTGGTGATCGCGCCGACCAGGTTCTGCGAACCATCGTCCACTGTGGCCGGTCCGAAGAGAATCTGCTTCAACGAGCCGGTGACGCCGACTTTGATGCGCGTGCCGCGCGGCAAATTGGCGTGCGGCGTCGCCATGCCCCAGTGGTTCCCCTGCCCCGGCGCCTCTTGCGCCCGCGCAAAGGCGCTGCCGACCATGACGGCATCGGAACCGCAGGCCAAGGCTTTGCAGACGTCGCCCCCTTTGCTCATGCCGCCGTCGGTAATGATGGGAATGTAGCGGCCGGTCTTCTTGTGGTGATAATCGCGCGCGGCGGCGCAATCAACCGTCGCGGTCACCTGCGGCACGCCCAAGCCCAAGACGCCGCGGCTGGTGCAGGCGGCGCCCGGCCCGACGCCGACGAGCACGCCCGCCACCCCGCAGGCCATTAATTGCCGCGTCACGTTGTAGGTGACGGCGTTGCCGACGATGATGGGGATGTTCATCTTGCGGCAAAAATCGGCCAGTTCGAGGGATTTATACTCGGTAGAAATATGGTTGACAGTAGAGACGGTGGACTGGACGACGAAAACGTCAGCCCCGGCCTCCTGGGCGATGCAGCCGAAGCGTTCGGCCCTTTGCGGGATGGAACTGACGGCGGCCAGAACACCGGCGGCCTT
>PLIU01000179.1 GCA_003140095.1 Verrucomicrobiales bacterium | reverse complement strand
CTCCCAGATGAAATGGCCCTGCCAAGGACCAAGGGCGGGTAAATGCACCAAAAGGCGGATTCGGCGCGGTGCGCAAAGGTTGGCCGGGAAGGCCGCCGTCCCGAGTCTGCTTCAGTTTGCGCTCTGGCCCCAAGGGAAGGGGCAGCAGCTTTGCGTGGCTCAGTTGTGGCAGCAGGGTTCTGGCGCCTGGAAGGCGCCGAAATGTCCGCGTTGGGCAGGAGGTCGGTGAAGGAATTTCGGGGAAGTGCAATATTCATAATGGTTTCGGCGTTTCGTTGTTAATCGTTCGCGTTAGAACCGGACATTCTCATTTCGCCCGTTTCTAAAGCAAATCGGCCGGAAAGTTTCGCGAGAATCACCAGAAAATTTGCACCCCAATGCTCCTCAAACCAGTCAGCTTCCTTCGAGCACCTCCAGCAGGTAGCTGATCTCCTGGTCAACATCCTCAGGGCGCGCGACGGTCCGGGCGATTTCATCGGCAAGGAGTTCGCCGTAGCGCTGGCGGAATCGGTAGATGGCCGACTTGGTGGCCGACTCGGAAAGACCGATGCGCGCCGCGGCGTCGGCATAAGAGGTTTCCCCCCGATCGCTGAAAACGAATTCCTTGAGCACGTCGAATCGTGCCGTCCCATTCTGGTCGGAGTATTCCCCACGCAAACGACGGAGGACTGCTCCCAGCACCGCCTGTGCCCAGCGTCGATCATAGAGCTGGTCCGGGGTATTGGTGTCGGTTGGGAGCATTTGGTATCCGGCTTCCGCATGCGCCGATTCATCCAGGGAAAAAATCTGCCGGCCGCCGCCGCGCTTCTGGCAGTTGGCGCGGTCCCATTCGTTGGCCAGAAAATTCTCCAGAGCCCTGAGCAGAAAGGTCCGAAATCGGCCGCGCTCGCGGTCCGCCGCGCCGAGCAGGCCTTTTTCGAGGATTCGTGCGAAGAAACCTTGGGTGAGGTCTTGAGCATCCGGCTCGTTATAGCCGCGGCGCCGGACGAAATAGTAGAGCGGCTGCCAGTATTGGCGGCAAAGTCGATCCAGCGCGGCGAACGAGTCCGTCGCTGTGGCCGCCCCCGCGCGCATGACCACGCTCCAATGAGTACTAGCGAACACTCCCGCCTCTTGGGCGCCCGTTCCCGCTGAACCGAGGAGCGGGCCACGGGGGTCGCGGTTCACGTCGTCGCTCATGCTTTTGCCACTCACAGGTTATCGACCGGACTGAGTCTGGCCCATCCGCCATGCTGGCAATGATGCTTGGGCACTTTGCTTCACATTCGGTTGGATGGAATCACACGAGCGGCCAAAAGACAATTGGATTTGCCGCTGAGACAACGGTCTTTTCAAGCCGCCAATCGCAGGGTGACAGGGATTTCGCCGCCCACAGGTTGCCGATTCCTATTTCGCTGAGGCGGCCAGGCGCAACGCGATCTCGGCCACGCGCTTGCCGACGCCGCGGATTGTATTAAGGCTGCCTTCGTCCTTGGAAAGCTCGTCGCCCTGGGATTGCATGGTGCCGCCCCAGTGATCTCCCGGCTTTCCATCGCCGACGAGGATCATCTCCTGGGAAAGCATGAACATGATCAGTTGCTGCAGGATCATCTCCACGCCTGTGTTACGCCCGCCGCCGACGGCGATGGCGCCGCCAACTTTGTTTTGCAGCGGGAAACCGCCTTGACGAAAGGCGAGCATGCGCTCGAAGAGCTGCTTCAGCGGCGACGAGATAATCCCCATGTAAACGGGGGAACCCATCAGGATGCCGAAAACATCCGGTGCCACCAGCTTCTCATGCACGGCGGGGAAGTCATCCGGCCGGTCGGAACTCTTGGAGCCGACCGCGATGTACGGATCCAAATTGAGGCCGGAAAGCTCGATAAGTTCCGTGGCAATGGCAGGGCTGACTGTCTTGGCGGACTCGAGCCCCAATTCCACGGCCTTGTAGGTGGTCTTGCCCTTGCGCAGGCTGCCGACAATGCCGATGATCTTGACCGATCCTGCAGCGGGCTCGGCCGCGCCAGCAAGGCCGGCGGTGGCGGCCGCCGCGGCCGCAGCGGCACCAAGGAACAGACGTCGATTCATGTCACTCATAGGAATTTGCTTGTTCGTGTGCCGGCAGCATGTCCGAAGGAAAACGGCGGTTCAAGATAAAACGATATGCCGACATGGCGGCATAGATGGATACTTCCGCGTATTTCCAGGTTTTCCAATTTTAGGATGTTCGAGGAATTTCGAGGACTCGGCGAAAAAATGGCGGGGCCTTTGCGCCGTCACGGCGGGACTGGCGACGATTAGTCGGGCAGCGGCGCGGTCAGTGCGCGCGAGGCACTCGTGGCGAGAAGCAACACGGCCAGGAACAGGCCTGCAATCTTTAGCCGGAATTTGACGCGTTTGATGCAGTCGTTTCCAAAATGTCCCGGACTACCATCTCGGATTACCCTATGATCGCGCCGAACGGATTAAGCAGATCGTGCGCGGTTGGCTTGTCACCTAGTTGGCGTATTCTAGTGCGATCCAGCTTGGGATTCCTTCCCTGCCTGCAACGTTGCGAGGCCTTACGCGCAGTTGGTTTTTGCCGGGGTGCAGGGTCCAGGTGAATACTGATGCGACGCTCTTTTTCTCCCCGGCGTCAATCTCGGCCAGGAAGGTCTCGAAGCTGGGCGTCTCGGTGTCCAGATGAACCCGGAAGATGCCAGGCGCCTTGTCCGGCTCCAGTACATAGTGCGCCTGGTTGAGAGTCCACTCGAAATCTCCTCGCTTGGTCACGCGGTGGCCGAACAACAAGCCGGCCGGTACCTCGGCATCGGTCCACACATAGTGTCCGGTCCAAGACCATTCGTCCGTTCCCTGGTTGAGCGGCAAAGGAGACTTCGCCTGCAGGAAGTTGCTGCGGGGGATCATCCTGAGTTCGAGATACCAGTTCGAGGGATCGGGACCACCCAGGCCTTTCCAAGGGAATTGTTTGTTCTTTGTCCGCTCGGCGGCGATGACCCGCACCGGCTCAACAGGTTCTCCCCGCAAGGTCGGCAACTGGTGCTGGCGCATTTCCCAAATGGAGAGAGGAACGCTCGTTTTTTCATCGACGATGTACCAGGCCAACGCCCCATCCACATAGACCCATTTCTTCCATTCATTGGACCAGATTTCCACAATTTCATGACCCCCGCCCTTGAACCGTTCATAGCAACTCCCCGGGCTGATGGAAACGGCGCGGCCCACAAACCCGAAGCTCTCGCAGGCCTGCAAGAACACCAAGTTAAACTGCAGGCAGAAACCGCCGGTGGGCTTGCCGTCTTGATAGGGCTTCAGAATCTCCAGCGCATCCCAGGGAGGGTAGCACTCGCCGATGTGATTGGGCCAATCCCAGTCATTGCAGGCCCATTGCGCCAGGCGCAATAACAGCTCGAGCTCGTTTTGCGCGCCTTGCACCACCTCATCCAGCTTATACTCTGTGCGTAGCTGCTTGAGGCGAGGATGGTCCAGGGGCTCGTACTCGAAGGGAATGGAAGTGCGGACAATCTGCTCGTTTTGCTCCTCCAGGACGCGGAGCCGAGCCGTCCAGTCGTCCGGGCAAGTGGGCTTGGCTTCCACGCGGACAGCCCGCAACCGCGGGCTTTGCAGCGGATCGCTCGAGGAAAGATCCACCGCCACCTGCACATACCGCCCGCGTGGGCTTCGCAACACTCCCCCTGTTTCGCCCAAGTCCTGCCAGTCCGTCCAATGCTTCTCGGTGGGAACATAGGTGTCGCCAGTTCGTGCCCGAACCAGGATACCGCCCGCCGGTCCCGTTTCTCCTTCCACGGCGATCTCGATAGGGCCTGTTTGCGTGACAGGCTCTGCCACCGCTTTTCCCTCCAGATTGCCCGCGTCCACCACCGGCAGGGTGAGCGATCCGTTGGAACGATAATGCTCCAGAAACACCCGCACCCCGTACTCACCCTGTAGCTTGCCGTCCGGTCCCAGGTGATCGCAATCCCAGCTCTTGCCCCCATCGGTGCTCTTGGCGCTGCGGCCAGGATGGTTAGTTCGAGTGAGGGATCCCAAGGGGAATTCGTCGTCCCGCGCGATCATCACCTTGCCCGAGTTTCGCAGGATAAACTCGTTGCGGCCCGCCTGGAGCAGTTTGGGGTCAAAGGCGTACTTTTGATGGAGTGGCCTTCCACTCTGGTTTGTTCCGAAGTGCTGCGCGATCCCATTGATGATGGCCTCAACCGGCGCATCAGACAGAACCACCAGGTACGCGGCTTGGGCATGGGGATTTGGAATGATCAGCTCCTTCTTGATCCACGCCTGGGAAGTTATCGTCTCCCGATTCTCCGGTTTTTGATAAGAATGACCGGACGCGGGGCCGTCATCCTCGAAAAGCTCTCCGACAGCCAGTTCGATTTCCCGTGATCCTTCGGACAGCCTCAGATCGTGGGTGATGGATTGTTCGAAAATCCTCGGCGCCTCAAGCTGCAAGACCGATGCGCCGGCCGGCGGGCCAAATTGAATTGCGAACACTCCAACCAAAATAATCCTGAGCAGCCGGTTCGTCATCGCCTCCAGCATAACGCCTCCAGTTCAATTGTCGAGATAGCCAAACGCTTTAATCGCGAAAGTGACTTGCCGGTATTGGCGTTTGCGGATTAGGGTCAGAGCGTGACGTGCGCCTCGATTACCACAGGGCCGGTCGTGCTTCCGTCCTTTGGCCTCGCTCCCACTTGTCCGGAGATTCCGACCGAGCTGTACCGGGCGCGTTTGGCCCGGACGGGGGAGCGCTTGCGCGCCGAAAGGCAGAATGCGCTCGTGGTCTATGCCGACCGGGAGCATTGCGCGAACGTGGCTTATCTGACCGGGTTTGATCCCCGCTTTGAAGAAGCGCTGTTGCTGTTGTCGTCCGAGGGTCGCAGCAAGCTTTTGGTTGGCAATGAGTGCCTTGGATACCTGCCGGACACCCAGGCGCTCGGATTGGAGGTCGAACTGTTCCAGGAGTTCAGTCTCATGGGCCAGCCACGGAACGCATCGCGACCGTTGAGGGAGATCCTTCGAGACTTCGGCCTGGGCCGCGGTCAGCGCATCGGGTGTGTCGGCTGGAAGTATTTTGACGAGCATCTGCTTCCGGGAGGCCCGCAGGAGCTTGACGTGCCGGCCTATCTTGCAGACCTCCTGCGCGAGCTGACAGGCGATCCAAAGCGCGTCGTGAATGCCGCTGGGCTTTTCATGGACGTTCGCGACGGCCTGCGAGTCTTCAATGAGCCGGCCCAGATCGCGCAGTTTGAATACGCCGCCTGCGTGACTTCGGAAGGTGTCCTGAGCGTTTTACGTCACCTTCGTCTGGGTCTGGCCGAGTGGGAATTGGAGAAATACCTCGATACGCGCGGGCTGCCTTTGAGTTGTCACCGCATGATTAGCTTCGGGGACAAAGCCAGGCGCGTCCTGTCCAGCCCGTCGGCCCATCGGGCCAGGCGAGGCGATCCTTATACCGTCGGCTTTGGCGTCCAAGGAGCGCTGAACTGTCGCGCGGGCATGATGGCGGCCGGCCCTGGCGACCTGACTGGAGCTTTGCGCGAGTTCTACTTGCTATTGGCCGCGAATTATTTCCAGGTGGTGGCCACCTGGTATGAGACCGTGCGGGTCGGTGCGAGCGCTGGCGCTGTGGTCCGTGCGGTCGAGAATGTGCGAGACCGCAAACTTTACCGCTTCGCGGTCAATCCCGGCCATTACTTGCACTTGGACGAATGGCTCCATTCGCCCTTCTCTATTGGGAGCCGTGTCAGATTACGCTCGGGCATGGCGCTGCAGATGGACATTATCCCAGTGTCGCTCGGCCCATTTTGCTATATCAATGCCGAAGACGGCGTTGTCCTGGGCGACGCGACATTGCGGACGCAACTGGCTCAAGGCTATCCGAAGCTATGGAAGCGCGTGCAGGCGCGCCGCGCGTTGATGCGAGAGGTCCTGGGAATAAATCTCGACGACTCAGTCCTCCCGCTCAGCAACACTGCCGGCTGGCTGCCGCCCTGGGCCTTGGACCTGGACACGGCCTTCATCATCCATTAAACACGGCGATCTCGGATATCGTTTCTGTCACATGTATCTAAATTTGAGGGTGTTACGTCTCCTTGCAAACGATGAAACCCGAAATCTCCGTCAAATCTGAAAGCGAAAATGTTTTGAGTGCTCATACTGCTACATCCTAAACACCCGTGAGTACTTGGGTTTCTCCGCCGGCCTGGATATCGAGACGAAAATCATAGTGAGGGAAAACGCGCCCGAACTGCTGCGTCTCCCCATGAACGGTCCGTGCCGCTCAAAGTCGGGAAAGCGGCGGCAACGCGACATTTCAATGCTCATGCCAATTCCCCAAATTGGCTTGAGCCGGCTCCGGCTCGCCTGGCCAAACCTATCCTTGCAAAAGGGTTGACCGCCATCATGTGATTGATGTGCCGCGTGTCCGGATGAAATGGGCCGCCTCCGTACCAGTTTTAAACGTCGGGTAGCCATCGTGGTGCTCAATGCCTTTTCTTTCGCTCCGGTTCGGAATTTCCGAGAGACATTGGGCGTGTGCCTGTTGCAAGTGGGTGACGTGGTCATCTATTTGATTCGGATTCCCATTGACCGGGGCGGACACCCCGGCGAGCGGATTGTCGCTGCGCGGAGTCGTGAGCGTCAGGACGCCCCCAACATCGGGCGCGGCCGCGTCGCGCTTGGTCAGGGGAGGAAGGCCGAAGCGCTTTTCGACGGTCTTAAGCACTGAGGTGTGATCGAATGGCGTCGGGGCGGCGCTTCCGCTTTGCGTCACCCGGTACACAGTGCCCGCCTCTATCCAAGGCGACACTAAGACCGTCGGAACGCGCGGACCAAACCGGGTAAATTGAAATCCATATTGTCCGGCCAAATTATCCGGCGGCGTGGCATTGGAAGGAGGCGCCACATGATCAAAACAGCCTCCATGTTCGTCGTAAGTGATAATCAATAACGTTTGGTTCCAAACGCTGGAACCGAATAACGTGGTGTAAACCTGATGGATGAGCGCTTCTCCGGCTGCGACGTCGTAGTTTGGGTGCTGGCTGTTTCCCTGGCTCTCCCACGAGGGTTCCAGAAAAACAAAATTGGCCAGCGCGCCTGTCTGCACGGCACTCTTGAAATCCTGAAATTTGCCAAAGTGGGCCGCGGGCGCTTTCGTGATGTCCGCCACGAGCTGCTGCGTGAGCGGCAACTGGTCGTAACCATAGACGGCCCAAGTGCAATGATTGGCGTCCATTAGGTTGAAAATGCTTTGCGCGGTGTAAACCTTCACCGTGTCGTCCAGATGCCCTTGTGAGGTTGCCATCAGCGCGAAAGCGCGGTTGGGCAAGGTCTCGGTAGGGGCCGAACCAAACCAGAAATCACAGACCGCGTACCCCTTGGCCAAACCTGATAACACCGGCAGTTGGTTTGGAGTGTACATGCCCATGATGTCTGTTTCCACTGTTCCCGGAAGTATGTTCCAATGGCCGCCGGTATCTTTTTGTTGATAATTCAAGGTGGCCCCGAAATTGGTGATAAAACCGCCATTGGCGGCTTGCGCCCCCGCGGGCGGCGTGGTCGTGCCAAAGAGCTGCGCATTGGTATTGATGAACCCTTCGCCGGGGTCGGATTTTGGATAATAGTAAAGATAAGGATCATTGGACGGAATCTGGAACACCCGCACCTTGCTTCCTTTGCTGTCAACATTATACTCACCGCCCGTCAGCCCTTCGTAGGGCTGCCCCAACGGAGACTGATTTGCCTGACCCGCATAGAGAAAACCGAGCATGTGATCGAAGGAACGGTTTTCCAGCATCAACACAACGATGTGATTGATCCGCATTAAACCCGCGGCAGGCGTCACGCCAGCGGAGGAATGCGCGGTTCGCAGCGTGCGCGTGGCGTTTTGGACGACGCGTTTTGGCATCGTTATTCGCTATGAACCATTGCCAGGGGAAAATGCTTGCAGCAAATTGGCGCCATCAGGGCTGCCCCAGCCCGTGCAGGCATCCCATCCTTTGCCGGCTGAATAGCCCCCGACGTGCCCGGTGGTGTCGTTGTTCCCTTTGATGATGTCATGGAAGGCGCTTGATTCACCAACGTTGCTGTAGAGCAACGGATTAAAGTACCCAACCGGCGTGCCTAGTTTCTGGTTTACCCGGGCCAGCAACCCAGCCCAGAGCGGAGCTACGGCGCTGGTGCCGCCAACCACGTTCGCCTGTCCATCGTAGAATATTTGATAACCCGTGGAGGGGTCGGCGTCGCCGCAAACGTCCGGAACACCGCGACCGGCCTGATGACCTGGATTGACCGAAGGCGGCACGATGCCCGTCTGCCAGCTCGGAAGCGCGTTCATGGCGCTGATGCCTCCCCCACCGCCGGAACCATTCTGGTTCCACACCACTTCGCTCCGAATCTTATTATCGGCAGCCGTCAACTTTGTGCCGCCACATCCGAGAGCGTAGGGACTGGCCGCCGGAAAATCCACGTGCGCAAGGCCGTCATTGATCCCGTCACTGGAACCATTGTCGCCGGAGGCCACACATACGCTCACTCCCATGGCTGCGGCGGCCTGCAACGTTTGGTTGACAGCTTGCACCGCTTGTGGCGTCCATTCAAAACCTTGCACCGGTTCTCCTTCGGCATAACCCCAACTGATCGAGATCACGGAAGGTTTGTTCGTGCTGTCATGTATCGCCGTCGTCAAGGCGTCCACCCATCCTTGTTCAGTGAAGGGAGCAAAATACACCACGATCTTGGCACCGGGCGCAATCGTGCCGGCCACTTCAATATCCAGCGCCACCTCAGGGTCCGCTTGGGGATCGCCCGGGCTGTTGTTCACGCCGTCCACCGACACACTGGAAACAGACGGGGTGGCGATTCCCATTTGCGAGAAATACGTCGTCAGATCGCTCGGATTGTAACCTCCGCCAAACTCCAGGATCCCAATGCACTCGCCGCTGCCGTCCAAGCCGGTGGGGAAATCATAAAACTGCGCGACCTCCAAGGCGGTGTAGCTGGACGCGCCTGTGGCCTGAGACGCTCCAGATCGCTCGGCCGTGACGATGTGCGGCCGGGCCATGCGGCGATTGTCCAGACCAAAGATTCCCTCCACGACCGGAACCAATTCCGACGGCAAGTGGATTCGCCCAATACGTCCGCGATAATTGCCCTCCGCATGCTCATACTCCATCAACTTGACCTGAAACGCGTCGCTGAGGGCTTTGACGGAGCCGGAGAGAATGACGTGGCGTTGGGCCGGATTAACGGCCACCACGGCCAGCTTATTCTTCTTGGCAAACGCCTTGATCTTAGTCACGTCTGCCGGCGCCGCTCCATAGGCCGCGGCGAATCCTTCACGGCTCAGATAATGCCGTTTGAGGGGCTGCAGCGATCCAATCTTATCGGCGGAGGCCTGTTTTTTGTTGCGCGAGCGGAGCCGCACGGTCACTTCGACGCGCTCTTTTGGATTGGCAGGCCCTATGAGTTTGGATCCGGAGCGCAGGGCGCGCTCGCTGCCGGCGAGCGGGATAAGAGCTTTAGTCGAAGGCATAAATAATTCCTTTCGCATTCAAGGCGCTTGGCATGGCTTGTCGATTTATCGTGAATTTCCATGCATGGCTTACGATGAGGTTGTATCGTGCCGGAAGCTCTTTGGCAAGAAGATTCTCGAAGGACTCTGATTTTTAACATTTATGTTACAATCGCCGGCATCCTTACCAAAGGGCGCCGCGGAAGACTGAAAGGGATGATGTAAGGATCATTCAAAGGCTCCCAGTGCCTGCGACTGGACAGAATATCAAATGTTCGCCGTGCCAGGCCTGCGGATCCGTCACGGACATCGCGTCCACCACCCAGCCATCGTTGGTCCAACCGATGCGGATGGCGCACAGCTCTCCCTTTTTATCTTTGGCGTAGAAGATATTGGCGTAGCCGTTGGTTTGGAGAAATCCCGCCTCGCCTTTAGGCTGTCCCTGCAGGAGCGCCAAGGCTGCGGTAAACGTGCCTTCGACTTTGCTTGCGCCGCCGAGTTCGGCAATAATGGGACCGTCGGGCGAAATGGACAGCAGCTTGTATTTGCCGTAAGCCACTTCCGCAGTCGGACTTTCGGTCTTGTCGAAGAACCGGTTCTTGAATTCGGCAAAAATGGTGGAGATTCTGACGCCGGTGGTCTTTTTGAAGCAATCCCGGATGATAACCGGCGCCGTGGCGGCTGGCACAAAGGCGCTTCCCAGCGGCGCCAGCAGGGCGGTTGCGAGTTCGATTTGTTCTGTCATAAACATTATTCTCCTTGACTGAGTCGGCATCCGCCGGCAACCATGCGCTTGAGATACTCGTTTTCCCGGTGTTTTTGCCTATATCACGATCATCGATGGATATAAACCGACCGCCTTGCCCCCGGCTGTACGGGCGAGCTTGCCATGACGGCCACTTGAACTTCGCTTTGGGCCGGATTCACTCTGGCCTGAACCGTTGCCGCCGGTGCGGGCGCGTGTTGGACCGCACCTTTGTAAGGCGTGGTGGCATGGGTAATTTTGATCAAGGCGCTTCCAGCCTGCGCCGGCAACGCGGCCAGCATTCCAAGAGCCAGGACCGCTCCGATTGTGCATTTAAGACTTCGTGCATTCATCTTAAGACCTTTCTCTTAAACCAACTTTTGCGTTCGTCGTGAAAAGCGATTCAGACGTTTTCACACTCATAATATAAGCGTCTTACAATCCATTGTCTGTAGATGGCCGCCTAAATATGTTGTAGGGGGGGATCGTACATTCCCCGCTTTCCGAGAGTTGTGGCTGATCGAAATTATTTCGCGAATTGGGCGATGGCAGCCTGCGTGAACGCATCGCGGCTTCTCCCGCCGTCATTCGGAAATCCGTCGTGCTGCACCATGAAAACAAAAATGAGTCCGCTTTGCCGATTAATTTCCATGTTCGTCGATTCTGCGCCGCCGTGCCCTGTCCAATTGGGACCGACGGCCCATCCAAATCCATAGCTGTCTTTGACCGCATCGCCCGTTTGCTTGTTCGTCATCATCTTGACCGCGTTTTCCGACAGGTATCGTTGGCCGCCGATTTCACCGCCGCGCAGAATCATCTGGCAGAATGTCGCGACATCCTCCGCGGTTGAAAAGAGTCCGCCCGCGGGCATCGGGAAACGAACGGTGTGATCGGAAAGTGGATAATGAAGCTGGCCGATTTTAGTTTCTTCGAGACCATTCTTCGCCGCGTTCGGTTGGTAAGACTTGGCGATTCTTCGAACCTGCTTTTCCGTGGGCCAGAACGTCGTATCTTTCATGCCCAACGGCTTGAATAAACGTTCCTCCATGAATTCCTCATAGGGCATTCCGGCCACGACCTCGATGATGCGCGCAGCCGTGTTGATGCCCGCATTCGCGTACTGGTATTTCGTGCCAGGCTCAAATTGAAGCGGCGACAACGCGTAGCTCATCACCGCCTCGCGCAACGGGAGTCCGTCGAGCGTCGGCTCCTCCACGCGCGATTTGAACGGCAGGCCGCTGGTGTGAGAGAGCACTTCACGGACGAGAATCGCGTGCGATGGTTTCTGGAGCACCGTTTTTTCGCCGCTCTGTGCCGCGATGAGCATCTGTCCCTTGAACTCCGGCAGATATTTTTCCACCGGGTCATCCACGCTCACCTTTCCTGCATCGACGAGCATCATGAACGCCGCGGCGGTCATGGACTTCGATTGCGACGCGATCCAGAACATCGTATCGGGCTGCATCGCTTTTTTTGCGCCCACGTCCGCATAACCAACGCAGTTCACGCCGAGAATGTTGTTCGACGACGCCACGAGCGTGACCGCGCCGGCCAACGAGTGGCTGTCAACAAACGGCTGCAACGCCGCCGCCATTCTCGACGGCTCGCCGCCGCGCGACGGCGTGAGCGCGAACACCGTGAGGGAAAGCGCCGCGAGAAACGATCGGCGGGAGAACCTGTTTGTCATGCTAATTGAGAGTGGTGACTTTGAGATTGCGGAACGCGACCGAACCGTGGTCGCCTTGCAGATAAATCGGGCCGGTTGGATGCTCCTTGGCATTGCGGCTAACGTTCGTGCCGTGGGCGATTTCCACGTTGTCCTGCACGACCTGCCCGTTGAGCGTCACCTTCACAAATTTGGCGTTGGCGGTTTTCTTGCCGGCCTCGTCGAAGCGCGGCGCGCGGAAATCAATCATCAAACTCTGCCATTCGCCGGGTTTCTTGCAGGCATTCACCAAAGGCGCCGTCTCGCTGTAAACCGCGCCACAGTCCGTCTTGCCTGGTTTCTCTTTGCCATAATTGTCGAAGATCTGGATTTCGTAAATGTTCATCATCTTGAGGCCCGAATTGGAGTCCGTCCCGTTGCCAGGCGTCGATTTCCCCACCATGAACTCCACTTCCACAATGCAATCGCCGAAAACCGCTTCCGACGAGAGATTCACGGTCCGGTTCGTATTGATCAAATCCTCTCCAGGGCCGGCCACCTTCAATTTCGCCGGGGCATCCGGATCCATAGCGGCTTTGCCGAACGTCCATTCGCTTGTTCCGCGGCCGACCGTTTTCCAGCCAGTCAGGTCTTTTCCATTGATGAGGGAGACGGTCTTTGGGCTGTCCGCGCCCGATGCCATCTGGACTGCGGCGGCCAATGAGAGGAGGACCGCCATGACCGATCGAGAATTGAAGTTCATAACCCGCAAGTTGCAGGCAGGGGCTTCAGGCGTCAATCCCGTACGATTTCGGAATCCGAAAAAATCACCGCCTATGTCGCAAATGATTAGAGTTTCTTATCGTAAATCCTCCTTTTCTGGTTTTCATTGGGTTTGACCGAGCGCTATTCCGCCGCCCTCTTTCCCTTTCAGATTGTCCAATTTCAGGACACTCCAAGCGCCCCCAGGTTTGATTTGGTTTGATTCGGTTGGATTCGGTTTGATTGAGCGGGTCGTTCGGGCCTGATATGCGTGAAATCCACGCAACTTGAAACCCCTCCGCGACTTTTGTTAAGCCATGTGGTTGCTCGACATACTTCGGCATAGCATAAGCACTGCTAATCCACTCACTTTCAGCCCAATCGCCGGGAAGGCGCTTCTTCCGGCAGGCTTGGCCAAGCCAGATTCCCATCTGCAAATTGTCAAAGAACAGGCGCTTGCGCGCCGCACACCTGGCACACTACCATGCCATGCCCGGAATTGCAAAATGCGTGCTTGGGTGGGCTTCTCCACCACGAGCGCCTTCTTCGGCAGCGCGATCGTCATTGTCGCGTCCACTTGTTGCCATAGCCTGCCTGCGGCGGAAGTCAGTCCCACATAATCGCATAATTTGGGCGTGGCTGGACCCGGGCCTCGCCACCGCCGACACCAACGGCCTGATGCAATTCGACCACCAACGCCCCCAACTACCCCGCCCGCTTCTACTACACCTCCCCGCAATGGCTTATGGTAAGAACAACATTTGAAGTGGCCACGACCGAGCGCGGCCGCCGCCGAGGCTATGGCGGCCGGGAATAGCACAGCGCGGCAAGCCCGAACCCAATCTTCACCAGGAAGAACGCGAAAAGCCGTCAGCCTCCAATTCTCCCCGGCGGCCAATATTTCGGCAACAAGATGGTAACCGGCGGTCGGGGGGTTGCTTTCAAGACGAACTGTGCAAATGTACTGGTCATGGACAATGATTTCCGAGGCGTGACGTATGGCGCCATTGGATATGCCAGTACAGGCGATTACATTACCAGCGCCCAGATTTTCAGCAACGTTTTGGGCGAGGGTGTAAGCTTCCATGTTCAACTCCCCTACACCAACAGTTTTGGCTGGTTCTTAGGAAATAACATTTACTCCAACACCAACGCCAACAGCGTTCCTCTTTTCACCGATCCAGCCTCTTCCGTCATGCACATCTTCAATTTAACGTTATGAACACATCTAACACTGCGTTTTTCCGGGGAGCGCGACCGTCTCGGTTGCACCTGTTGGCGCATCGCCAAAAGAATCCGGGATCGCTCCGCCTGATCGCCGTTCTTGCCTTGACGGCGTTGACGTCGCTTTCCGCCCCAGCCCAAATCCAACAAGCCTCAGTATCGCGCTACAATAACGGGATTCTAAATGGTACAAATCAAGCGGTAAAAATCGCGCTTGACTCGACAGGGAACATTTATGTTCTCGGTTTTTCCCAGAACACCAACACCAACCTCGGATACGTCACTCTCAAATATGCTCCCAACGGCAACCCAATGTGGGCTTCGCGATATGATTCAACCAACTTTCCATCCGCCACACCATCTGGTTTCGCCTTGGACCTCAGCAACAATGTGGTGGTAACAGGCAACGCGCTCACGGTGAAATACGACACAAACGGCAATCAGCTTTGGACAGCGCCTTACGACGGCGCTGCCCTTGCCATAGATTCCGGAGGCAATGCTATTGTCACGGGCTTTGCATCCATATTTGACACGGTGAAAATAGCGCTTAACGGAACAAACTTATGGTCCGCTTCCTACATCGAACCAAATGGCCCTGTAGTATCCCAAGCCGTGGTTGTGGACAGCGGCGGCAATTCGTACGTGGCTGGCTCGGACACATACGACTGTTTTTATGAACGGCAGAACGTGACCTGTGTTAATGGGCTTCTTTTGATAAAGTACGATCAGAATGGAACTCAAATTTGGAAGAACATCGTGCCAATGGCCAGCGTGCCAGCCGTCCAAGTGGCAGGAATGGCAATCGGCAGTAATTTCAATGTCTCCGTTCTAGTAAACGGCTATTCCCAGCCATACTCAACATTCAGCTACACTTCGGATGGAAATCAGGTTTGGTCGGCATCCAATCCAACAACGTATGGTGCAAGTTTAGCGCACGCTCTGGCAGTAGATAGATTGGGCAATACTTTTGTCACGGGCCAGCTTACGATTCTGTTTCCAACGAGCCCGCTTCCTATAGGCACTTTCGCCATCAACGGCACCGGGAGTTACATATGGACAAACCTTTACTTCTCAACAACCGTCGCAGCGAGCGTAGGAACGGCGATTGCGGTCGACCAAGCCAACAGCGTCTATGTCACCGGCTTTTCGCCCGGCACGAACTCCGCCAACGACATCGTAACGATCAAATTTGACAACAATGGCAATCAAATCTGGCTGCAACGCTACGCCAGGCCCGGGAGCGGCAACGCCGCCGGCAACGCCATCGCCGTGGATAACAACGGCAACGTCTATGTCACCGGCTATGACACCACGGCGGCGGGAGGGACCGAAATCGTCACCATCAAATACTCTCCCGTCACCCTCCAACGCCGCTCCGACGGCACCGTGATCTTGCAAGCACAAGGCTCCCCCGGCGAAAGCTTCGACATCGAGGCCAGTGAGAACCTGCTCAATTGGCTGGACCTGGGCATCGCCACCGCCGACACCAACGGGCTGATGCAATTCGACGACACCAACGCCCCCAACCACCCCGCCCGTTTCTACTACACCTCCCCGCAATA
>PLIU01000300.1 GCA_003140095.1 Verrucomicrobiales bacterium | reverse complement strand
ACGATTCCAGACAGCGTCACCAGTTTCGGGGCGGATGCGTTTTATGACTGCCAGAATCTGAACAGCATCATGATCGGCAACAACATCACCAACATCGGGCCGGGTGCGTTCGCTGCCAGCGACCTGACCAGCGTCAGCATTCCAGGCAGCATCGCCAGCATCGGAGAATGGGCGTTCGGTTCCTGCGCCCTCCTGGCCAGCGTCACAATCGAGGAAGGCGTCACCAGCATCGGGGATTATGCGTTTAATTCCAGCGGCCTGCGCAGCGTCACGATTCCTGGCAGCATTACCAACATCGGAGACGCGGCGTTTGAGGGTTGCCTCTTTTTGGGCACCGTCACGATTCCCAGCGGCGTCACCAGCATCGGAGACGCTGCGTTTAATGGCAGCGACCTCTGGGGCAGCATGATGATTCCCGGTAGCGTCACCAACANNCCCGACAGCGTCACCAGCATCGGCGCGGGTGCGTTCAGTTTTTGCAGTCTGCTTAGCGTCACGATTCCCGGTAGCGTCACCAACATCGGGGCGTCTGCGTTCTCTGAAGTCTCCCTGGCCAGCGTCTTTTTCACAGGCAACGCTCCCACCGCTGATCCGACTGCGTTCTACAATGGAATCAGCGACATTACGACAATCTATTATTTGCCTGGTACCGCCGGCTGGAGTTCCCTTTTTGCAGGTCGTCCAGCCGTGCTGTGGAACCCGCTGATCCAAGCCTGCGGCGCCAACTTTGGCGTGCGGAACAATCAATTTGGATTCACCGTCATCAACGGCGCCCCCACGAATATCCCCATTGTGGTGGAAGCCTGCACCAATCTGGCCAGCCCCGTTTGGACTCCGCTCCTGTCGCTCACGCTCAGCAACAGTTTCTATTTCAGCGATCCCCAGTGGACGAATTACTCCGCCCGCTACTACGGCCTCGGCTTTCCCTGAGTCCTTTCGCTGCAATGTCCCAGGCGTTTCCCTCAGTGCCATATTTTTCGTTAGTCGGCGAGCTTAAGTCTAACGGCGACGGAACTCGCATAGTGAACAAACCCGAGAGACTCGGCGATGCGAATTGACGGTCGATTCGATTCGAGCGTGCGATACTGGGGAACAAGCCCGGCAGCCAGGGCGACATGGGCGAGGTGCGCGACCGCGCTGCAACCGAAGCCCCGGCCACGATAAGCCGGATGCGTGATTACGGATATGTGAGCAAGGACGCCGCCCCAAACTTCGTAACCCGCCAACGCGACAAGCTCGCTGCCGGCGAAGACTCCCGACGACGGCCGCGCGTTGACATCACTCCCTCCGTGCTCCCACTCCGGCCGGGAGCAAACCGCTCGCAGGTCTCCGGCTTTCGATGCGTCACTCGCGGCCAGTGAACGAACGGGGCGAGAGGGCGGACGAACAATCTCCGCATAGCCGATGTAGGCTGGGCCAATTACCGTGAAGCTCGAACCACTAAAAGCGTCAGCAACACGGACAGGTGTAAGTGGCTGCGACGGCAATAGGCGGCGAAGTGATTCAACGCAGTCTAGCGGAAAAGAAGCCGTCGCCGCTCCGTCCCGAAAGAGCGCGAAAATGCCATCATAGCCGGCAAGGTCCGCCGCGTGGGTGACGATGTGCAACGGTTGGGCAAATAGCGCCTCGGTCGAACAGCCAAAGTGCGCAGCCCAATAACTCGCGACCTTGCAGATGGTGTGTTTATTTTGCACGCGTTCGGGCGACGGCTCTTGTAATGCAACCGCTGGTTCGCTTATTAAAACACAAAAGCCCTCGCGTTCCTGGCTGAATTTGAAGTCATCGATTCGGATTTGTTAGACAGAAGTGGACTGTCTGCGTTTGCGCAGAAGGATTCTGGCCACCGAGATAAAACCCACCGCTCCCGCCACTCCAAGCCCCGACTCAGTAAAGAACATTCCGGTCGAACCCCAGCGATCATGCGCCCAGCCATCGATGTTCGTCATGTAATAGATGGGCACGTTAGAGAGCGAGGCCAGCGCGTTATACTTGGTGGCGGCCGCCCCTTTGCCAATGGCCTCGAGCACGAATGCGGAAAAAGCCGCGTAAGTCAAACCCGTCGTGAAGGCATAGACGGAGCCCCACAGAACATACATGGCTTGGTCGCGTGGGAGCAGGGCCATGGCCAACCCTCCGGCGGCCTGGAAAAGGCCGAACCAAACGTAAGCGCTCTTGCGGTCCATCCGGTCGCAGATCCAGCCGCCGCTGATGCATCCAACCGCGGACACGACGCCCCCAAGCACCCCGGTAATCAGCGCCACGACATTGGCTGAGGCTCGCCACTCCTGGGCGATGGCTGGCAATGGTGCCGCACCCGAGCCGATCGGCAGGAAGCACAGGATCAGAGCGAGCAGACCCGGCCGGCTCTTCACCATCTGCCAGAGATCCTTGGCGGTGGCGGCCAGGCTTGGAAACAGTCCGGTCACCTCCAGCGAACGGGCGGGCGTCGGCACTCTGCCGAGCGCCACACAACACAGCAGGCACAAGCCACCGACGATACAACTGGCCATCCACGGTGAGGGCAGCCGCTCGACTAGGAACAATCCAAGTCCGCCGCCGATCCCGTTCCCGCCGAGACTTCCCGCCTGGAACCAGCCCCCGGCGCGTCCCTTCAGTTCCTCCGGTGTGCTGTAAGCCATCAGGCTATCCACGGACATGCCGAGGACAGTCGCCGCCAGGCTGCTGAGAAAGCTGATGACCGACAAAGCGGCCAACCCCGACTTCGTCGCGGGGAAGAAACCCATCGCCGCAATCCCGACCGCGCTGAGAGCGCCCCCGATAAGGTACCACTTTTTTTGACTGAGCGTCACGTCTATGACCGGAGCCCAGAAAAACTTCCATGTATTCGGCAAGATCGCAAGCGCCATCAAGGCCGCGACTGGGCCTACCGAAACACCAGACCGCGTCAGTTGGAACGCCAGCGTCACTCCGATATATCCCGACACCACCCCGAATGGGATGATGAGGATCATGAACACCCACGGATGAATGTGGCGGGAATTCACCTTCAGCGCTTGCTGTCCAGGCACTCGCGCACCAGGTGGGCCAGCCGCCGGGGTGGATAGGGCTTGGGCAGAAAATTGAATCCTTCCAGCAATGCGATGTCCTTGCCCGCCATGCCGGGGCTGTAACCGCTGGTGTAAATGACTTTCAANNACCATGTCTGTCAATAATAAATCTATCTCCGCTTTGTGCTCCTCCCACACCTTCAGCGCCTGTGGGCCGGTGCCGGCTTGATAAATGCGGTAGCCGCACAATTCCAGAATGTTGACCACCAACTCCCGCAACGCCGGTTCATCCTCGACCACCAGAATGGTTTCGTCGCCCAGGGCCATGGCCGACGGAATCTCCTCCGGCGCGGCCATGGCCGACTCCAGGGCGCAGGGCAGGAAAATGGTAAAGGTCGATCCCTTCTCCACCTGGCTTTCCACCAGCACCCAACCTTGATGCTGTTTGACGATGCCATA